>CAZRLJ010000072.1:0-9349 GCA_964600905.1 uncultured Acutalibacter sp. | reverse complement strand
CTATCTCGGAGCCGACAAACGTGAAGATGCCGTCATTCGGAACAAAAAAGGCAAGAAGATTCGGTATAAGATCAATCGCCGTCCTTCCCAGGTGAAAAAAGCGTCCGCACATTCCAAGGGCCAGATCAAGCGTCGTGAACGAGAGAAATCCTCTGTCAGAGCAAAAGTCGAGCATGTTTTCGCTGTGGTAAAAAACAGATTCCACTATCGAAAGACACGATACCGAGGTCTGCGAAAACAGACCGCCAAATTGAATATGGTGTTTGCTCTGGCAAATCTGATCTTGGCTGACAGGCCCTGCCTGGCGGCTTGATTTGCCCTGCTTCTTGTCCTGCTTTTGGGGCAGCTTCCCGCCTCTTGGCTAAATTCGTTCCACTCTCCCTTTTTGTGGGGGATTATACGGTGTTGCCATAAAAAAGATATTCGCTCAAAAAACCGCGCGGCTGCGCGGTTTTTTGATGCCCGAAAGCCTGGATTTCAAAAGTCAAAAACGTAGATGAAAATTTGGCGTTTTGGCTTTCCGGCAGGAAGTGAACCCTCACACCAACAGAGTAAAGCAAAACGAGAGGGCCAGCAGGGACGATTTGCTGATCCTCTCGCCACAGAAATACATAGCCGGTCGCTGGAGAAACCTCTCCAGCGACCGGCTTTTTTCATTTTCAGAGAGAAGGTGCATCAAATGATTAAAGCAAAAATCACCAGTAAAGCCGGAGCCTCTCGTGAATGGGAGCTGCCCGCCGACATTCACCAGCTCTACCACTATATGCAGGAGGCAGCTCCGCCAGGTGCTGACGCACCTCGTCCTTGCCGGTGATCTTACGGATCGTTGCCGGTTCGCCCACCTTTGCCATTGTCAACGGCATCATCTGTGCGCCTCCTCGCAAACGAGTTAGCATGTGCTAACTCTGGAATCGCCCTTAGTTTACTATCGCTAACTGCCCTTGTCAAGGCCTTTTGTGAAAAAACTTGCTTTTTTAGTTAGAATGTGCTAACCTATATAAAAAGGTTTTCGTCCATGGAGGTGCTTTTATGAATATCTACGAATCTGCTGAGGATTATCTGGAGCGTATCCTGATGCTTCGCAAAAAGAAAGGGGTCGTCCGCTCCATTGACATTGTCCGCGAGCTGGAGTACTCCAAGCCCAGTGTCAGCGTGGCCATGAAGCGCCTGCGGGAAAATGGATATATCCGGATGGACGGGGACGGCTTTATCACCCTTCTTCCCCCGGGGGAGGAGATTGCCCAGCGCATTTACGGCCGTCATCAGCTTTTGACGGAGTTTCTCCTCCAACTGGGCGTATCCGAGGAAAACGCCGCTGCCGACGCCTGCAAAATCGAGCATGACTTAAGCGAAGAGAGCTATGAAAAGATCAGGGACCTGACCATCCGGAACAGGGACAAGCTCCAATCATTTTGAGACAGGGCGCCGCAAAGGGAGAAGATGCCTGTGATCTTTTCCCTTTTGTTTCTGTACAGCGGAAGCTGGGATGGGAAAGACAGAGGAGGCAGTTTGGCAAAACAATCTTTTCCAGCAGAGAAAATTTTTGTGAATATCTTGAAAAAATCTAGTCTCAATGCTATACTGTAGTATGTAAGGTTAAATAAGACCTATAGAGAGATTTGACAAGAAGGGATTTTTATGCAAAAAAACAGGAAACGGGCTGGCGTCTATCGGGTTTTTTCCGGTGCGATCAGTCTGTCCCTTTGTATTGGGCTCCTTGGAACGCTGCCCTTTGCTTCTGCCACAGAATCGGGGCTGCCGGGAGAACCCACAGAAAGTATGCCGGAACCTGCCCTGTCTTCCAGCTTGGGAAGCCAACTGGAACCGGAGACGCCTTCCAGCCCGGAAAGTCAGCCGGAGGCGTCCGCGCCGGAAGCAGATGTGTCCTCCAGCGTGACGAGTATGCCGGAAGAATCTTCCGGCGTGGAGAGCGGGCCGGAAGAGCCTGTAAAGGCCAAAAGCTTTACTGCCGGGAGAGAGCCGAACACCAGCGGGCGTATCGTGGTGGACGGCGATATTTCAGATTGGAAAAACGTCCCCGCCGTAACGCTCCCCGGCCAGGGAGACAGGTGGCACTCGGTGGATTCCATGAGAATGGCCATGGATACGGAGGGAAACGTATACCTCTGCCTGGAGGGTACGGCAAACCAGTACAATCTTGACGGAATCCGCTGGAGCGGGCTGAACATTACGCAGAACGGCGTCACCCCGGATCCTATTCCATTGAACTTTCTGGTCAGCCAAGGAGCGCAGCTGGAAATCGGCGGTGCGGTGGGAAACGACGTGGGTGACGTGTGCGCGGAGCTGTGCATCCCGGCTTCCTATTTCACAGACAAGAATTTCACGATCAGTTATCAAAACGCTGCGTTTGCCGCCGGGGATATGCCGGTGATGGACGGTGTGCCGCTGGAAGAAGAGGAACCGGTTTACCAGGGCATTGTCATTGACGGCAGCTTTGCCGACTGGGACGCGGTGACAAAAACCCCCGGCAACGATCCGGGTGGCAATTTGAAAGACGTAGCCATGGTGTTTGACGGCGACTGGGTGTACCTGTACCTGGAAGAATATCCGGGATATAGCGCAACCGGCGCGGGGACCCAGGGAAACGGAAAATATTCTATCAAGACCGATTTGGGAAAAGAGTTTGTCTTTCAGCTGAATCGGGACGGCACGGTGAGCTGTCCTGCGGAGGACGCTTCCTGTCAGCACAATGGCACCCGGTGGGAGGTTGCCATTCCTGTCTCCGCACTGCCCGAATATCAGAATACCCTGGACTTTGGAATCTATCTGCACGAGCCCATGGTTACGGGTGTTGCAAACCTGAACGGGCAGGGGAGCGGCGGCAGCTTTGACGGGATCGTATACGACGGCCTTTACGGTGATTGGACCTACTATCCCCACACAACGATCCAGTATGCCACGCAGGGCACCGGTGAAAAGCCCGCAGACGCTACAGGGGCCTTATATGCCGATGGGTCTTCCCTGTACGGCCATGTGAGGAGCGACATGCCGCAGCACGTGCAGACCGGCGGAAGCGAGCTGCTGAATGCTGTCACCATCCGGTTTGACGGTATTGGCGATTTGTATTTTCGTCCGGTCCTTGTAGGGGAGGACGGCTCGATCAATTATAATCCGGACATCAGCAGTCTGAAGGACGGCACCTATGAGTTTTACTTGGGTCATACGAGCGACTGGGGAACGCTGGATAACATCAACAATGCCGACTTCCCCAATTATGATCAACAAGTGCCTTATGGGAAAATCATGATAACGGCTACCGATTCTCAGATCGAAGGCGAGTTTTTGATCGATCTGGAAAAGGTCGCAAAGCGGTTTGATTGCTCTCCTCAGGACTTTAAGACCATTTCCGCCCAGTTTGGCAGACTGGGACAGCAGTGGATCACCATTTCCGGGACGCCAACCGGGGCGTGGCTGGGTGTGCTGCTTTGTCTCCTTACCGTGTTGGGCGTGACATGGTTCCGCAGACGCAGGCAGACGGCATGAGTATAGCGATTCTTCTCCTGGCTGCTGCCCTTTGGGTGGCGCTGCTTGCCATCACCAAAAAGGCCGAGCTGCATTCCTGGCACTTTTTTGTCGGAAGCGCGGGCATGTTTATTCTGCTGATGGTCGCAGTGCGTCCTATCGTGACCCAGCCCCTTGCTCAGGTGGTCTCCGCCCTGGTAGGGGCGGTGGGAAAGCTGACCTCGCAATTCACGGCATATTTCAAATACGGCATCATTTTTCTCTCTGCCCAGGGGGAGTCCCTGACCCTGCTGATTGATTTTGAGTGCTCCGGCGTCATTGAGATCGCCGCTTACGAAAGCCTGCTGTGCTTTTTCAACGTATACAGCAGTACGGAAAAGCTGCTGCTTGCCATTGTCGGCTTCTGCTATATCATGCTGGCCAACTCTCTGCGCATTCTTGTGATTTGCGTTGTTGTGTGCATTTTCGGACCGGGGGCGTATTACATCGTGCATGCCATTATCGGCAGGATCTTGTTCTACGTTCTCAGCGTTTACTTGTATTTTTACGTATTTACAAAACCGCAGGTTATTCGGATGAAAGTAGGGAACTTTGTCTATGCCCATCCTAAAAAGAATTCTTAACTCCTTTGTTTTCTGGGGCGCATGGATCGTTGTCTCGGTAATCATGGAGATTATTCCGGCGCTGGGGAGCGTTGGCTTGCTGATCAAGCGCCGCGTGCAGCATCGCAAGCCATATGAGCGCCCTGCCATTGACCCGGAGATTTCCATTATCATCCCTGTCTACAACTCGGCGGAAACGCTGTTTCCCTGTATTCGTTCCATCGCGGAAAGCACTTATTCCACGGAAAGCATACGGATATTCCTGGTCAATAACGGCGGTAGTGACAACAGCTTTTCCGTGTTTGCCGACTGCCAGGAAGCATTTCCGGATTTGAAAATGCAGTGGCTGAATGCCGAGCAGGGAAAGTCACGTGCCATGAATCTGGCGCTCTATAACAGCGGAGGAAAGTACATCATCAATATGGACAGCGACGGGCGTTTGGAAAAGAACGCCCTTGCTAATTTAGTCGCCAAATTTGAGGCAAATCCCGATCTGAACTGCATGACGGGAGCGATTCTCACCGACTCGGATAAAATCAAGGCGGGCAAGCCCGGCTTTCTGAAGCTGATCCGCAACTTGGAGTATATGGAGTATGCGCAGGCCTTCCTGGCTGGGCGCAGCTACGCTTCGGAAACGGATTCCGTCTATACCCTGTCCGGCGCCTTCTCTGCGTTTCGCAAGTCTGCGGTGCTGCAATCCTGGCTCTACAACACGGATACCATCTGCGAGGACACCCATATCACCTTTCAAATGCGGTATCGCCAGGGAGAGAGGGTGGAAATCTGCGAAAACGCCATTTACTTTACAGACCCCATCGAAGATATGGATACGCTCTACACCCAGCGCCAGCGTTGGCAGAGAGGTAGTCTGGAAGTTGCCAAAATGTTCCTGAACAAGGATTTCCGGGTATCCAAAATCGGCAAGGATGTAAATGTTCGCACCCTTCTGTTTGACCACACTTTCGCGCTTCCCAGAATGATCTGGTATCTTGCCATGGTTTGCCTGGTGTTTATGAATTACTCCGGGCAGACCATTCTGTATGCTCTGGGCGTTATCATTCTGCTGTATATGCTCATTGGCTTCTTCTATTTCATTTTGGTGCTGACCTTTTTGAAAATGGATCCGGAAGAACGGAGATACTACGCGAAGCACTGGTGGTGCGTTCTTTTACTGCCCCTTTTCAACATTTTTGTGTTCTTTATCCGTGTGGCTGGCATTATCAACAGCGTTTCCACCGACAGCTCTTGGCGGACAAAGACCTTTTCCGAAGAGCGGGCAGCCTTCTGTAAAGCCGTAAAAGAGATGTGCAAAAAGCCCCTGAAGGCGCTGGAGAAGTTCCGGGGGCTCATCAACCGAAGGCCGCCTCAGGAATCTGTGGAGGGGAAGCAGCCGCCGGAAGCAGAACAGGAAAAGCAGAAACAGGAGAAACCGCCCTATTCCTTGGGCTGGTATCTTGGCACAGGCTTTCTTTTTGTGTTGACAGCCCTGGTATTTGTAGCCGTTTACTGGTCACGGAAAGCCTTTGGCGTGGAGATTAACGAGATATGGAATACCCTGAAAGGCGGCGTGCAGGGCGCCGGTGCGGGAATGGTTACGGAAGTCCTTACCGGGCTGGCGCTTCCTGTGGCCATCGCCCTGGGCTGCTGGGTGGTTTTCTGTGTGCTGGACCGTTTGATCGCTCGGTGGCTTCGGCGCCGCTGGGCGGAAAATCCCCAGGGACTTCGCCGGTATAAGGGCTTTCACACGGCTTTGTTATACTGCATCGCAATCTTGATGTTCCTGGGCGTGATCTACGCGAATGCGGCTTACGGATTGCTGGACTATTATGAATTACGAGGCAACTGGACAACACTTTACGAAGAACAATATGTCCCTCCTGAAGATGTGGCCATCACCTCCTCCGGCAAGACCAAAAACCTGATCTGCATTTATGTGGAAAGTATGGAAACCACCTATGCGTCTGAGGAGGTTGGCGGACATCAGCAGGTCAATTACATTCCCCAGCTAACCGCACTGGCCCAGGAAAACATCAATTTCCGGGATACTCCGGGCTTGGGAGGCTTTCACTGCCTACAGGGGACAAACTGGACAGCTGCAGCTTTGTATACCAGCACTAGCGGCGTTCCTTATGCATTCCCGAACAAAGAATTTTTTAGCTCTGATGAGGCATTTATGCCGGGCATTGTCACTTTGGGAGACGTGCTGGAGCAAAAGGGATACCGGCAGATGTTCGTTTGCGGCTCCTCGGGGGGCTATGCCGGGCGCTCCAATTATTTCCGGGAGCATGGAGGCTATGAAATTTTCGATTTGTGGGCGGCCAAAGAAGCGGGTTATGTGCCGGAGGATTATCGGAAGAACTGGGGCATTGAGGATAAGGTGCTGTTCGATATTGCCAGAGAAGAGCTTACCAAAATGGCAGACGGCGGAGACCCCTTTAACTTCACCCTGCTGACGGTGGACCTTCATGCCACGGACGGGTATGTCTGCGATTGGTGCGAGGATAAATATCCGGGTATTACACCTAATGTGGCTGCTTGCTCGGACAGACTGGTAGGAGAATTTGTTGATTGGTGTAAGGAACAAAGCTTCTACGAGGACAGCGTTATTGTGATCATGGGTGACCACCCACGCATGGACAACAATTTGGTAGACGGTGTGGACTACTACGACAGAACGGTGTACGACTGCATCATAAACAGTGATACTGCTTGTGAATCTGATGAACAGAACCGCACCTTTGCCACCATGGATATGTTTCCAACCATGCTTGCAGCCATGGGCTTTGAGATAGAAGGGAATCGTCTTGGGCTGGGAACGAATCTGTTCTCCGCGGAAAAGACGCTGATGGAGGAAAAGGGATTTACCTGGCTGGAAAAAGAAGTGATGAAAAAATCGGAGTATTATTTGACCGTCTTTGCACAGCAGCCTGTGCAGAAGGAGGCAGCAGAATGAAGCGGAAGAAAGAAGAACTTGCGCAGAAGGATATGAGTTCATCCAAACGGCGGCAAAAGCCTGTGGCGCTCCTCGCGGGAGTACTGTCTATTCTGATTTCTTTTTTGACTGCTTTCCTGATTTGGGTAGAGCAGGCCCATTACGAAAGCGGCATTCTGGACGTGTGCGCCACCCAGCAGGACGGCTATGTGCAGCTGGTGCTGGATCAAATCAATCTGAAAGAAAACCGCAGCGATGAAGAAATCATCACCGGGATTTTAAGCACGCTGGACGCCTCGTCCAATAAGTATTGGACCTTCTCCAAGGAGCAGGCGATGCTGTTTGTCAAGGACGTGCTGGAGACTAACAAGTACAAGGGCTTTACCACAGCGACCTACTATTCATCGGAAAGCGCACAGGAATTTTTGCAATCGTTACAAGTCAACCGGGTCATTCATGGGGAGATCGAAATCAATGAAGCCGAATATATTGCTTCCGGCGTGGCTTTTGAATACCGCGGGGAGACCTACCGCATCTGCCTGCTGACCAATCGCCGGGTGCTGCTGGACAACAACCACTTTCTGGAATCAAAAGTTGGCTTGTGTATCACAGTGGCAGTTTTGCTGTTCCTGTTCTGCATTACAGCGCTGAGCATGGGGCTCTATATTCAGAAGCTGCTGGCGGAAAGGGAAAGCCAGAAGCAGCTGGTGGCGGGACTGAACAGAAGCCTGGTGTCTGTCAACGAGCGTTTGTCCGATAAAGATCTTTACGACGTGAGGAATAACCTGTGGAAGAGGAACGCTCTTTCCGAATTTATGGGGAAGCTGGTAGAGCGCAAGGTGTTTCCCTTTACAGTGGTGAAGCTCGGTTTTTCTGACAATTCCAGAAAAAGAGCGGTGCTGGAGCTTTCCCAAAGCCTGATGGATAAGAGCGTGCTGAAATTTGAATGGGGCGACATGGCGCTGGTGATGCTTTTCGTTCAGGCGGATCCTGACGCTGTAAACCGCAATATCATTCCATTGTTGACTCTGCCGGGAACGGACGTGCTCTATCGCTGCCAAATTGAAGAGGACCGGGAAGGGCTTGTGGAGAATATCATACAGAAATTGCAGGGGGACAAGGAATGAGCATTCGGCTGTACCGAGAATATGAAATCAAGTTTTACCTGAACGCCAGGCATTATATCATTGTGAACGGGAATCGGGGAGAAGCTCATTCCCACACCTGGGAGTTCGCTTTGACCATCAAATTCGGGCGCACGTCTTTTGTGGAATTCAATGTGTTTGAGAAAGGGATTTCCAGTTACCTGAGCCAGTACCAGAACAAGCTCATGAATGAACAGCCGCCTTTTGACGGCATCCTGCCTACCCTGGAGAATATGGTGGATTATTTCGCGGGCGAGTTCTACCGCATCATTCACGATATCGGCGGTGTGCTGACGCGGGTACAGGCCAGTGAGACGCCCTCCAGAAGCTATATCCTGAACCTGGCGGAGGATGGAGAGTATGCACAGCGCTCGGAGGATGTGGAAGCCGCCATCATGTCCGATGTAATGGACGCTGTATTGGATGAAATTGTCGAGGAGCAGTAAGATGAAGGAAAAGCGAAGGAATTGGCTGCTGTATTGCCTGTTTCCACTGTTGTATCTGGGCTTGGCAATCGCCGTGGTAGCGGTGGTCAGCCGGAATGGTACCTATCCTTCCGGTTCTGATACTATGTACCATATTTACCGCGGGCAGTGGCTGTACGATTCCATCGGGCGCGGCGACTTGTGGCCACTGGTAAATCCCATGTGGTACAATGGGGTGGAGCTGCTGCGGTATTGGCCGCCTCTGGCTGCCTATTTTATGGCGCTCTGTCAGGGGGCTGCCGGAGGCGACCCCATGAACGGATACCTGCTCTTTGTGGGGGCGATCTGCTTTTTCGGCGCCCTGCCCTGGCTGTGGATGGGGGAGCGGGTGGAGCGCCCGCTGCTGGGAGGCTTTCTCGGCGGGCTGTGGTTCTTTATGCCCAACAACCTCTTTGTCCTTTTTGGCGAGGGAAACCTTGCCCGTTCCCTGAGTATGGTGTTCCTCCCGCTTTTTGCTTTTCTGATCTATTCCTATCTGCAGGAGCCGAGATGGGCCAAGCTGGCCGGCATTACGGTCAGCTTCGCGTTGATCTTGTTGTGCCACATTGGCTTTGGCGGGATGGTGGCGCTGGCAGCGTTGCTGTTTCTTTTGATGTATAAGCTGTCAAGCGGGGGGAAAAAGGGTTCCCTGAATGTTTTCTTTTCCATGGCTTTGAGCTTTCTCCTTTTGGGCATCCTGGTGGTACCATCTCTGGTCAGCGG
>CAZRLJ010000071.1:0-9523 GCA_964600905.1 uncultured Acutalibacter sp. | reverse complement strand
AACACCGTCACATTGAGCAATGTTACTTCCTCCTCAACATATGATATTGGAAGCAAGAAGAATGTGGCCATCACTAGCACAACGGCTACGATTCCGGCTGCGGATATCGACGCTGTCACCGGTACAAGTGTTTCCGTGAAGGTCACCGTGGCAGAGGGACTGTCCACGACCCTGAGCATTTCGCGGGCAGCTGCACCTTCTGTTTCCTTCAACTATGCCGACGAGACCATGACCTTCACCAATACCACCGAGTATACCATTGCAGGTGGCACAAAGGTCACCTCTCCTGCAGCGAATACTCCGATTGGTGATAACTTCAACAAAAATGTATCCGCTACGAATGGTGCGGTAGCGGGCGGCGCCGGAACGGGCAAGGTGAGCTTCACTGGTACGCTTAAAATTCCTGCCCGTCCTACCCTGACTGTTACTGCGGCTTCCAGTCAGACTGGCAAGATCGACGGCAATACGGTTCTGTCGACTTCGGCCACTGGCGTTAAGTACTGGGTGGACACCACGGCGACGCAGACTTCCGTGCCTGCTGGCACTACCCTCTCTGATCTTCCCGCCAGTAAGACGGTAGAGGCCCGCACCGGCCAGCACATCCATCTGGTGATCCCCGCCACGACCGGCGCCTTCCGTTCCGCCATTGTGAATGTAGCCGGTGTGGGCAACAACTTCGGCACCATCACCGGCCTGACCGGTCCTACCGCCGATAATAAGATCACACTGACCATGAAGGGCGCTACGTTTGTTGCCAGCCCGGCGAATAACCTGTTTACCATCGACGGTGAGACCGGCGCAGCTACTCTGACCGTTACCAACGTCAGCGTCGGCACTGGCGCTGCGAACAACACCGTCACCCTGACCCTGAGCGCTGAGCCCACCAAGGGCAAGACCTACACGGTTACGGTCGATAAGACCGCCACCTCTCAGACCGGCGCGAACGTCGCTTATCAGAGCGACAGCGCCCACAAGTTCAATGTCAGCGATAATGGTTACACCCTGACCGTTGGCTCCGGTTCTGACGGAACCGTGACCCTGGGCACAACGAAGATCAATAACAACACTGCCACCACTGTGGCCGTCACCGAAAATTGGGCAGACGGCTGGGTGATCGGCGATGTTACCGCTACCGTGAAGGCCAAGGGCGCTACCGGCGCCGGCGAAAATGCCAGCAGCTGGATCAAGGTCAATTCTGACGGCACTCTGACCTTTACCGGCGGAAAGTCCGATATTGCCAGCAAGGCCTATGATGTGGAGATCACCATCAAGAAGGCCGTTCAGCCTGAGGGCGTTGTGGTGACCGCTACCGCAACCAAGACCTACGATGGCACCCCCGATCTTCCCGCCAGCGATGCGATTACAAGCACTCTGGTTCCTTCCGACCTTGGCAAGACTCCCGCCTTCTCCGGAAGCATGGATAGCGCCAATGTGGGCACCCATGAAGTGACTACCGGCATCACCGTGACCGGCGAGAAGGTTTCCAGCAGCAGCAAGCTGACGGTTACCGTTGAGAAAGCTCCCTTTGCGGGCGCTGCCCAGAAGGAAGCCGGCGCCGTGAACACGGAAGACATCACCGCAGAGAGCGCTCTCCAGGCTCTGAAGGGTGCTGTTGTTCAGATCACGAACACTGCCGATGAAGGCAAGCTCAGCGAAGTCTTCTCCGGCCTGACGGACGACACGCTGAACGGGCTGATTGCCGCCGCCCTGCTGCAGGCCCAGAAGGATGCGGGCACTGTGGCAGACGACGCCACTGATCCCGATTGGACCCAGGCCGATGGCAGTGAGATCTCTATTGAGATTTCTGCCGCCGATCTGGCCGCAGCTCTGAACGCTGAGCTGGCCGGCAACTATGACGTGACAGGCGATCTGTCCGCTGTGGAAGCCCTGACCGTTCCCATGAAGCTCAACAAGAAGCCCGTTGTGCAGGGCGTTCCCGTGACCTTCCATGCCGAGTATGGCAAGCTGGCGGAGAACGAGGCCGGCACGGACGTGACTGTGAGAACCACTGGCGGCAAGCTGGACGCCTCCGCTGTTCCCGCTGTCAAGGCCGCTGTAGGCACCATCTTCCGCGGCTGGTCCACTGAGGAGCACAGCACCACCTATCTGAAGGCAGAAGATGTGGCGGCCATGACCTTTACCACGCCCACCACCCTTTACGCACAGTTTGTCGGCTACATTGCCGGCGACGAGTACGGCTTCCGTCCTGACGATCAGGTCAACCGCGCTGAGCTGCTGAGAATGCTGCTGGTGGTTACTGGCAACTACGATCCCTCTGTGAATTACGGCACGGCAAAGATTCCCGATGGCAACGGCGACTGGTATCAGAACTACTTCGCTTGCAACGAGCAGATGGAGAAGCCGATCATGGTCGGCGACGAGTATGGTTACCGTCCTCTCGACTTTGTCCGCCGCGATGAAGCAGCCTTCATGATCGCCAACGCTTTTGCGCCTCTCGGTCTGGAGCTGAAGAGGGTCGAGGAAATCACCAATATTGATTTCACTCAGATTCCCGACTGGAACACGATTCAGGAATTCGCCTATGACGCAGTTGCCACCCTGTACTCCAACGGCACTGTCCATGGTGATGAGTATGGTTTCCGTCCCGCTGCCGGTCTGCTGCGCTGCGAGGCTGTGAAGATGATCAACACCTATCTGGGCATGACTCCCGAGAAGAGGAGACAGATCAAGGCCGACACCTCCGTGAAGGATCCCTTCCTGGATGCCGCCCTGGTCAACGAGCATTGGGCTTATGCCGACATCATGTTCGCTTCCCTGAATGTTTCCGGCAGCTACTACAGCTATGAGATCACCATTCCCGACCCGGTTCCCGCTCAGAAGAGCGCTCCCGAGTCCACGAAGGAAGCTGCTGAACCCGCTGTTGTGCCCGCTCCCGCAGCCAAGGCTGCTGTCGGCGGCAACAGTGACGACGAAGGTACCGAAGAGGATACCATCGGCGGCTCTGATGGCGATCCCGACGCCGAGGAGTAATTCTGGCGCTGAGTCCGTACAGATAGCATAAGAAGGGCTCCCATGCGAAAGCATGGGAGCCTTTTGTATTGTTGAGAAAGCTTCTGAAGAAAGCGCCCCTTAACAGGGACTTCGGGAAAGTCTTGCATAATAGCCCCACGATGCTGGCGGCTGACAGGGGAGACTACAGGTCAAATGCTGTCCCATAGCTCCACGCCGCAGTCCTTTGCCAGGGTCCTGGCGGACTCGGTGTAACCTGCGGGGGAAACTACTACGCCCAATTCACAGCCGTAATGACTTGCCGCCGCATGGACTTCCTGAACGGCCTTGGGCCCCACGGGTTTTGCATATTTCTTACACTGGAAGCAAACCTTGACGCCCTTTTTGTCCCGGGCCAGAATATCCGCGCCGAAATCCCTGCTTTTCGGTGTGACCTGAATATCCTTATAGCCCCGCTTTCGCAGCCGATCTGCCACATACTGTTCATAGGCGTAGCCGTCCATTTTGGAAAGATCCGCCTTTCCAGTCTTTTTTATGAGAGAGAGCAGGGCGGAAAAGAGAAAGGCCGCCAGCTTGCCGAGGTAATAAATCAGGTAGCCCAGGATCACAAAGGGGAATCCGAGCACCATCAGGATCGACCGTGCAAGGCTGGGAGCCGCTGTAGTTGTTTTTCTTTTTGCCATAGTGATTTCCCGCGCCTCAGGCGTGGCGTTTGTTCAGGTTATAGCCGATCACAGTGCCCACAAGCCCGCCTACGATATGGGCCGTATTGGAAATGTTGTCCTGGACGAAAATGCCGTCGTATACCTGCTGGCCGATAAAGATCAGGGCCACTAAGATAAAGGTCAAAGGAATTTCCCTGTTTTTGAAGCCGGTAAAGGAGGAAAGCAGGATAAAGGCGAATACCACGCCGCTGGCGCCGCACATGGCCACAGAGGGGAAAAAGATGAAATTGACGAGGGCGGTGACCACCGCAGTGATGGAAATGACCTCAATGAGGGCGGGGGAGCCGTATTTCTCCTCCAGCATGGGCCCAAGAAGCAGAATATAGGTGGTATTTCCCATAAAATGCACCCATCCGCTATGGCCGAATACATGGGTGAAGAAGCGGAGGTACGTCCAGGGATTGGTCAGGGAAGAACGGTAGGTCATGAAATAGTCCTGGGTACTGGACCCGCCTGTAAGCGCCCCAGCCAGCGTGACGAAAAAGCAGATAGCCACAAAGGCCAGTGTGACCGGCGCATTAAAAACGATTTTCAGCTTCTTGTTCATTTTCTAACTCCCTGTGCTGCAAATTGTGAATAGAACGTCCTTTGAGTACCATACTGGCTATTGTACCAACGCACGTTCTGAGCGTAGCGAAGAACTGACCGAGGCAACTTCAATTCCATAATATTCGCTACCCGCTGCGGATATTATACCGGAAACAGGTAAAAAAAGCAAGATTTGCAGGGGACAGAGTGGGGAACAAGCCATAATCTGCCAAAAATCACCGCTAAAAATGACAAACTGTTACTTTTTATGGGAGAACACTTGAAAAGTGTACGGATTTGTTGTAAAATAAAAAACACTGTAATCGGTGTTACTATTGCCCTTTTTGCCGCAGGGAATCCCGGCGGCCGGAGTTTTGTTTTCAAGGGCGCATCATATTGTAAGCGGAGCAGCCGTGTGCGGAAGGAAGGCTGCCTGGAAATCGGGGAAATTAATGAAACAGGAAAATCCGATCAATACCCGGAAGGGCACATACAGAAGAATCTTGCTGTTGATGGTCGATGGAGTGATCATGGCGGTGGTGTATGGTGCAGTGGCGCTGATGTCCACCCTTGAGATCAACTCTCTGGCGCCCAACGGCACGTTCACCCCGTTCAAGCTGCTGCTTCTGTTCTCCTGCATCACCTTTATGAGGCTGTTGTTTGATATTTATACCAGTATCTGGCGTTATGCCAATACGGCTACCTATTTGAAGCTGATGGCCGCCGATCTTATCGGCGGGGTGATTTTTTTCCTGATCGGCAGGATCAATCCCAAGGTGAACCTGGGCTTCGGCTACACGGTGCTGGTGGTGATGCTGATCCTTCTTGTGACCCTGGCCAGCCGGTTTATCTATCATTTTCTCTTCAATTATTCCCATTACAGGCTCCATTTTGCCTCTGACGGTTCCTTTGACGGGGAAAAGGAGCGGCTGCACAGGATCAAGGTCGCCATTGTGGGGGCAGGCAAGCTGGGCGTCAGCCTGGCGGAGTCGTTGATTCTCAACCCCCGGGCCCACTATGATCCCCAATGCTTTATTGACACAGACGGCACCAAGGTGGGCGGCGTTATCAACGGGATTCCCGTCTACCAGGAAAGCGATCAGACCATTGAGCTGCTGAAGCGCCTCCCGGTGCAGGAAATTTTCATCGCTGTGCCGGACACGGACGCGGAGACCATGGGCCGTCTGTATGATCTGTACAGCCAGACCGGCTGCAAAATCAAGCTTTATGACCGCCAGCTCAACGATGGAATGATGGATACGGACAACAGCGGCCCGGACGACCTGCGCGCTTTTCAGATCGAGGACCTGCTGCCCCGAAACGTCCGCGCTATGAACGAAGGGCCTGCCAGGGAATATTACAAGGGAAAAACCGTGCTGGTGACAGGCGGCGGCGGCAGTATCGGCTCCGAGCTGTGCCGCCAGATTGCAAATCTCCAGCCCAAGCAGCTGGTGATCCTGGACATTTATGAGAACAACGCTTACGACATCCAGCAGGAGCTGATCCGGAAGTTTGGTAAGAAGCTGAATTTGCGGACGATCATTGCCTCCGTGCGGGATGAGGAGCGTATGGATGAGATTTTCAATGAGATCCGTCCCGATGTGGTCTTCCACGCGGCGGCCCACAAGCATGTGCCGCTGATGGAGTCCAGCGGGTGCGAGGCCCTGAAAAATAATGTGTTCGGCACCTATCATGTGGCAAACATGGCCGAGAAGTACGGCGTGGAGAAGTTCGTGCTGATTTCCTCCGATAAGGCGGTGAATCCCACCAACATTATGGGCGCCTCTAAGCGGCTGTGCGAGATGGTCATCCAGTGCCGGAAGGACAGCAAAACAGAGTTTGCCGCCGTCCGTTTTGGCAATGTGCTGGGCTCTAATGGCTCTGTGATCCCCCTGTTCCGGCAGCAGATCGAGGCCGGCGGCCCCGTGACCCTGACGGATAAGCGCATCGTCCGGTACTTTATGACGATCCCCGAGGCGGTCAGCCTGGTGATGGAGACCGGGGCCATGGCCCACAACGGCGAGCTCTTTGTGCTGGATATGGGCAGGCCTGTGAAAATTTTGACTCTGGCAGAGAATATGATCCGGCTGTCCGGCCTGAAGCCCTACGAGGATATTGACATTGTGGAGATCGGCCTGCGACCCGGCGAGAAGCTCTATGAAGAGCTGCTGATGAATCCGGACAAGGTGGACAAGACCGATAATGATCTGATCTTCATTGAGCGGGACAAAGGGTATTCCCGCGGGGAAATGGAGGAGAAGCTGGAAATTCTGGAAAAGGCGGTCGCGCTCCACACCGGAGCGGAGGCAGAGCAGGGCCACTACGATGTGGTGATCCAGGCCATTCGGGAAACCGTGCCTACCTATCAGGATCCGGTGGATGCCAATCACGCCCAGGAGGAATGAAATCGGAATAGCGCCCTACTCCCGGTACAGCGATTTGTACCGGGAGTTTCTGTATGATGGCGCCCTTGGGCTCTTTCCTTTTCCGGGAGAATCGTGTATAATACAGAAGGAAAGCTTACAGCATTCAAAAATTTCCCGGCCTGGCCGGGTCAAATACGGAGCAGAGCATGGATAGAAGCAAAATTCGGAATTTCAGCATTGTGGCCCATATTGATCACGGCAAAAGCACCCTGGCGGACAGGATTCTGGAAATGACCAGGGCGGTGCCCCTGCGGGAAATGGAAAACCAACTGCTGGACAATATGGATTTGGAGCGGGAGCGGGGGATCACCATTAAGGCTCACGCGGTGACCCTGGTATACACCGCCAAAAACGGAGAGGACTACGTCTTTAACCTCATCGACACCCCCGGCCATGTGGACTTTAACTACGAGGTATCCCGTTCCCTGGCCGCCTGTGAGGGGGCCATTCTGGTGGTGGACGCCTCCCAGGGGATCGAGGCCCAGACCCTGGCCAATACCTATCTGGCAGTGGACGCCGGCTTGGAGATCATGCCGGTGGTGAATAAGATTGATCTGGTCAGCGCCGATCCGGATCGGGTGTGCCGGGAGATCGAGGACGTGATCGGCATCCCCGCTATGGACGCTCCCAGAATCTCCGCCAAGACCGGCCAGAACGTGGAGGAGGTGCTGGAGCGGATCATCACAGATATTCCCGCTCCCGGGGGAGATGAAAACGCACCCTTGCAGGCGCTGATTTTCGATTCCTATTACGATTCCTATCGGGGCGTTATTGTGTATGTCCGGGTGAAGGAGGGCACGGTGCACCCCGGCGATACCATTCGGATGATGGCCACCGGCGGAGAATTTCAGGTGGTGGAGTGCGGGTATATGCGCGCCACCTCTTTGGAGCCTGCCGACGCCCTGTGTGCCGGAGAGGTGGGGTATATCGCGGCCTCTATCAAGGACGTGCGCTCGGCCCGGGTGGGTGATACCGTCACCCTGGCGGAACGTCCGGCGGCGGAGCCCCTGGAGGGCTACCGGACGGTGCAGCCCATGGTTTTCTGCGGCATTTATCCTGCTGACGGCGCTCATTACACCGACCTGCGGGATGCCCTGGAAAAGCTGCGGCTCAACGATGCCTCCCTGACCTTCGAGCCGGAAACCTCTGCGGCTTTGGGCTTCGGCTTCCGCTGCGGCTTTTTGGGACTTTTGCACATGGAGATCATCCAGGAGCGGCTGGAGCGGGAATACAATCTGGACCTGATCACCACAGCCCCCAGCGTGGTGTACAAAATCAAAAAGACCGATGGGGAGGAGCTTTCTATCGACAACCCTACCAATTATCCGGACCCCTCCACCATCCAGAGCGCGGAGGAGCCCATCGCCAACGCCCACATTTATTCTCCCAACGAGTATGTGGGAAATATCATGGAGCTGTGCCAGGATCGCCGGGGCGTGTTCAAGGACATGAAGTACATCGACACCGACCGGGTGGATATTCATTACGAGCTGCCCTTAAACGAGATCATCTACGACTTTTTTGACGCGCTGAAATCCCGGACCCGGGGCTACGCCTCCTTTGATTATGAGCTGATGGGCTACCGTCCCAGCCAGCTGGTGAAGCTGGACATCATGCTTAACGGGGAGATCGTGGACGCCCTGTCCTTCATTCTGCACACGGAAAAGGCCTATCCCCGGGCCCGGAAAATGACGGAAAAGCTCAAGGAGAAGATTCCCCGGCAGCTGTTCGAGGTGCCCATCCAGGCCTGCGTAGGGGGGAAGATCATTGCCCGGGAGACTGTGAAGGCCCTGCGGAAGGACGTTCTGGCCAAATGCTACGGCGGCGACATCACCCGGAAAAAGAAACTGCTGGAAAAGCAGAAGGAGGGCAAGAAGCGGATGCGCCAGCTGGGCACCGTGGAGGTTCCCCAGGAGGCATTTATGGCGGTGCTGAAGCTCGACGAGTGAGTATAAAGCCTCCCCTGAAAGGGGCGCTGGTCTCCTGCGGAGACCGTTTAGCGCCGACCGAAGCGAAGCTGAGACGGCTTTATGAGTGCCTCGCCCTTGGCTCCCTCTGATGAGGGAGCTGTCAGCGCAGCTGACTGAGGGAGAGAGTTTTGCAGCAAAGGTGGCCAAAAGCCGAAATTGTAGTTTTCTTTTTTCTCTCCCTCCGTCAAAAATCAAAGATTTTTGCCACCTCCCTCGTCAGAGGGAGGCAAAGAACAAAGGAGCCTTACGGCTCCTTTGCTTTTTCTATAAAGATGTTCCGGTTTCTTTTACTCCGGCCTTCCGGCGGCGCGCCACAGGAACGCAACGCCCTGGGCCCGGACACAGGTGTCGTTGGGGCTGAAAGTCGTGTCGCTGGTTCCAGCCGTGACGCGGTTCTCCACCGCCCACTGGACAGCCTTTTCGTAATAAGCGCCCGACTGCACGTCCCTAAAGCTGGTGGAAGTGTTTGTGGGGTCCAGCCTGCCGTGGGCGCGCCAGAGGAAGGAGACGATCTGGCCCCGGGTGCAGGTGTCGTTGGGGCTGAATGTGGTGTCGCTGGTTCCGGCCGTAATGCGGTTCTCCACCGCCCACTGGACGGCCTTTTCGTAGTAGGAGCCCGGCTGCACGTCCGTAAAGCTGATGGCCGTGTTTGTAGGCTCCGGCCGTCCCGCCGCCCGCCACAGGAAGGAGACGATCTGTGCCCGGCTGCAAGTATCGTTGGGGCTGAAGGTGCTGTCGCTGGTTCCGGCCGTAATGCGGTTTTCCACAGCCCAAGAGACGGCCTTTTCATAATAGACGCCCGTCGGCACGTCGATGAAGGTGGGCTGAGTCGGTTTCACGGGCTCCGGGGACGGGGTGGGTTCCTGCTCTGTATCGCCGTTTTCAAAAACCGGGTCTTCTTCAG
>CAZRLJ010000070.1:0-9560 GCA_964600905.1 uncultured Acutalibacter sp. | reverse complement strand
CGGAGTCCTGTCCCAGGCGCATGACCGCGCCCTCGCCAAACTGCTTTTTGATCTGTGCCAGGGCTGTTTCCAGCGCCTTCTTTTTATCATCGGGATTTCCCCCGGTGTTTGCCTTCGTGCTGATGGGTGTCTTCGCTTTTTCCGCCATTATCCGTTTCCTCCTGCCCGATTTTGCGGGCCCTTATTTTCTCATTCCTATTATAAAGAAAAAGAATGGGAAAAGCAATGGGTTTTGGAAAATTTTCCGAACAAATGTTTACAACTCTTTGCGAAAAAACCGGGCGGAAAATCCCCGCCCGGTTGGAATCAAAGGTCACATCACCTGGGCCCCGGAAAGATAGGCAAAGAGGTACACACCCAGAAAAAGCGCCTCACCGCTCAGAAGAACGCTGCGCAAAGCCGGTCTTTTTTCGGTAAATCCCGCCAGCAGGATGAAGAACGGGAACCCACAGGACAGATACCTTCCCGCGCTGAGCAGCCAGGAAAGAGAGTAGTTGACGATCAGGTAGCAGAAAGCGTAAGCCAGCAGACCGGAGAGATTTCGAAGCTTTCCGGCGGAAACGGCGATCAGGGCAAAAAATGCGACAAACAGAAACAGTGTTGGCGCCCAGACAGCCCAGCCAAAGGAATTCCCCGCATTCTCCCAAAAATAGCTCCACACATACTGCAAAGTCCGGGATACCCACATGCCCCCCTGGTGCCAATGCTCCTGGTGGGTCGTAAAAGCAAAGGGGTCCCCGTCTACCCTGTAATTCAGCGCCAGATAAATGCCTGTCCCCAGCAGTGGCAGAAGCAGCAGCGGGATCCGTTTCAAAATCCCCTTCCACGATCCCTTGAGGGATTCCCGCACCGGCGGCCGGAGGGGCTTCGCCCGTTCCAGCAGCGTCACTGCGGCCGGGATCACCACCAGCACCCCTGCCATGCGGGTCAGGGCCGCTCCACAGCCCCAAAGGCCGTAGGCCAGCCATTTGCCCTTGTATGCATAGTAGCACGACGCCGCGGTGGTCAGCAGGAACAGCCCCTCTGTCATCACCAGGCTGGAGAAAAAGGAAAAGGGGAACAGGGACAAAAGCAGCACCGCGTCCCAGGCTGGCCGGGGGCCCAGGGTCTCCTCCGCCAGCCTGTACACATAGCAGCACCCGGCGGAAAAGCACAGGTTGGAGACCGCCATGCCCGCCGCCATAGTATCGGGAAGGATCAGCGTCACAAGCCGGGTCAGCCAGACATATCCGGGGAAAAAGACCAGGAACAGGTGCTCTCCGTTCTCCACGTACCCGGCGTAGCCCTTCTCCACCAGGGCAATATAGTGCCCGGCGTCCCACCGGTTCATCTGGCCCAGGCAGTCCCGGAAGGACCCTCCGCCCTCTCCCCGGAGCAGAACGGCCGTCACCGCCGCCCCCAGAATGAGAAGGCGCAGGCTAAGCGCCAGAAGAAAGACCTTTCCCGTGGAGGATCTCACCTCCTGGGGATCAGGGGTTTCCCTTTCTCCGGAAAAACAGGGCAGCCGCCAGTCCGCACCCCAGGAAAGGATGCAGCGGTACGCCACCACAATCCCCAGGGCGATCACAGCAAAGCTGATCAAAATATCCGCCGCCACAGCGGTCCCCCCTTTCCCGGTCAGATGAATTCAGTATACTTCTCTCCCTGCAAAAAATCAACCCGTCTTTCCAGGCCATCCTCTGTCAGCTCGTACAGGGTATCGCAAACCTCCCCGATATATTTCCGGTCGTGAGACACGCTGAGGATGCAACCGGGGAAATCCCGCAGGATGTTCCGGATCACCGGGCCGGAAAGGGGTGAAAAATTTCGGGTTGGCTCGTCCAGGATCAGTACATTGCTGCCATCGAGGATCATTTTCAGGAAAAACAGCTTGGCCTTCTGGCCGCCGGAAAGCTCTGAAATGGCGTGGCCGCACTCCTCGGCAGTGTATTTCATGCTGCCCAGGTAGGTCTTGGCCCTGGTGCGGTCCTCCTTCATGCCGGAGCTGGTCAGAAAATCCACCGGCGTCTGGGACTGATCCACCGTTTCGCCGTAATCCTGGGGCATGTAGGCCGCCTTCAGATCCGTCCTGGGAAGAAGCTCCTCCGCGATTTTCCGGATCAGCGTGGTTTTGCCCGCGCCGTTTTTTCCCACAATGCAGATGTGCATAGGCCCCCTTACATAGAGCCGGAGATTTTCCGACAAGCTCCGGCGCCCGCCGCTTTCCCCCACGGTCAGCCCGTCCAGGGAAAAGTCCAGCACCGTCTTTCCGGCGGGCAGGGTCACACTGTCGGAAAAACCCACCAGAATGGCGTCCTCGGAATCAGGCAGCTCCGTCATGTCCTCCCGTTCCCTGTCATAGCGGTGCTCCATAGACTTGACGGACTTCATCTTCTTTTTCAGCAGGCGGCCTTTCCCCGGATTGGCCCGGGAAACGGTATCCAGCCCATGCTGCACCTGCTGCTCCATCCGCAAAATCTTCTCCTGCCGCTTCCGGTCCTCCTCCCGTTCCTTGCGGGCCACCTGCTCCTGGTGGGCAAATTGGCTCAGGCGCTCCTCCACATACTGCCGGTAGCCCATTTTTGCCACGGTCCAGCGGGGCAGGGTCTTCCGGCGCAGCTGCTCCAGATGGATAATGACATTGGCTGTGTTTTCCAGCAGGGTCTCATCGTGGGAAATGTACAGCACCGGCTGGGGACAGCTCTTGATAAACTTTTCCAGCCAGACCAGTGTGGAAATATCCAGGTCGTTGGAGGGTTCGTCCAGCAGCCAGCAGTCCGGGCGGCGCAGGGTCAGCAATGCCATCCGCAGCTTGACCTTCTCCCCGCCGGACAGGGTGCCCATGGGACGGTCCGAATAGAAGAATTCCGGCGTCAGGCCCAAATCGGCCGCCGTGGCCGAAATCTCCCGGGGCGAGCATTCCAGAAAGGCCGGCTCCTGCGCGCAGAATTCATAGACGGTCTTTCCGGCCTCAGCCGCCGGAAGCTCTTGGGAGAGATACCCCAGGATCATGCCGTCCTTCTGGATCTCTCCGCTCCACTCGGCGTAGGGCTCGATCAGGCTCTCATCGTACAGCAGCTTCAGCAGGGTGGATTTCCCGTTGCCCTCCTCGCCGATGACCGCCGCCCTGTCTCCGGGCTTCAGGGTAAAGGAAAACTCCCGCAGCAGCTCCCGCAGGTCCTTTTTCATGGATAAATTCAAATTTCTAATTTGCAGCATAGTTCCTCCAAGCAAAAAAAGTCTGTTACGGCTTTGCGCCATAACAGACCTTTTTATCCAGGCAAAAGGGGAGGCTCTCAGGGAGCCGCGAAGGATAAAAGCAATCTGGAAAACGACAGCAAAGCCGGCCCCTGCACAGCCGCAAGGGCAGTTTTGTATCCCTTTTTCACAGATTACTTGCGCATCCTTTCACCTCTGCACTCATTTTCGTCCCCTATCTTAACAGAATGGGAAAAAAATGTCAAGGGCACTTTGGGGAAGCTCGGAAGCACCTCAAAACGACGGCGCTTTTTGCCCTTTTCTAAAATCTAACATCCAAAATCTAACAGCTAATATGCCATTCCACGCCGTTTGGCGTATCCTTCATCACCACGTGCCGGGCAGCCAGCTCGTCGCGGATGGCATCGGCGGCGACCCAGTCCTTGTTCTTCCGGGCCTCGGCCCGCTTGGCGATCAGGGCCTCGATCTCTGCCCGCAGGGCCTCAGGAACTTCCTGTCCGGCAGGGGCCGCCGCCTTCTCCGCCGCCTCCAGCAGATTCAGGGACAGCACCCGGTCAAAATCCCCCACCAGGTAACGCATGATGGCGTCAGACAGATCAGACTTGAGCATATCGTAAAGCACCGTCAGGGCGAAGGAGGTATTCAGGTCATTTCCCAGGGCCTCCCCGAACCGCTTCCGGAAGGGCTCGGCGGCCTCCTTGTCCGGTTCGCCTTCCTTGGAGAGAGCGGCGATCCGCGCAACCAGCTTTTTGTAAGCGTTGGCGGCGTTATCCAGGCTTTCCCAGGAGAAGGTCAGGGGCTTGCGGTAGTGGGACTGGAGGCAGAACATCCGGTACGCCATGGGATCGTAGCCCTTTTCCTCCAGGGTGGACACGGTCAGGGTTCCGCCCTTGGACTTGCTCATTTTGCCGGAGGCGTCCACCAGGTGGAGCACATGGAACCAGTATTTGCACCAGGGATGCCCCAGGTAGGCCTCGCTTTGGGCGATCTCGTTGGTGTGGTGGGGAAAGGCGTTGTCGATGCCGCCGCAGTGAACATCCAGATACTCCCCCAGCTCCCGGACGCTGATGGCGGAGCACTCGATATGCCAGCCGGGGTATCCCACGCCCCAGGGACTGTCCCATTTCAGCTCCTGATCCTCAAACTTGGACTTTGTAAACCACAGCACAAAATCCGTCTTGCTGCGCTTGTTTTCATCCGCGTCCACGCTGTCCCGGACGCCTACGGCCAGGTCCTCGCCGTTCTGGTTGCCGAACACGTAGTAATTTTTCAGCTTTGAGGTGTCAAAATACACGTTGCCTCCGGCAAGATACGCATATCCTTTCTCCAACAGCTTTTCCACCATCTCAATGAAATCCGGAATGCGGGAGGTGGCGGGCACCACCGTATCCGGCCAGCGGATATTGAGCTTGTCGCAGTCCGCCCGAAAAGCGTCGGTGTAAAACGCGGCGATCTCCATCACCGTCTTGTGCTCCCGCTTGGCGCCGGCAAGCATCTTGTCCTCGCCGGTATCGGCGTCGCTGGAAAGATGTCCCACATCGGTGATGTTCATCACCCGGTCCACCTCATAGCCCTCATACCGCAGGGCCTTTTCCAGCACGTCCTCCATGATGTAGGACCGCAGGTTGCCAATGTGGGCAAAGTGATACACGGTGGGGCCGCAGGTGTACATCCTCACCTTGCCGGGCTCGTGGGGCGCAAAGGCCTCCTTTTTCATTGTCAGGGTATTTGTCAATTCCATAAAAACAGCCTCCTACTGTTTGGGAACCTCTGAATCAATCGTCCAGGCACACCTCGGCGGAATCTATTCCGTCGATCTGACCCATCCGCTTTCATCAGAGCTTCCTTTATTCTTTTTCCGTTTCCTCCAGGGCATTCATCCGTTTCCGAAGCTGTTCCAGCTGGCTGCCCAGGCGGCACAGCTCCATGGACACCGGGTCCGCCACATGGATCTGATCCAGGGCATGGCTGGGCTGCTCCACCTTCTTCCCGGCAATGCGCACCACCCTTGCGGGCACGCCCACCGCAGTGGCGTTTGCCGGAACGGCGTCCAGCACCACGGCTCCGGCGGCCACCCGCGCGTTGTCCCCCACCGTGAAGGGTCCCAGGACTTTCGCCCCCGCCCCCACCAGAACATGGTTGCCCAGGGTGGGATGGCGCTTTCCTTTGTCCTTGCCGGTACCCCCCAGGGTCACATTCTGGTACAGGGTACAGAAATCGCCAATCTCCGCCGTTTCGCCAATGACCACGCCCATGCCGTGGTCGATAAACAGCCCACGGCCGATCCGGGCGCCCGGATGAATTTCAATGCCGGTTTTTCTTCTGGCCCGCTGGGAGATCCACCGGGCAATGAGCTTCCTGTCGTGCAGATAAAACCAATGGGCGATCCGATAGGACCGCACCGCCCGGAAGCCCGCATACAGGAAAAATACCTCCCACCGGGACCGGGCCGCCGGATCCCGCTCCAGAATGGAATCCAGCTCCGCTTCCCATCTATCAAAGAACATTGCACTCACTCCAAATAAAAAGCCGCCTTCCCAGACCTTTCCGTCTGCGAAGGCGGCCCTATACAGCCGCGGTTCCACTTCGCTTGCTTCTCGTGAGCAGGGGAGGGTTGGACTCTCCTCTGCTCTGGAAGATAACGGCTCCCGCCGGGCAGGGATTTCCCCCTGCCTGCTCCGGGACGCATTTCCCCGCTGTCCGGCAGAAGAGCTTTCAGCCTGCGGCCTTTGCCGCCGTCTCTTCCTCTCTGGGCCGGACCCCTTCGGGTACTCTCTTCCCATCACGGCTTTTGAACTATCCTATGCAAAACTTTGGAGTTTGTGCGATGGTTGTATTTCATTACTTTTCAAAGCTCAGCTGAGAGCCCTCATACTTGCTGCGCTCCACTCTGCGGCGCTCCAGCAGGGCCTTGATCTTCTCATGGGGATCGATCAGTGCGCTGACGGAAATGTCGTGATTGAGGGCCGAAATAAAGTAGGCGATGTACTTGGAGACGTCCACCTCAAAGAACCAGGGCCGGTTTTTCAGCTCCTCTGTGCGGTAGGTCAGGTTGGAACCAAACACGCCGTCGATGTATCCTTCCCGGTAGGCCTTGTCGAAGGCCTCCAGGCCATTGGTAAAGATAGCGTAAGTGGCGTAGGCAAAAATGCGCTTGGCCTTTCTGGCCTTCAGGTTGTAGGCGATGTCCAGCATGGACTCGCCGGAGGAGATGATGTCGTCCGCAATGAATACGTCCTTACCCTCCACATCGGAGCCCAGATACTCATGGGCAATGATGGGGTTCCGGCCATCCACCACCCGGGAATAATCCCGGCGCTTATAGAACATGCCCAGGTCCACCCCCAGAACGGAAGCGTAGTACATATTCCGGTTCAGGGCGCCCTCGTCAGGGCTGACGATCATGAAATCCTCCTTCTCCGTAGAGAGGTCGGGAAAGTTCCGGAACATGGCCTTGAGCACCTGATAGCTGGGCATCAAATTGTCCACGCTCATCAGGGGCACGGCGTTTTCCACCCGGGGATCGTGAGCGTCGAAGGTCACCACGTTCTCCACGCCCATGGCGTGAAGCTCCTGGAGGGCCACAGCGCAGTCCAGGGATTCCCGGTAGTTCCTCCGGTGCTGGCGGCCGCCGTACAGAATAGGCATGACCACGTTGATCCTGTGGGCCTTGCCGCTGGCAGCCTGGATGAGCCGCTTCAGATCCTGGTAATGATCGTCCGGAGACATTCGGTTTTCCTTGCCAAAATAGTTATAGGTACAGCTGTAGTTTCCCACGTCCACAATAAAGAACAGGTCGTACCCCCGGACGGTGTCCCTGATCAGGCCCTTGCCGTCGCCGGAAGAAAACCGGGGACAACTGGATTTGATCCGGAAGGTTTCCACGTCCATGCCTGCTTCCTTCGCCCAGCGAAGGAGGTGCGCCTCGATCTTGTCGGAAAGCTCCGTGGCTCCTTCCAGGGAAACGATCCCCAGGGGCGCCACACGGTTTTCAGGGCTGAAAAACTGCGCTGACTGTTCCATAAAAGTTGGCCATCCTTTCTCCGGTCCGTCTCATGCCTGTCCGCTTGTCCGGCCCGCCGGAAAAGCGGTACTCAACCACCAAAATATTAACACAAATATCTCCGCATTTCCATAAAAAACTTTCATTTCGCAGGATTTTAACACCCCACACAATTTTCCGAAAAAAAACGGGGCCTATTTTGTCATACCTTGTAATAAAACCGAGTCGTAAGGGGCTAGGGAAACCGTTTCCGCCGCCTCCCCTTCAGGGAACAGCTCATACCCGTCAGGCAGGGTCACGGTCTGCTCCCTGCCGGAATAATTCTGCAAAAACAGCCACTTCTTTTCGCCGTCCTCCCGGAGGCATGCCTCCACGCCCCGGGGCAGATCGGCGTCCACCGCCCTTTTCAGGGAAAGCCGGGCCACCAGAGCCTGATAAAAGCTCCGGTAGAAATCGTCCTCAGCGGATGCGCCGATGTAGTAGGCGCTGCCCTTGCCGTATTGGCTGACGGTGACAGCCGGCTCGTTCTGGTAGAAATCGCTGCCGTAGACCCCCAGGGCTTTCGCTCCCCGGAGATGGAGGAGGGCGCACAGCTCCTTGACGGCATACTCCCTGCCGTCCTCCATCCGGATGGTGTTGGTCTCGCCGTCCCACAGGGCGTCGGTGGCCTCGTTCCACACACCAAATACGTCCATCAGGCCTCCGCCGGGCCAGCCGCCCAGATAACACAGGTCGTTTTCATTGACCAGGCCGGTGAGATAGGTGCCCACCAGAGTGCCGCCGCTTTCCACATAGCTTTTCAGCTTCTCCTCAAAACCGCTGCGGAGCATGTACAGCATGGGGGCGATGACCAGTTTATAACCGCTGATGTCGCTTTCCTCATCCACCACGTCCACGGCCACGCCCATTTCCCACAGCGCCCGATAGTGGGCCTGCAGGGCCTCCACATAGTGGACCCCACAGTTTCGGGGGCCTGCCGCGCCTTCTACCGCCCACTTGTTCTCCGTGTCATACACCAGGGCCACCTGGGCCCGGACCTGGCTGTGGTACAGGGAATCCATGGCGGCCAGCCGCTTACCCACGGCCTTTACGTCCTGAAATTCATGGGTGTCCGTGCCTCCGTAATGATCCACCACAGCCCCGTGGAATTTTTCCATAGAGCCCCGCCCCTTGCGGAACTGGAAATACTGCACGGAGTTGGAGCCGTGGGCCACTGCCTGCATACTGGCCATCATGTGGACGCCCGGCCGCTTCAGCCGGGAAACGGGGGTCCAGTTGGTGACGCTGGGGGTGGATTCCATCAGCAGGAAGGGCTGGTTTTTCAGGCTGCGCATATAGTCGTGCCACAGGGCTACCTCCATGGCCACCTGACTGTTGTCGCCGCCCTTCCACCAGGGATAGCTGTCCCAGGAGATCACATCCAGCTCCTTCGCCATTTTTCCGTAATCATAGCAGTCAAAATAGTACATGAAGTTGGTGGTCACCGGAAGGGAGGGGTCCACCGCCTTTACCGCGTCCCGCTCCAGCTTCATAAAATCGGTCACCTGATCCGTGGTGAAGCGCTTCCAGTCCAGCGTCAGGCCGTGGGTGCTGTGCTCGCCGTTGGGCAGCGGGGGGTGAATTTGCTCCCAATCGGTGTAGGTGTGGCTCCAGAAATCCGTCCACCACTGTTTGTTCAGGGCCTCCAGCGTACCGTATTTTTTCTTCAGCCACTCCCGGAAGGCCGCCTGGCACAGGGGACAGTAGCATACGCCGCAGTACTCGTTGCTCAGATGCCACAGGATCACGCCGGGGTGCTTGGCAAAGCGCCGGGCCAGTGCTGTATCCATGGCGCGCACCTTCTCCCGGTAATAGGGAGAGGTGTAACAGTGGTTGTGGCGGTCGCCGGTCTCGTCCCGAACAAGATTCACCTGGACCCGGCGAATTTCCGGGTGGGCCTCGCTCATCCAAACGGGCTTTGCGCCGGAAGGAGTGGCTAGCACGGTGTAAATCCCGTTTTCGTAGAGGCTATCAATGATCTTTTCCAGCCAGTCGAAGTGGTATTCCCCCTCCCGGGGCTCCAGCTTGGCCCAGGCGAAGATGCCCAGGGACACACAGTTAATGTGGGCCTCCTTCATCAGCTCCACGTCCCGCTGCAAAATGTCGGGCCTGTCCAGCCATTGGTCGGGATTATAGTCCCCACCGTGAAGCAGATGGGGAAATCTGGGGGTCAAAGCGTCCATTTACTCTCTCCTTCTGAGCCGATCCTGCACCGGCCCTTTTTCTAAATCCATTGTACACTCTTTCAAACCTTTTGAAAAGCGCAAAAGCCCTTTCTTGACAGAAAATTTTTGTTCTGCTATGCTGGACAAAAATGAGC
>CAZRLJ010000069.1:0-9843 GCA_964600905.1 uncultured Acutalibacter sp. | reverse complement strand
CGTCCCGCACCATCTTCTCGTTGAGCAAAACGGCGTCCTCGTAGTTGTAGCCCTCCCAGGTCATAAAGCCGATGAGGGCGTTGCGGCCCAGGGCGATCTCGCCGTTCTTGATGCCGGGGCCGTCGGCGATCACGTCGCCTTCCTCCACCCGCTCGCCCACGGACACCACAGGGATCTGATTGATACAGGTGCTCGGGTTGGAGCGGATGAACTTGATAACCTCGTAGTCGTCGATGTCGCCGTTATCGGCGGTGACGCGCACCAGATTGGCGCTGACGGATTTCACCACGCCGCCCCGCTTTGCCAGGACGCACACGCCGGAGTCCACTCCGGCCTTGTATTCCATACCCGTGGCCACGATGGGGTTCTCCGTCTTCAACAGAGGCACAGCCTGCCGCTGCATGTTGGAACCCATCAGAGCGCGGTTGGTATCGTCGTTCTCCAGGAAGGGGATCATGGCCGTAGCCACGGAGACCACCATCCGGGGAGAGATGTCCATATAATCCGCCCGGGAGGCCTCCACGGAAACGAACTCGTCACGGTAACGGCCGTTCACCTTGGCATTGACAAAGCGGTGCTCCTCGTCCAGAGGCTCGTTGGCCTGTGCCACAACGAACTCGTCCTCCATGTCGGCGGTCATGTAGGTCACCTCATCGGTGACTACGCCGGTCGCTTTGTCCACCCGGCGGAAGGGGGCCTCAATGAAGCCGTACTCGTTGATCCGGGCAAAGGTGGCCAGATAAGAGATCAGTCCGATGTTGGGGCCTTCTGGCGTTTCCACAGGGCACATACGGCCATAGTGGGTGTAATGCACGTCGCGGACCTCGAAGCTGGCCCGGTCACGGGACAGGCCGCCGGGGCCCAGAGCGGACAGGCGGCGCTTATGAGTCAGCTCCGCCAGAGGATTGGTCTGGTCCATAAACTGGGACAGGGGCGAGGAGCCGAAAAACTCCTTGATCGCCGCCACCACAGGACGGATATTGATGAGGGAATGGGGCGTCAGGGCCTCCTGATCCTGGGCCTGCAGGGTCATACGCTCCCGAATGACCCTCTCCAGGCGGGAGAAGCCGATACGGAACTGGTTCTGCAGCAGCTCGCCCACGGAACGGATGCGCCGGTTGCCCAGATGGTCGATGTCGTCGGTCTGGCCCAGACCCACAGCCAGGCAGTTCATATAGTTGACGGAGGCAAAGATGTCGTCCACCGTGATGTGATTGGGGATCAGGTCCTTCTTCCGGGCGGCGATGGCGGCCTTCAGCTCGTCGCCCTCCACGCCGGTCTGCAAAATCTCGTCCAGCACCTTGAAGCAGACGCGCTCGTTGATGCCGCACTGGGCCTTGGCGTCAAAATCCACGTATTTGGCAATATCCACCATGCCGTTGGAGATGATCTTGACCTCCTTGCCGTTCACGGTGACCACCACGCACATAACGCCGGCGTCGTCCAGCTGACGGGCCAGCTCCCGGGAAACGGTAACGCCGGCCTCGGCCAGCACCTCGCCGGTAGAGGGATCGGCCACGGGCTGGGACAGGGTTTGTCCCACCAGGCGGCCCTCCAGATTCAGCTTCTTATTGTACTTGTAGCGGCCCACCCGGGACAGATCGTACCGGCGGGGGTCGAAGAACAGGCCGTTAATATGGGACTGGGCGCTCTCGATGGTAGGAGGCTCGCTGGGGCGCAGCTTCCGATAAATCTCGAACAGGCCCTCCTCCATGGTCTTGCAGGTGTCCTTTTCGATGGTGGCCCGCATCCGGTCGTCGTCGCCGAAAAAGTCCAGGATCTGCTGGTCCGTACCCAGGCCCAGGCAGCGCAGGAATACGGTGACAGGCAGCTTGCGGTTCTTATCGATGCGCACGTAGAACACATCGTTGACGTCATTTTCATACTCCAGCCAGGCGCCCCGGTTGGGGATGATGGTGGAGGAAAACAGCTCCTTGCCGGAACGGTCGTAATCCATTTTGAAGTACACGCCGGGGGAACGGACCAGCTGAGACACGATCACCCGCTCGGCGCCGTTGATCACAAAGGTGCCGCTGGGCGTCATCAGAGGAAATTCTCCCATGTAAACTTCGGATTCCTTGATCTCGCCGGTCTCCTTGTTCAGAAGGCGGGCGGTGACCCGGAGCGCTGCGGAATAGGTGGCGTCTCGCTCCTTGCATTCCGACACGCTGTAATTGGGCTTATCGTCCAGCTTGTAATCCACAAAATCGAGGACCAGATTGTTGTTGAAATCCGTAATGCCGGAAACGTCAAGGAAAACCTCCTTGAGGCCCTCGTTCAGAAACCACTCATACGAGTTTTTCTGGATCTCGATGAGGTTCGGCATTTTCAGGACTTCCTCGATTTTGGAAAAGCTCATTCGAGTATTCTTGCCCAATTTTACCGGTTTCACATTCACCATTGGCACAGCCACTCCTTTTTCTTTTTGGGAAGCGCAGGAAAGCCCCAGCTCTCCTGCTCCCCCTGTTTCCTTGAAGGTCTTGCTTGCTATCGTAAACCCGCCGGAGCCAGTCCGACAGGGTGTTGCCGGAAGTCGTTTTCTACAAAAAACGATCTTTTTTTCATCGTGCCCTTGACTATTCTGGGGAACTGTGTTATACTTCAAATCGTAAAAAGGGCGCACTTCTCCCCATTGTGATACAGTATATTATCTTATAGCAGAAAAAGGAATTTGTCAACACCTTTTTCCGAATTTTTGTCCCCTTCCCCGCCGGGAGGGGGCTTTTTGCGCTTCTTCCCTCATTTTTCTGTATCCCGCAACGCTTCTGAAACAGCTCCGGGGGCCGGACAGAGTCCGGCCCCCAGGCTTTGTGTTCCCAAAGTTATCTGGCTTTTTTCAAAATGTCCAGCACATGGTTGGAAGCGCCGATGAGGTCCCCCCGCTCACAGATGTGAAAATGGTAATCCAGATAGATCCGGAAGGTCTCATCGTCCATGGCGTTCACCGTATCACCCATGTAATGGGTGGCGCCGTCCGTGGCGATCAGAGCCAGCCGCTCCACAGGGAACTGTTCGTTGAGCCGGTCAATGTCCTCCACGCGCACCAGCTCAAAAAGATCCTGGGGCTGGGACAGGCAGTGATACCCCTCCGTCAGCATGTGCTTCTCCAGGCAGGAACGAATCATCCCCTTCTGAAAACAGTATTGAATCATGGTGGGCTCGTTCATGCAGTAGGCCACAAACACCATGCCGCCGGGCTTTGTCACCCGCAGGGCCTCGCTCATGGCCCGGCGCTTGTCCTCCTCCGTGTACAGGTGATACATGGGCCCCAGGACCAGCGTCATGTCAAAGGAGCCCGACTGCAGAGCGGATAAGTCCAGGGCATTTCCCTGAAGGGCGGTGACCCTGTCCCCCTCCCGGATCCCCTGCCGCAGCTGGATCAGATTGCTCTCGATCAGCTCCACCGCCGTGACGTCATAGCCCTCCCGGGCCAGCGCCAGAGAGTACCTGCCCGTTCCTGCCCCGATCTCCAGCACCGCCATACCGGGCTTCAGATAGCGGTGCAGATAGCGCATGGTCGTGAGATACTCCACCTGGCCGCAGCGGGAAAGGAGCCGTCCATCCTCATCGTAACTGGCGTAATATTCCTTCAGGAATTGTTCCTCCATCCTTCTTTCCTCCAAATCATTATCATTTTGGTTCGCGGTCAAACAAAAAGGAGCCGTCACAGCGACGGCTCCACAAAAATCCGAATATCACAGATGCTTACCCCCGCAAAGGGGGCCACCGGAACGCCGCCCTATTCTTTTCAGCACAAAAAGCCCACACAGAATACTGTGGGCGCCAGGAACGGCTATAGCTTTTGGCTGAAAAGGCTGTCATAGCGGAAGCTCCTTCTCACAAATTTTCACCAGTATAGCACTGTGGAATCACCCTGTCAAGGGCTCATTTTCCACCCCGGTACGTCAGCACAAGGGTCAGCCGGGGCATGTTGGAGGTGATCTCCACGGCGTCGGAATCCAGCCGGGCCACATCGCCGCAGAGCTCCAGAAAATCCTCCACAGGGCCGATGACGTCAAAGCCGAAGGTTTCGGAACGGTAGTGCATGGGGATCACCACCCTGGGATTCACCTTGTCCACGATGGCCTTGGCCTCCTGGGGGCCCACAGTGAAATGGCCGCCCACGGGGATCAGCATGGCGTCCACGCCCTGGAGCTTTTCCAGGGCCGCTTCGCCGGGCATACAGCCCACGTCGCCCATATGGGCCACCCGGACGCCGTTTGCCTCCAGAATATGAATGGTGTTCTTTCCCCGCAGCGCGCCCTGCTGATCGTCATGAAAGGAGGAGAGGGCCGTCACCGTAAAAGGGCTTTTCCGGGGCGTTTCGGGGACTGTCACCGCCTCCCGGCAGTTGTGATCTCCATGCTCGTGGCTGCACAGCACCAGATCGGCGGTTTCGCAGACGTCCCCGCAGCCCGGCACGCTGCCGGGGGCGAAGGGGTCCAGCACAACGGCGTAATCCCCCTGCGACACCCGGAAGCAGGAATGTCCCAGCCATTTGACCTTTATACTATCCATATGGACACCTCGTTTCCAAGGCAACACCGCACAATTCTAAATGCCGGATTGCGTCGGCAAATTTTTCGCCAGATGAAGCAAAAACCGCAGGCCATACTTTGTGTATGGCCGAGGATTTTTGCAAAATATGGCGGAAAATTTGCAAGCAAGATGGCGTTTAAGACGTTGCTGCGAATTGTGTGGTGTTGCCTCAAATTTTTTCCTGTCAGTCGTCCAGCGCAAAATCCTCCGGCAGCAAAAGCTCCAGGTCCTGCTGATCTTCCGGCAGCTTCATGTTCCTGCGGGAGCAGCCCAGCACCGCTTCCTCCACAGTGTTCCGGCTCATACGGCCGTTGCCGTTGGTACGGGGGTCCCCCTCCCGCTGCTTTCTTTCGTAGTAGTCCAGCAGCGGCTTGTCGCAGGCGGGGTCCAGCCGGTAGCCCTTGCCCTTGACGATGCTCTTAGTGATCATCAGCAGCTCCTCTGCCGTGTAATCCGGGAATTCAACGATATTGGGGAACCGGGATTTCAGCCCGGAATTGGCGGTGAGAAATTCCTCCATCTCCCGGGAATATCCGGCCAGGATCACCACGAGGCTGTCCCGGTGGTCCTCCATGCCCTTGACCAGGGTGTCGATGGCTTCCAGGCCGAAGCTGTCGTCCCTGCCCCGGTAGAGGGAGTAGGCCTCGTCGATGAACAGCACGCCACCAATGGCAGACTGGATGGCCTTGGCGGTGAGGGGCGCGGTGTGGCCCACATACTGGCCCACCAGGTCCGCCCGGGTCACCTCCACCAGCTGGCCCCCTGTCAGCACGCCGATGGCCTTCAAGTACCGGGAAACGATCCGGGCCACGGTGGTTTTGCCCGTGCCGGGATTGCCGGTAAAAATCATGTGCATGGAGGGGGATTCCGCTTTCAGTCCCCGCTCCCGGCGAAGCTGCTGAATCTTGAAATTGTCCTCCAGGGACAGAATGTATTCCTTGATCCCGGCAAGGCCCACGATCTCCGCCAGCTCCTCCTTGACTGCACGGACAGCCTCCTCTCTGGCGGCGTCTCCGCCGTCCTCCGAGGCTTTCAGGGTCACCGTTTCCCCTTCGGCCTCATAGCGGACGGCAAGATGGCCTCCCTCGCCTGCAACAGTGCCGGTGAGCTTTCCCAGCCCCCGGCGGAGCTTTGCCTCGCTGAGGGCCTGATACAGGGCCTCGGCCTCCTGCTCCATGCCCTTCACTCCCGTATCCGGGTCCAGCGCCGCCATCAGCGCTTCCTGGGCGGAAGGATCGCTGGTCAGGGAAAAATCCAGCTTCTTTTGCGCTCTGCTTTGCAGCTCCTGCAAAATGCCCGCGGCAATGGCCCGGCGGCTCTCTTCAGAGAAATCCCCGGTCTCGCAGATGTCGTCCAGCGCGGAAAGGAAGGGCATTCCAAAGGCGTCCGCTATCCTTGCCTCCTTCTTGTCCGTCAGCAGGAACAGATACTTCCCGGCGGCGGAAAGCTCCGACACCGCCCCCGGCACAAGGGCCGAACCGATGTCCACCAGCATTCCCTTCTGCTCGGCATAGCGCCCCGGCAGAGGGACCTTCCCATCACGGAACAGCTGGGACACCAGGGGCAGGACAGAGGGATGGCATTTCTCAAAATTCTCAAAGACGATACCGGCCGCGCCGCCCTTCAACGCGGCATACAGATCCTGCAGGAACAGCTTTTCCGCACCGGGCTTGTCATAGTCTCCCAGGTCCATAAAGACCAGCTTGGGCGTTTTCAGCACCCCCAGCCGTCCCAGAGAGACGGCGATGCTTTCCAAAGCCGTATGACGGCCGGTGCCCGCCTTTCCCAGAACAGCCGCCTTTCCCAAGGGCTCCCCTGCCTCGCTGCCCGCCACAAAGGGGCGCTTGAAGGCGATGAGAAGGGCTTTCAAAAACTCCTCCTGGCCCAATACTCGTTCCGCCGCTTCCTGCCCGGCAGTCTCAAAGGCCTTCTCCAGGTCCTGAGGATTGCCCTGATTCCCGGAGGACGCGTGTTCAATGCCGTCCTCCTTCAAATGCTGCTCCAGGTCTCCCAGCTCCGCCTGGGCGTCCCTGGTCAGCTGATCAATGTGCTTTTGCAGGTTCTCTGCGGTCCCCAGGTTCAGCTTTTGCATAGCCTCCATGGCCTGCTGAGCCTCCTTGCTGTCCAGGCTGGTTTGCAGCTCCAGGGTAGGTGTGCCGCTTTTCTCCAAATCCGCCGGGTCCGGTTCCCCGGCCTTACCCTTGGATTTCAGCACCCCGGAACGGAACATGGCCTCCAGCAGGGCGTCGATCTCGCTTTTCATAAGCTTACCCTCTTTTCATTCCCCGGTATGGGGCGAAATGTCTTCTAAGATTGCCCGCAGATCCTCTGCGATGAGCTGTCCCGGCGCCGAAGCCGACCGCCCCGCACCGAAGGTCAGGCAGGAGCCGAACAGCTCTCCAGACACCCGGCTGAGCTTCCCCAGCTCTCCCATGGACACAGTGATCACCGGGCCGACCTCCCCGCTGGCCCGGCAGGTGGCGGACAACAGCGCCAACACGTCTTCGGGGCTTTGGGGGGTCGCTGCCAGCTTGGGCAGATCGCCGCCCAGCTTCTTCATGGCCAGCAGGACGTCCACCATTTCCTGTTCCGGGGGCGTTTTTTCAAAATCGTGCCGGGAAATCACCGTCCCCACGCCCTGGGCGCGAGCCCGCTCCACCAGTCTCCGCACCCGCTGCGGGCCGCAGGAAAGCTCAATGTCCAGCAGCTGGAAGCCGCCGAAGTTCAGCAGCTTGTCCAGTGCCTGCTCATATTCCTGGGGGCCCAGCTCCTTCCCGCCGCCCTCCCTTTTTGTGCGGAGGGTGCACAGCAGGGGCCTGGAAATGCGCTCCCCGATGGCCGCCAGCGCCGCTTCCGGATCGCCGAAAAAACGGTCGGCCCGCCACTCGAACAGGTCTGCCGGAAGGCCTCGGACTTCCTGGAGCTCCGCAAGCAGCTCCGGCATACTGCCGCCCATCAGGGGCACACAGATTTTTGGCATTCCCTCTCCGAACACAAGTCCGGCTATGGTGACAGTTTGCAAATAATCCAACTCCAGTTTTGTAAAGGTAACACCGCGCAATGCTAAGTGCGGATTGCGCCGGCAAATTTTCATCAGATGAAGCAAAAACCGCAGGCCATGCTTTGGGTAAGGCCACCGTTCCACACCCAATCAGTATACCCGGAAGGGAGAAAAAAGTCAATTTCCTTCTTGGGTTTCTCTTGCGCCCGGCGTCCGGCCATACTATAATGGGGAAAAGGGAGGAGATTTGATGCAAAGTATTGATACCATTCTGGAACAAAACGGGGTCATCCCGGTGATCAAGCTGGAGGACGCCTCTCACGGCGCTCCCCTGGCGGCGGCCCTGCTGGCCGGCGGGATCGGCGCGGCGGAGGTCACCTTCCGCACCTCTGCTGCGGCCAAGGCCATTGAGAACATCGCCCAGGCTCAGCCGGAGGTGTTCATCTGTGCCGGTACCGTTCTGACGGTGGAGCAGGCCAAGCTGGCCATCTCCTGCGGCGCCAGGGCCATTGTCTCCCCCGGCACCAATCCGAAAGTGGTGAGCTGGTGCCTGGAGCACGAGGTGCCCGTATGCCCCGGCTGCGCCACCCCCACAGAGGTGGAGGCCGCCCTGGCTATGGGCCTGACCACCCTGAAGCTGTTTCCCGCCGAGGTGGTGGGCGGCGTAAAAATGCTGAAAGCCCTGTACGGTCCCTACCGCCATGTGAGCTTTATGCCCACCGGCGGCATTTCCCCCAACAATCTGAAGGAATATCTGCTCCAGCCCAATGTGCTGGCCTGCGGTGGCAGCTGGCTCTGCCCCGAGGACGCTCTGGCCGCGGGGGACTGGGACAGGATCACCGCCCTCGCCCAGGCTTGCACAAATCTGGTCAACCGCATTCGGGAAAGCAGCCTGTAGGACCATCCTCTCCACGACGCGCTTTTGGGAGGAAACGGCGCTGAAAAAGCCGCTGAAAAAGTGGGGAACAAATTTGAAAAAGCCTATTGACAGCGACATCGTGTCGCCCCTTATACTGGAGATCAGGAAGGAGGAGCGCGCCATGAATGAGCTCCAAAGCATCTCCCGGGTTTCCAGGGAGCAAAATGTCTCCACCCGCATGATCCGCTACTATGAGCGCCAGGGACTGATTTCCAGCGAAAAACGGGAGGGCTATGCTTATCGCGTGTACAGCGAAGAAAACGTAGCCCGCCTGCGGCAAATCCTTGTTTTGCGGAAGCTGCAGATTCCGCTGAAGGATATTGCCGTGATCCTGCGGGAACCCCGAACAGCCAAAGCCATGGACGTCCTGCAAAGGAACCTTGACCAGCTGGAGGACCGTGCCCAGGCCATTGAACGGGTCCGCAGCATTTTGAAGGAACTGCTGGCCGCCCTGAAAGCCCTGCCTGCCCTGCCCACCCGGGAGGCACTGCTTTCGGACAAGCTGCTGGAGCTGACGGACGCCCTGCTCCCGCCTTCCAATCTACTGGAAAAGGAGCACATCACCATGGAAGAACTGAACCAAATAGAGAAGGCTGCGAATAAGCTGACCGACGTCCGCATTATTTATCTCCCGGCCTCCCCGGTGGCAGCCGCCCACTTCATCTGCGACAATCCCGAGGACGCGGCAGGGCAGGCTATTGCCGCTTTTGTCCGGGAAAACCGGCTCTGGGAGCGCCATCCCGGCCTGCGGCTGTACGGCTTTAACCATCCCAACCCCACTGACGAAACCGGCGCCCACGGCTATGAATTCTGGGTGACCATTCCCGACGACATGGAAGTGAAAGCGCCCCTGCAAAAAAGGCATTTCCCCGGCGGAACTTATGCCGCCCACAGCATACAGATGGGCAATTTCCACGAATGGGCCTGGCTCGACGAGTGGGTGCGGGAGAGCAGGGAATATGAGTACAATGGCAGCGGCAGCCCGGAGGATATGTTCGGCAGCCTGGAGGAACACCTGAACTATCACAGGCGGATCATGGAGACGCCCGCCGGCGAACCGGAGATTCACCAGCTGGACCTGCTCATTCCCGTCCGGCGCACCGGAACCGGCAGTTAATCAAAGGAAAAAAAAGAGGGTCAAGCCAAACGGCTTGACCCTTTTTGATTGCAGCAGAATCTTACTTCAGCTCGACCTCAGCACCGGCCTCTTCCAGCTTGGCCTTCAGAGCGTCAGCGTCGTCCTTGGAAGCAGCTTCCTTGACGGTCTTGGGAGCCTCGTCGACCAGAGCCTTGGCTTCCTTCAGGCCCAGACCGGTGGCCTCCTTGACAACCTTGATCACGTTGATCTTGTTGGCGCCGGCAGACTTCAGCACAACGTCAAACT
>CAZRLJ010000068.1:7824-9920 GCA_964600905.1 uncultured Acutalibacter sp. | reverse complement strand
TCTCCTTTTTGCTGGTGTTCGTTCTCACGGTGTTTGTGGTGGGAATGCTGAGCCGTGCCACTACCGCAGAGGCGGAGACCGCCCCCGCCCGCTATTCCGAGGACCTTCGGAAAAGCCGTGGGGAACCTGCCGGGGAGGAGCTTGCCGAGGAGAAGACAGCCCTTTCCGCCCCTGTTGCAGCGGCCTCTCCTGTGGGCAGCGCAGGCGCTTTCGTGCTGGTCCTTGCCGTGGGCGGCGCCGGGTTTGCGGTATTTCTGGTTTCCCAGCGGGGAGCGAAGAATCGTCCGGCCAGGTCTGGCAGAGGCTACAGCCCCAGGGCGGATATGTGCTCCCGCAGAGCCGCTTCCGGAGCCAGAGGATAACGAGTACAAGGCCTTTTGACTTTTTCATATTTACCTCGGGATCGGACCGGCTTATGGCCGGTCCGATTTCCTGTCTACAGATTGTGGAACACAGGAGAAAAAGGGGCAGATGTGCGGGAATCTGCGGAAAAGCGGGAAATTCGTGGAAAAACGCTTGAAATCTATCCCTGTTTTCGGTATGATTATAGGAGCAAAGTATGTCGAAACGACAGAAAAGGAAAGGAATTCCCATGAAAGTAAACTGCGTAAAACGGATTTTCACGCTGCTGCTGGCAGTTTGTCTGCTGGCTGCCGCGCTGCCTATGTCCGCCTCCGCCGCCAGCGCTATCTACAAGGTGCCCGGCCAGGATGACGCTTATCTGAAAATCGACAGCGTCAGCGGCCTGGTGGTGAATGCCACCGCCGGGATCAAGGGAGAGCTGGTCATTCCCTCCGTGGTGCAGGGGATCAAAATTACCGGCGTCGGCGCCAAGGCCCTCCGTTATCAGTATGAGATGACCTCCGTCACCCTTCCTGAGGGCGCGACCCGGGTGGAGGAGATGGCCTTTGCCGACTGCGATTCCCTGGAGGAGGTCAATCTTCCGGACACCGTTACCTATATGGGGGAGAGCTGCTTCTTTAACTGTATGAAGCTTAAGAAGATCGACCTCCCCGAATATCTTCACGCCATTCCGGAGCACGCCTTCGACTGGTGTGTGAATCTTTCTTCCGTCACCATCAGCGCCAATACGGAGAGCATCGGCCCCTACGCCTTCAACGGATGCTCCGCCCTGAAACGGGTGGTGCTGCCAGACGGCGTGCGGGAACTGAGCAACTGGGCGTTCAACGCCTGTTCCGGCCTGACCATTATGGGCGTGCCCCGGTCGGTGGAGAGCATCGGTCCCTATGCTTTTAACGGCTGCGACAACATCAAGCTGTACGTGGAGGGCCGTTCTTACGCCCAGGTGTTTGCGGCGGCGGCGGGCATCCCCTATGATTACAGCGGCGTGATCCCCGATGAAAACGGCGACACTCCCGCGGTGTTCCCCTTTACCGATGTGAATGACAACTGGGCGCTGGATGCGATCAAATGGGCCTTTGAGAACAAGTACATTGCCGGCATTACCGACACCATGTTCGGCCCGGACATCATTCTGGACAGAGCCATGCTGGTTTCTATTCTGTATCGCATGGAGGGGCGTCCTGCCGTAGAAGCTTCTTCCGGCTTTATCGACGTTAAGGACAGCGACTATTTTGCCGCCGCTGTGGCCTGGGGAAAGCAGAGCGGTGTGGTCGCGGGTGTGGAGCCGGACCAGTTTGGCCCTCATGAAATCATCACCCGGGAGCAGCTGGCCTCCATGCTGTACCGATACGCCCTCTATAAGGAAATGGATACCTTTGAGCGCACGGCTCTGGGCAAGTTCAAGGACAACGGCCAGATCAGCTCCTATGCCACCACGGCCATCTCCTGGGCAGTGGGCAGCAAGATCATCGCTGGTGTGGAGGAGGACGTTCTTGAGCCCCAGGGGGGCGCCACCCGCGCCCAGGCTGTGGCCATGCTTCAGCGCTTCGCCCGGCTCCAGCAGGAGTAAAAAATTGCAGATCAAAAAGGCCGGAAGCGTTGGCTTCCGGCCTTTTTCTGTTTTCACCCCACCGTTAAAACCAGGGCGGTGATGTCGTCCTCATGGCCGTCCGCCCGGCGCCGGCGGGCCTCATCAGTGATCTGCTGGGCCAGAAGGTTGGGGTTCTGCTCCT
>CAZRLJ010000068.1:0-7724 GCA_964600905.1 uncultured Acutalibacter sp. | reverse complement strand
CGCCGGCGGGCCTCATCAGTGATCTGCTGGGCCAGAAGGTTGGGGTTCTGCTCCTCGTCCCAGCCCTGCACCATGTCCTGAAGCCATTCGGCACCGCAGGCGGTGACGCCGTCTGATACCATCACGATCACATCGCCTACCGCCAGCTCCCGGCTTTCACAGGCAAATTCCACATTGGGCATGATCCCCACCGGGACGCTGGAGGCTTCGATCAGTTCCGTCTTCTTTCCCCGGCGGAGGACGGTGGAGGCGGCCCCCGCCTTGCGGAATTCTGCCTTGCCGGTAAACAGGTCCACGCAGGTCACATCCAGGGTGGCCAGGGATTCGTCGCCGGATTTGGCGATCAGCGCGGCGTTGACCGTTTGCAGCATACTGTCAAAGCCAATCCCGGCCTTCAGAAGGCTTTCGGCCATGGCGGCGGTCATGGCGCCGTCCACCGCGGCCCGTCCGCCGGTTCCCATGCCGTCGCTGAGCACGGCAATCAGCCGTCCGCAGCCATCCTCAAAGACGGCGGCGCAGTCCCCGCAGAAGGTTCCGTTTTTGGCGCTGTACTGGGAGAAGCCCCGGCCCATGCCGAAGGAGGGACGCTGGCACATCTGAATGCGGCATTTCCCGTCTGTGTCGCTGACGCAGGGCGGGGAAAAGGTCCTGCCGCAGGCGGCGGAGACCTCTTTTGTGAACACAGCCCGGTTCAGCCGCTTCCGGCGCTCCCGGCGAATTTCCGCCTCCACGGTCATCCGGCCGAACTTGTCCAGGCGGCAGCAGACCTCAATGGGGATGACGCCGTTGTCCAGCAGCACGTCCTCCACCCGCTGGGCGGCCTCCTCGTCAAAGTGCTGATACAGGGAAAACTCCCCGGCCATCTCGTCCAAAATGCCGGCGGTGGTCTTGAAATGCCCCTCCACCGCCTCCCGGACCTGGGCTGCCCGGAGCTCTGCCGCCTCCTTGATGAGATAGCGGTTATAATTTTTGTTGATCTCGTCCCGCATTTCTCCGGCCCTGCCGCAGCGCTTGACGAAATCCTGGGTGAAATCGGCCGTGTCCGCCTTTCCGTGCTCCTTCAGGATCTGGGTGAGCTGGGAGAAATTCTCCACCGTCTGGTCCCGGTATTTCCGCCAGCAGACGCCGGTCATGCTGCAGCCCGCGCAGACGGTCTCCGTTGCCCGGTCATAGACCCCCTGCAGGTTGGGGGCGCAGAGGCCGGACAGCTTTTCGGAGATCTCCTCCACCGAGGCGTGAACGCCAGTGAGAGCTTCAGCGGCATGGCGCAGGCGCATGACGATGTTATCCCGCAGCGCGCCGCCGCTAATGGTGTCCCGGCGTACGCCGAAAAGCTCGGACAGCCGCTGGCTTCGGGGCAGGAGCATGTAAATGACGGTGGCCGCCGCCACCTCGATGGCCCCGGTAATGGCTTGATTGCCCCCTGCGTCCGCCTGGAGGGAGGCCACGCCGTGGGAGAGGATAAAGGCTACCGCCGCCGCCACCTTCCCCATGGGGGCAAAGACCCCGGCCATCAGGCCGCCCAGCCCGTAGGCCCCGGATAAGTAGGAAAGACCCGCGGTGGACAGGCCCTGGATGGCTCCGGCAGTAACGCCGGAAACCGCGCCGCCGCTGATGCCGCCCACCCGGGCGCAGTAGAGCACCATCAGCACCGTCAAAATGCGGCCCAGGGACACGCCGGAAACCGTCAGTCCGGAAAAGGCCAGGATCATCACCCCTGCCGTGACCGCTAGGGCGGCCAGATCGCCGCTGTCATAAACACCGCCGGACCGGCTTTTGCCATCCCCGGTGCGCCCCAGCAGTAGGAAGGAGGTCCGGGTGAGAAAGTAGGCCACCCCGGCGCCCAGGAAGGATTCTGCCAGGTACAGGGCCGCGGCATAGTTCACGGAGCCGTGGAGAAATATCATGGTCAGCCCGGTGAGCAGCAAAGGTAGAAATGCTACGGCAGGGGCGTACAGGGGATGGGTGTTGACGGAGGTGAGCTCCGACAGGGACCAGCGGATCGCGGCTACGGCCACCAGTGCCGCCAGATAGCGGACAGGCACGTAGACGGGGGAGGGGAGCAGGTACCCCAGGGCCGCCCCCAGAACGGCGGCCCACATGCCGTCTCTGGGGACGCTGGCGGCAGCCGCCACCCCGAAGGGGGCGTACTTGCCGAATACCAGCCCCCGGGAGCAGAGCAGTCCCGAAAAAAAGCTGGCCATGGCCACCACGGCCTTTCTTGCCAGGGAGGAATGGGCGTATTCGCTGAGTCTACCGAGAATCAGCCGCAGGCTTGAACCTTCCACAGAAAACACCTCAAATCTAAATTATGGAAACTGGATAAACCGCAGCTATGCGGCTAATATCCAAATTATACCTGAGAGAATCAGCACTTTCTGTCGTTGTATGTTTTAGAATTATGTAAATTAAAAAGGAGCAAAGGACGAAGTCGGAAATATTTTTGACATTTCTCCGGGAAAAGCATATAATAGGGTTTAATTTGGGAGGATAAAATTTTCTATGGAATACAAATTCTCTGACCGGGTCCAGAGCCTGAAGCCGTCTGCCATCCGGGAAATTCTGAAAAATTCTTCAGCCCCGGGGATTATCCCCCTGTCTGCCGGAAACCCGGCTCCCGACGCTTTTCCCTTCGACGACATCCGGCGGCTTTCCGCAGAGCTGCTGGAGGACGCGCCCGTCGAGGCGCTGCAATACAGCGTTACCGAGGGCTATACGCCACTGCGGGAGCACCTGGCGGCCTATATGCGGGAGAAGCACGGGGTGGGCGGCGAAAACGACGACATTCTCATTACCAGCGGCGCCCAGCAGGTCATGGACCTGCTGACCAAAACTCTTTTGAACGAGGGGGATACGGTGCTGTGCGAGGCCCCCAGCTTTATCGGGTCCTTAAACACCTTCCGTTCCTATCGGGCAAAGCTTTGCGGCATTCCCATGGAGCCGGACGGCATGGACGTGGAAAAGCTGGCCAATGCGCTGGATACCGAAAAAAATGTGAAATATCTGTACACCATCCCCAATTTCCAGAACCCTTCCGGGACCACCATGAGCCTTCAAAAGCGCAAACGGGTCTACGAGCTCTGCCGGGATCACGGAGTGCTGGTGCTGGAGGACAATCCCTACGGCGATCTGCGGTTTGCCGGGGAGGACGTGGCGGCCATCAAGTCTATGGACGACGAAGGCGTGGTGATGTATGCCGGGTCCTTCTCCAAGGTGGTTTCCCCCGGGATGCGGGTGGGCTATGCCATCGGTCCCAAGCCGGTTATCCAGAAGATGGTGGTCTGCAAGCAGGGAGAGGACGTTCATTCCAACATTTGGGCGCAGATTATCTGCCACCGGCTCATGACTCGCTGCAATTACGAAGCCCATCTGAAGCGGCTCCGGGAGGTCTACCGCCGGAAAAGCCAGGTCCTGCTCTCCGCCATGGAGGAGCATTTCCGCCCCCTGATCACCTGGAATCCCTTTGAGGGCGGGCTTTTTGCCTGGTGCACCCTGCCGGAGAGCATTGATATGCTGGAGTTCGTGAAGCAGGGAGCGGAGCGGAAGGCTTGCGTGGTTCCGGGAACTGCCTTCCTGACGGACGAAACCCAGCCCTGCCATTCCTTCCGGATCAACTTTTCCACCCCCACCGATCAGCAGCTTGTGGAGGGCGTGAAGATTCTGGGCCAGCTGGCTCAACAGATGAATCGATAAGAAACTTGAGGAGGAAATCATATGGAAAATGTACAACAGGAAAGAAAAAAGCGGATTCTCAGCATGTACCAGTGCACAGGCACCTTCCACCTGGGAAATTACCTGGGAGCCATCCGGAATCACGTGGGATTCCAGGACGAGTATGAATGTGTTTATGCCCTGGCCGATCTCCACGCCATCACCGTGCGGCAGGAGCCTGCCGAGCTGCGGAAATACACCCTGGAGGCCTACGCCTGTCTGCTGGCCATGGGGATCGATACGGAAAAGACGATCCTTTTCATCCAGAGCATGGTGCCGGAGCACTCCCAGCTGGCCTGGGTGCTCAACTGCTATACCCAGTTCGGCGAGCTTTCCCGGATGACCCAGTTTAAGGACAAATCTCAAAAGCACGCGGACAACATCAATGCGGGGCTTTTCACCTACCCCTGCCTGATGGCGGCGGACATCCTGCTGTACCAGGCGGACTGCGTGCCCGTGGGGGCCGACCAGAAGCAGCATGTGGAGCTGGCCCGGAATGTGGCGGAGCGCTTCAACGGCGTGTACAGCCCCACCTTTACCGTGCCGGAGCCGCTGATCCCGGAGCACGGGGCCAGGGTCATGTCCCTGCAGGACCCCACAAAAAAGATGTCCAAATCCGACGGCAACGATAACGGCATCATTTCTGTGCTGGACGATCCCGACACCATCATGCGGAAATTCAAGCGGGCGGTGACGGACAGCGAATCCTGCGTCCGGTATGCCGAGGGCAAGGCCGGCGTCAACAACCTGATGGATATTTATTCCGCTCTGACCGGGAAGACCATGGAGGAGATAGAGCGGGAATTTGAGGGCAGGGGCTATGGAGACTTTAAGCCTGCGGTGGCCGAGGCTGTCATTGAGGAGCTGCGGCCCGTGCAGGAAAAATTCCACCAGCTCATGGATGACCGGGGCTATCTGGAGCAGTGCATGGTGGAGAATGCCGAAAAGGCCCAGCACATTGCCCGGAAGACCCTGCAAAAGGTCATGAAAAAGGTAGGCTTCCTCCAGGTGAAATAACCGATGAACAATTGATAAACAACTTTTGTACGGTACCTGTACCTCCATTGCCAGCTTCTTGGTAGCCTTAGGCTCCCTCTGATGAGGGAGCTGTCAGCGAAGCTGACTGAGGGAGAGATTTTTGATGGTCAAATCATAATATTGACATACATCATTTGAAGTGTTTTGCTTTCTCTCCCTCCGTCACGGCTTTGCCGTGCCACCTCCCTCGTCAGAGGGAGGCGAAGGTCAAGGGCAGCTTATCCCTAAAGGGTTTATTGACAAACAGAACGGCCCCCGGCGCTCACAGGAGCGCCGGGGGCCGCAGTTTGTTCCGATCACAAATAGTAGGACTGGCTGGTGGATTTGGGCCTCCGGTCAGAGGGCAGCAGGGAATAGAGGGTCAGGTCCACCACGCCCTTGTCGGGCCAGAGAAAGCCCTCCCGGATGGTGCCCTCTTTCTGAAAGCCGCAGCGCTCCAGCACCAGCACCCCCCGGTAATTGATAGGGAGCACATAGGCCTGGATGCGGTGGACGTGGATGGCGCCCATCAGATAGTCCGTGACGGCCCGGAGAGCGCCGGAGGCATAACCCATGCCGGTGTCCTGCTGGTTCAGCGTGAAGGTGACCGTGACAGCCTCCACCTTGGGGTCCACGTCAAAAATCTCAAAGGTACCCACCAGACGGTGTTCCCGGTCGTTGGGATAGATGCCCAGCACCACGGCCCGGCGCTCCCGGAACAGGGATTCCGCCTGCCGCAGCTTGGCGGCGCATTCGCCGGGGGAAAGGAGAGCGGCGGTGGGGGCAAAGCGGTAATTGTCCTCGTCTCCCATAATGCTCCAGAGAGCCTTGAGGTCCAGGTCCGTCATGCGGGACAGGGTCACCTTGTCGCCGGAAATAAAGGGAAAGCTGGAAAAAAGCAGATCGGTTTTCATGGCGGTCTCATTCCTCCCAGCCCACCAGCTTCAGCAGCTCCAGAGGCTTCTGGATGCTGAGCTCTGCCGATACGGCTCCAAAGCCGTAGGCCGCGTGGATGAAGGGTACTCCCGCCGCCTCGGCAGACTGCCGGTCCAGGTCCGTATCTCCCACGTACACGGGAGCTTTCAGATGGTTGCGCTCCACCACCAGCCGGATGTTTTCCGACTTGGGCAGGCCCGTGCGGGCGCACTCCCAGTCTTTGAAATATCCCGCCAAGCCGTGGGCCTCCAGAAAGCTGGGGATGTATCCGCCGTTGCAGTTGCTGACAATGGCCAGAGGCACCCGGGCGCTGAGCTTTTCCAGCAGTTCTTCCAGGCCGGGATACAGCTTTCCGCCATGCTCCCTGAGGTATTCGTTTTCCACGTTGCAGTATTTGTCGAACAGTTCGGCGTTCCGCTTCGTGGAAAGGTAGGGGAACAGCTTGGCCATCAGAGGCTCGGGAGCCAGGCCCATCACCCCTTCCACCTCTTGCAGAGTGGGGAGCCGCCGGATGTCCGGCTCCTGGGCCAGAGTGATCTTCCAGGCCACCATGATGGAGTCGGTGGAGTTCCAGAGAGTGCCGTCCAAATCAAATAAAATGCCGTCGTATCGCATGGGATCTCCTTTTAGAAGACTCAGCGCCCTCAGACGCTGAGTCTTCTCTGCTATTCTGTCCTGCCGCAGCCGCGGAAAAGTGATTTTTCATCACAGGGACCGGAAAATCAGTCCTTCTTTTCCGCTTCCTTCTTGCGTTCCTCTTCCAGAGCCTTCAGCTTATCCTTGCCGAAATACTCCTCCACCTTCTTCACCATGTCCTCAGGGATTTCACGCTTTACCGGGAACACAGCGGAGTTTACAAAGCGGTCGATAAAGAAGATGGCGAAATCGCCGTTTTCCACCAGCTTTTCGGCGCTCATGGGGGGCATCAGGTCGTCGGGGGTATGGATCTCGGCGGTGCGGGTGCCCCTGCCCAGGCCCACAGAGGGGATGCCCTTGTCGGCGAAGGGAGCGGAGTCGCTGGAATGAACGCCGGAATGGATGGGGGAGATGGGGTAGCCATACTCGTCAGCGATCTGCTGGGAGATGGCCTCCAGGTCCTTTCCGCCGGTAACGAAAACCATGTTGGAGCCCAGGATGGTGCCGCACATGTCAAAGTTGAAGCAGAAGCGGATGGAGGGGAGAAGCTCCTCATGCTGGTCAATGAAGGCCTTGCTGCCGTAAAGGCCCTGCTCCTCGGAGCCGCACCAGACAAAGTGCATGGTGCGCTTGGGCGGGTTGTGCAGGAAGTGCTCGTAGATGTACATCAGGTTCACGGAGCCGGAAGCGTTGTCCCAGGAGCCGGTGCCCACGGTAACGCTGTCAAAATGGGCGGTGAGAACAATGTCCTCGCCCTCAAATTCGGTGCCGGGAACGGTGGCCACCACGTCCCGGGAGGTGTGGGTGGTCTCCTTCTGGCGCAGCTCCAGGTGTACGGCCTCGGCGCCGTCCCGGACCAGGGCCATGGCGTCCTTGGACATGATGGCGAAGGTGGGAATCTTCGCCACAGCCAGCATGGTCTCCCGCAGAGCCATGGAGCGCATTTCCTTCACGGTGTTCTTATCATACCACTTATCCATGGCGATGACGATGATGGCGGCAGCCTTCCGGCCGGCCAGCTCCTTGTAAAAATCAAAATTCATGGGGCTGTTGACCAGCACAGCCGTGTCGGACAGGTCCTTGCCCAGGCCGTAGAAGCCGGCGGGAGAGTTGACCTCCACATAGCGGAGCTTCAGGTCCGCGCCGCCCTCGGGCAGATTGCCGGACATGCCGTAGGGTACGCAGGGAATGTCCCGCTGGAAGGGCGTGGTCACGGCGATGGAGAAGGTTTCAAACTCTGCGGCGGGAATCTCAAAATCCATGATCTCGCCCTTGCCGCCGAAGCTCTCGATCTCGCCCAGCAGGATTTTTGCTGCCTCCAGCTCCTTCTCGGTGCCGCCAAAGCGGGTGAAGCTCAGGCGCTGCAGGAGCTCATACTGATAGTTCTTGTTTTCCATTTTGTTTTCCTCCATTCGGAATGGTTT
>CAZRLJ010000067.1:0-9943 GCA_964600905.1 uncultured Acutalibacter sp. | reverse complement strand
GGCCTTGCCATGGATAAGCCGGTGATCACCGGGGCGGAAAACGCCACCGCCATTTTGAAGGGCGGCGCGGTAGTTACGCTGGATGCAAAAACAGGAAGGGTCAGTGCGGCGACGTGAGCATGGAATTGAAAATCAAGAGGTTTGAGGATCTGACCGGCCGGGAGCTCTATGAAATTCTCCGGGCCAGGGCGGCTGTCTTCGTGGTGGAGCAGGCGTGCCCCTATCAGGATCTGGACGGAAAGGATTTCGTTTCCTGGCATGTTTGGCTGGAGGACGAGGAGGGCCTGCAGGCCTATGTGCGGGTGCTCCCCGCCGGGGTCTCCTTCTCCGAGGTCTCCATTGGCCGGGTGATCACCGTAAAACGCGGCGCCGGGCTGGGCCTTCAAATCATGCAGGCAGGCATCCGGGTGGCGGAGGAAAAATTCGGCCCCGGCCCTATCCGGATCGGCGCCCAGAAGTATGCCCGGGGCTTTTACGAAAAGGTGGGTTTCCGGCAGGCCTCTGATGATTTTCTGGAGGATGGCATCGTCCACGTTGAAATGCTGCGGGAAACAGCGGCCGCGGCGCCGACAATGGAATAAAAAAGCGGTATGGCTGAATAGGCCATACCGTTTTTTATTGCAGATTTTTCCCCTCTTTGTCCCTTTCAGGTCTTTTCCCGGTAGTCCTTCAGCCGTTTGTCATAGGCGGCCTGCATTTCCTGGGAAAAGGCCAGCTGGGGATTTTCCACGCCCATGGTTTGAAGCAGGTGCAGCGTAAAGGGCGGATTCAGCACCAGCAGAGGGCCAATGAGATAGGTGCCAAAGAAATGATTGACCTGAACGCCCTCAAAGTGGCACTTTTTATTGAGCCCCACGCCCTTGTCCACCTGGAACAGACCGGGGCAGTTCTCCTGGGGATAGGCCATGGTAAACTGGGACTTAAAGCCCATTACGGCCTGTCCCCCGTAGCTGCCCAGGAAGGTGCTGTTGTGCCGGTGCAGCATATCCCGCTTGGCATAGAGGGGCAAAATTCCCAGTCCCTCTATCCGGCTTCCGTCTTCATTGGTGATATACTGGCCCAGCACCTCCATGGCGTTGCCCGTAAAGAGAAAGACAGCGCCGGAATTTATCAGGCTTTCTATGCGGCTTTTGTAGGGGCGGAATTTTTCAATGACCCGTTCCTGCATCTCCTCGGTCATGGGCCCCAGATAGACCAGGTTGACGCTTTCCGTGAGGAACCGGGGGACTTCGCTGAAGGGCGTTTCAAGAAACTCCGCCTCTGGCAGGCATTTCCGCAGATAGCGCATGTTGCTCATATCGCCGAATAGATTGCAGAACTCAGGAAATAAAATCTCAATTTTCATCGGAGCCCGCCTCCTTTTCCGATCTCTTACCGGCGGCGTCCGTCGCAGCCGCCAGTACCTCCTCCAGCTGATGCTTGACCTGATTTGCCAGGTCGATGGCATAAATATCGTGGAGGACAAACACAGTGTCGATTCCCTCCAGGTTCAAAAGGGAAACGGCCTCACTGTTATCCTCCCGGTGGGCGATCTTTTCCTTGGGAACCCCCGCCAGCAGCAGCCGCAGGCAGGTGTCCCAGTGACGGGCTCCCGTGACTACGATCTGGGGAATGCTGTCGTCGTTGAGAAATTCAAAATCCGTGTCGAAAAGCCAGGCCGTACTTTCCACCGTGTGGACGGCGTCGTGCTTGTCATCCAGGAACAGGAGCACCGCCTTCTTTCCGGGGTAATTCCGGCAGTTTTCAAAGGCCCGGGAGCAGGCAATGGGGTTTTGTCCCTTTGCCAGATGCAGCACGATTTCCCGGCCGCCCACGGTCTCCCGGCTGAACCGGCTCTGGGTAATGGAGAGCTTGTCCATAGAGGCGGCGATCTTCTGAGGCTCCAGGCCGAATTCCGTCAAAAAGGCCACGGCGGAAAGGGCATTGTACACGTTGATCAAATTGGTGTCGGGAATGGTGAATTCCTGTTCCCGGCCCTTGACGCTGACGGTCATTCTCCGGTTTTCCCGATCCAATGAGGTGACCCGGTAATCAGCGGCTTCCGAGCGGTAATCACAGCTGGGGCAGTGGGCCCTGCCGATGTGGTGGTAACGGACGAAGTCCCATTCCAGCCGGGCGCCGCACTTGGGGCATACGGTGATGTCCCGCACGATGTTCCTGCACTCCTTCCCCTCACCGGGCATGGGGTCAATGCCGAAAAAGATCCGGGGATTTTCCGGCCCCAGGCTGGAGCACAGCAGGTCGTCGGCGTTTAAGAGCAGGCGGGTGGTAGAGGGAAGATAGCCGCCCAGAATGTCCAGAATAAATTCGTGATGGGCGTTGCGCTTGTAGGAATCCCGGAAAATATTGGTACACAGCAGCAGATCGGGCTTGATATAGGGCAGGATGTGGGGAGCGCTGCGCTCGTCCAGTTCAAAGACCGCCAGGTCCTTTTTGGGCTTCCCGAAAAAGGTGGAATTGGCGATCAGCGAGGAGGCCACTCCGGTGGCCACATTGGTGCCGAACCGGTTGCACACAAAGTCGTACCCCTGGTCCTGAAGGATGTCCTCCACCATGTTGGATACGGTGGTCTTCCCGTTGGTACCCGTAATGCCGATGACGGTTTTGGGCCGGGGCATCCGGCCTAAAAAGTCGGGACAGAGGATGATGGCCCAGGAGCCGGGCATGGAGGTGCCCCGGCGGTGAATGAGCTTTAATACCAGGGCCGTGCCCTTGGCAAAAAACAGAGCGAAATAGAAGCGGAGGTTACGTTTCATGATCCTTTTTTCCAGCTCTTTTCCCGCAGCGCAGAAGGCTGCGTTGATAACAGTCGATATACAAGTGAGAGTATAACAAAAAGACGGCGTTTTTTCAAGTGCGGGACACGACGTTTCTTTTCCGGGTTTCCGTTTTGACGTGTTTTTCGATGGTTTCTTGTCGGAAAAGTGGGCTTGACCGCCACGGTATTATAGTATATCATTAAGTTATAGGATTATAGCCAACTGCCGCCAAGTTGAACCCGCCGCCCTGCGGTTTTGTTTTTGCGGAGCGGATTTGTGTCCAGGCAAGGCAGAGGACGCAGGGAATACTTTGTGTATTTCCAAGGACGATAACGCGGCCTGGACGCTAAGCCGCCCACAAAAACCGGGTTCAAGCTTGGCGACAGCTGGCTACAAAAATAGGAGGAGTTTCCATGAAAACTTTGCCCGTTGCCGTACAGGTTTATTCTGTTCGGGAAGACGCCGAAAAGGATTTTGCCGGTACCATGAAGAAAATCAAGGAGATCGGCTACGAGGGCGTAGAGCTGGCCGGTCTTTACGGCCATTCCCCTGCGGAGGTCAAGTCTGCCATTGAGGCCGCCGGCCTGAAGGCGGTCTCCGCCCACGTTCCCTTCCAGGAGCTGGTTGCCGATATGGAGGGCGTCATCAAGCAGTACGAGGAGATCGGCGTGGAGTACATCGCCATCCCCTATCTGATGGAGGAGGACCGCCCCGGAACGCCCAAGTTCGAGGGCAATGTTAAGCTCTTTGAGGAGATCGGCAGGGTATGCAAGGCCCACGGCATCCAGACCCTCTACCACAATCACGATTTTGAGTTTGTGAAAATGCCCGACGGCCGCTATGCGCTGGATTACATCTACGACACCATTCCCGCCGACCTGCTCCAGACCGAGCTGGATACCTGCTGGGTAAAGGTGGCCGGAGAGGATCCCGCGGCCTATGTGAGAAAGTACGCCAACCGCGCCCCCGTGGTCCATCTGAAGGACTTTCACAAGGAGGGCAAGCCCGCCAACATGTACCAGCTGATCGGCACGGACGTGAAGGAAGAGGAGAGCCATGGCGTCTTTGAGTTTCGCCCCGTAGGCCATGGGGATCAGAATTTCCCGCCCATTCTGGAGGCTTCCCTGGAGGCCGGAGCCAAGTGGGTCGTGGTGGAGCAGGATCAGTCCATCGGCCGCACGCCCATGGAGGCCATCACCATGAGCCGCCAGTACCTGAAGGACCTGGGCTGGTAAGGAGCTCTTTCGCCCAGACGGTTCAAACAATCCCAATAAGTAAAAATCCCGCATTGCCACAGGCTTTGCGGGATTTCTTTTTATTAAGTCGGTTTTCATTAAAGGAGAGTATTGTCCTTACAGCTCCTTTTTTCGGCGTTCCTCCAGCAGGATGCGCCGAATGGTCTTTTCCGTGAGGAAATAGTCGCCTGCAAGCTCGGTCACCTTCCGGCCGTCCTGCGCTTCCTGGAAAATGGCGGCGTTCCGGGCGGCGGTTTCTCCTCTGCTGTGGGTCCGTTCCCCCCAGTGGAGGCGGTTTTCCTCTTTCCGGGGCACATAGAGATAGGCCCCGTCCACATATTGCTGGATCTGTTCCAAAAGCTCGGCGGGTAAAATTTCCCGCCCGCGTACATAGCGCATATTGCTCCTCCTGAGTTTCATTTTGCCAAGGAGAGCAAAGGCTATCGCTGACGAGCTTGTTCTATTTTTCTTTCTCGCGCAGTAGCCTTTGCTATGCGCGCTGTACTTCACCTGTCATAAAGGGTTTCCCTCCTTTGTTTCGTTGGCGCTCCGGCCATGACTGCCGAGGATCAGTATAGCACAGGCTCCGGAAAAAAGCCAGCGCAAACATGCTTCTGCCTGATTTTGGCTCTCTTTTCCGCTCCGGATTGGTTCTGGAAAGAACCGGGGCTTGCCCTGGCGGCCTTCCGGCGGCTATACTGAAACAGCCTGCTCCGGTGTGACTGCCGAATCCAATGGAAACAGGTGAAGCTATGCGTTGTGAGATCTGCGGAAAGACCACGGTATTCGGAAACAAGGTGGCCCACGACAGAATGTATATCAACGGGAGAAAGCCCCGGAAAATCAAGCCCAATCTTCAGCGGATGAAGATCGAAACCCCCGGCGGCGTGAAGCAGATCACCGTCTGCACCCGTTGTATGCGGACGCTGCGGAAGCAAAGGAATGGATGAACAGAACATCAGGAGCGGCGGAGCGCAGGCAACGCCGCTCCTGGTTTTTTGTGCTCTGCCTGGGCCATATTTGAGAGGTTGGACGCATACAATAGGATGTTGATCACGCTTTGTTATAGAAAGGAAAGACCTGCATATGAGAGATCACATTCTGCTGCGGGCCGGGAAGGGCCTGGCCACCGCTCTCTGTCTTGCCATATGCGTCTGGTGTGCCGCCGACGCCCTGAAGGGCTGGACAGCAGAAAACGGCCGGACAGCGCTGCTTTTTGCCGCAGGGCTGGAAGCGGACAGCCCCGCGCCCTCTCCCTCCGCCAGGCCGGACCCAACGCCTGCCGCCCCAGAGCTGTTTACCATCTCCGCCCCTGGGGTGGAGAGCAGCCGGGAAGCCAACGGAGGTTCTGATTCCACCATTGAAAAGGATGAGATCGCTCCCTTCCACGCCGATCTTCTTCCCGGCCTCTCCGCTACGCCGGAGCCGAACCGGGCTACGGGCCCTGTTCAGGAGATCCAGGCGGATGGCGGCGCCCAGGTGGCGGATTTCTTTGTCCGGGACACCACCGGCTCCGGGACGGATCTTGCCGCCGAGCTCCAGGAGGACCCGGCCATCCACATCAAGGGGGACGGCAGCGTGGAGGTGCTGATCTATCACACCCACACCTCAGAGGCCTATTCCCAGAGCTATACGGGCTTTTACTACACGGATATGGAGACCCGCACCGGCAACCAGGAGAAAAGCGTGGTGGCGGTGGGGGAGGAGCTGAAAAAGGCCCTGGAGGCCCGGGGCATTGGGGTCGTCCACGATACAACTGTCAATGACGAGCTGTATAACGGCTCCTATTCCCGTTCCTGGGAGGTCCTTCAGAAAAATTTGCAGGAGCACCCGGGCATCCAGGTGACCATTGATCTTCACCGGGATTCCATGACCACGGAGGAGGGGATAAAATATAAACCCACTGCTGTGATCGGCGGCAGAAAGGCGGCGCAGATCATGTTTTTGGCAGGCTGTGACGCCGACGGCGGATGGGGGGATTTTCCAAACTGGCGGGAGAATCTCCGCCTGATCCTCCGGGCGCAGCAGACGGCCCAGCGGCTCTATCCCGGTTTTGCCCGGCCATTGAGCTTTTCCAACAGCAAATATAATATGAACGCCACGACAGGCTCTATGCTCATCGAGGTGGGCACGGAGGTGAACACCGTTTCCGAGGCGCGGTATTCCGGTCAGATTTTGGGGGAGATTTTGGCGGAAACGCTGCTGGCCTGCGAATAGACCTTAAAAAGACCGGAAAAAATAGAGAGGAAGGCGATAAAAAGGATAGGAAAATGTTATGGATGGAAATGGCAGGAAGAAAGATAGAAAGAACCGACAAATTTTTCTCTGCTCCCTGGGCGTGGCCCTTTCCCTTCTGATCGCGGTTTTGGGGATTGCCGCGGTGGATTATGAGGGCCGCCGTATGAGCTTTGGGGACAGCGTGCTTCCCCTCCATGTGGAGGAGACGGCAGAGGGCCGAAAAACCCTTGAAATCAGGCTTTTGGGACAGGAAGGCCAGGTGGACGTCACTTTTTTGAAGGATTTTTTTGATTTTCTGTGCGATTTTGGTTGTATTCCCCATAAATAGTTGTTATAATAGCTTCAGCTATACCAGATACTGTGGCGTGGAGGTGACGGCGTGAAGCTTTGGGACAACCGCGTATGGGCCATTGTGATCCTCGCGGCCTTTCTGCTGCTGTGGTTTGCCGGAGTTGGCGTGGCCTATGCCGCCCCTGTAGAGGAGCCCCTGCCCCAGCCCGCTCCCGCCGTGCAGTCTGCTGGAGCCCGGGCCATTGGTACCGTAGGCTGGTGTATTGTGGGCGCAGGCTTTGCGGGTGTGGCGTTTGGCGTGTTTTTTGAAGGACGTTTTCGCCGCCGTTCCCGCAGAAGACGCCGCAGCTCCCCGGTGACCCGTCAGATCATCCGCCCCATGCGCACCGTGTACGCTCCCCACGGGCCCGCCAGATACCGCAGGAATATTGAGAGAAGATATTGACCTTTTTGGGGTGTAAAGCCCTGCCGAAAGTTTTTCTCCGGAGAAATTTTCGGCAGGGCTTTTTACTTTTTTTGCCAAACCCGGAAAGGGTGAGCCCCAAAATATCTACATATTGTGGTGATCTGACACGAATCAACTATTTTCAATTTTTATTTACTTTTTTATTCTGATTCGGAAAAATAAATCCCGGGAAATGGGGTAGAATCCTTACGGAATTATGTAAATTGCCTCGAAAAAAGGGGAGACGCCCAGCCGTTTCTCTATCGAAGACGGAGGATATTCAGAATGAAAAAGCGCGTATTGTGGAGGCGGATCGCCTCCGGGTTTCTGGCCCTGTGTCTGCTGCTGATGAGCCCTATTACGGTTAATGCCCGTACCATAGGGGAGATTGAGGCCGAGCAGAAGGAGCTGGAGGAAAAGCAGGCTTCCCTGGAAGCAAAGCTGGATGAGCTGAAGAACGACGAGGCCCAGAAACGGGAGTATCAGGACACGCTCCAGCAAAAGATCAATGTGATGCAGGAGCAGATTGATTCCGCCCGGCGGGACATTGACGAGCTCAACGCCAATATCACCGAGCTGACCCTGCGGCTGGATAAATCCCGTGAAGAGATCGAAAATACTTATGCCCAGTTTAAGGAACGCCTGGTGGCCCTGTACAAGGCCGGGGATGTGAGCACCCTGGAAATTCTGCTCAATTCCAACAGCTTCAGCGATTTTGCCATGCGCACGGAACTGATCAACGCCATGTCGGTCCACGACCAGCAGCTGATGGACATCATTGCGAAGTACATCGAGGACACCCAGTCGGAGCGCGACGAGCTGGAGGAGAGCAAGCGCGCGGTGGCCACTTTGAAAAAGCAGCTGGAAAAGCAGCAGGAGGAGCTGACGGCGCTCTATGAGGAAAACGCGGAGGCCATTGCGGCTTTGGAGGACGCTGAGGCCAATACCCAGCAGGCTCTGGAAAGCGTGGAGGCCGAGCGTGAGGCCAACGACGCGGAAATGCAGGAGCTGATCCGCCTTGCGGAGGAAGAGGAAGAGCGCAGGCGCCAGGAGGCCCTGGCCGCGGGGAGCTCCGGCGGCAGCTATGACTATCCCACAGGCGGAGGCGGCGTGGAGGGCTTCAATCCTATCTGGCCCCTTCCCGGCGTCAGCTATGTGTCCTGCTATTACGGCGGATATGACGGCCACCGGGGTATGGATATTGCCGGAAAATATGGAACTCCGGTAGTGGCGGCGGAGTCCGGCACGGTCATCAAGGCCAATGACTACGATTCCTGGGGCATGTCCTGGGGCTACTATGTGCTCATTTACCACAACAGCACCTTTACCACCCGGTACGCCCATCTCAGCGGCCTGACGGTTTACGAGGGCCAGTATGTGGAGCAAGGCACTATAGTGGGCTACGAGGGGGCTACCGGCAACGTCACAGGTCCTCATCTGCACTTTGAGGTGTACCAGAACGGCAACCGTGTGGATCCCATGATCTACCTTTGATCCCCCTGCCCGGAGAAAATTAAAGCGCAACAAAGGCTGCGGACCCCGCAGCCTTTTTCTTTTATTGCTTTTTCGGCCGAAAGGATTTCCAGAAGCTTATTTTTAGAAAAATCTGCGTTTTCCCATTGTAAACCGGGGGATTTCATGCTATCATATATTTGATTTTGATAGAATGCGGGAGAATGGCCAAAACCTGTGCTCTCACCGGAAAATTTTTCCGGGAAAGAGTCGAAAGGCGCCGGACGTCCCGGATTTTATCGGGATTTCCAGTTCTTACCCCACAGTTTTATTTTTCGGAACCACAAAATACACCCCACAGTGAAGGGAGGTAAAAAGCATGTTGAGATTGGAAGCGGCCGTGGCGGAGCCCGGTATGCTCCAGGTGGTGCTCATGGGCTTGATCACCGTGTTCCTGGCTCTGATCTGCTTGATCGGCATCATCAAGCTTTTGGGCCTGGTGGTCGGGAAGCTCCCCGGAAGAAAGGCTGCAGCGCCTTCTCCGGCGGCAGCTGCGGCGCCCAAGGCGGCTCCTGCCGATAAGGGCAGGCTGGTGGCGGCCATTGCCGCAGCTATCGCAGAGGATATGGGCACAGATGTAGATCATATCCGGATCCACTCCATTCGTAAAATCTGACGTTTCAGATCAAACTAATTTGAAAAAGTGAGGGAACTATTATGAGAAAGTACAATGTAAACGTCAACGGCGTTGCTTACGAGGTCACCGTGGAAGAAGTAAAGGGCGGTGCGGCTCCTGCTGCCGCTCCCGCTGCTGCGCCTGCCGCCGCTCCTGCGCCCGCTCCCGCCCCTGCCGGCGAGGGCGAGCAGATCACCTCTCCCATGCCCGGCACCATTCTGGACGTGAAGGTCTCCGCCGGTCAGGCGGTCAAGGCCGGCGATGTGCTGATGGTTCTGGAAGCGATGAAGATGGAGAACGAGATCATGGCGCCCAAGGACGGCTCCGTTACCGCCGTTTCCGTTGAGAAGGGCGCGACCGTGGAATCCGGCACACTCCTGTGTACGATTGCCTGAGCGATATAGGGGATCGTACTTTCAAACTACTGAAAAGGAGTGTCATTCATGGACGCAATCATGAACTTTTTGAAGAGCACGGGCTTTGCGGCCATCGGCGAGAACCCTCTGTGTCTCGTGATGATCCTGGTGTCCTGTGTGCTTCTGTATCTTGCCATCGTCAAGAAATTTGAGCCCCTGCTGCTGCTGCCCATTGCCTTCGGCATGCTGCTGACAAACCTGCCCGGCGCGGGCATGTACCATGCCGAGTATTTCGCGGACGGCGTCATCAACTGGGCAGAGCTTGGCACCGGTCACGGCGGGCTGCTGGACTACCTGTATCTGGGCGTCAAGCTTGGCATCTATCCCTGCCTGATCTTTATTGGCGTAGGCGCGGGCACGGATTTTGCCCCGCTGATCGCAAACCCCAAGACCCTGCTGCTGGGCGCTGCCGCTCAGCTGGGTATTTTCGT
>CAZRLJ010000066.1:0-10034 GCA_964600905.1 uncultured Acutalibacter sp. | reverse complement strand
GCGTCGTCGTTGCCGGGGATCACATAGTCGATCTCGTCAGGGTCGCAGTTGGTGTCCACGATGGCCACAATGGGAATGTGCAGCTTGCGGGCCTCGGCCACAGCAATGCGCTCCTTGCGGGGGTCAACGATAAACAGGGCGCCGGGGAAATCCTTCATGTCCTTGATGCCGCCCAGATACTTTTCCAGCTTTTCAATTTCCAGCTGCAGCTTGGCAACTTCCTTCTTGGGGAGCAGGTCAAAGGTGCCGTCCTCCTCCATTTTGCGCAGCTGGGCCAGGCGCTGAATGCGCTTGCGGATGGTGGTGAAGTTGGTGAGCATACCGCCCAGCCAGCGGGCGTTTACATAGTAAGCGCCGGCACGGGCAGCCTCGTCCTTCACGGACTCCTGGGCCTGCTTCTTGGTGCCCACAAACAGCACGTTCTTGCCCTCGGTGGCCAGATCGCGCACAAAGCTGTAGGCCTCCTCCAGCTTCTTCACCGTCTTCTGCAGATCGATGATATAGATGCCGTTGCGCTCGGTGAAGATGTAGGGAGCCATTTTGGGGTTCCATCTTCTGGTCTGGTGGCCGAAATGGACGCCGGCCTCCAGGAGCTGTTTCATAGATACTACTGCCATTTTTGAAAACCTCCTTGGTTTTTCCTCCGGCCCGCCGTTTATTTTGGTTTCCCAAGAGACAGGCCGTGTGTTTTTTCGGAAAGCGCCGATGGCTTTTGCACTTCCCAAGCCTTAGTATTATATCACATGTTCCCTTGGGAAGCAAGGAGTTTTCCCGGATTTTTTTCCGTTGTGGGTTCCGTCGTTTTTTTATCTAAAATTCGTTGACACATGCGCTTGTTTTCATTATAATATAAACAAAGATATTTGCCGTATGTTACATTAAAAAACAATAAAGAGAGGAGTTTCGTTATGAAAAAAAGATTCCTGGCCGTTTTATTGACCCTCTGCATGATTTGTGTATCAACCGCCGGCATTTCAGCCTCGGCCTACTGCACACCCTCCCACTACTCAGATGTCAGCACTTCCGCCACCTACTATCCCGCTACCTGTTACTTGAGGGATCACGGGCTGATGGTGGGCACCTCTTATAACGTCTTTTCTCCAAACGACCCCGTAACCCGGGGACAAATGGTCGCTATCATCTGGCGAATGTTTAACAAGCCGTCGCCGGACGAAAACGCTACCTCGTTTCCCGACTGCCACACTTGGGATTATTATTACACTGCGGTCCTCTGGGCAAGTTCCCCCAATGTGCGAATCGCTTTTGGGCACGACGACGGGAATTTTTATCCAGAAAACACCCTTTCCCAGCAGGATGCCTTTGTGTTCCTATATCGTGCCATCTGCTATGCCAAATACATTTCGCGAAACGATGTCTATTATAAAAATATGTTGGCCAATTCCGACCTAGTATATCGGGGAAGCGTTACGGAGTATGCCAAACCCGCTTTTGGCTGGGCTTCCTCCATCAAACTGCCTGTACAGAGCGTGAATCCTCTGTTGAAGACTCCCCGCAGGGATTTCGCGCAATATGTGTATAAAGTCATCAAAGAGTATCAGAAAAAGTATGCACTGTCTGTATCGCAAAGCTATGACTTTGCCCAATCTCCCCGCAACGCTTCCGCCATGGCCGCCCTATTCCGGTACAATGGGGCTTCCACCGTGCAAACAAACGATATTGAACGTTCTGCATTTGAAGGTGCCATGTCAAGCGCGTTCAGCAACGCTAAGCCGCTGGATATGTGTTATTTGTACCTCAGTGCGCACGGCAATGAAACTGGAATTGCGTTGTTCAACTCGGAGGCACCCAGCGGAACTACATTAACACCACAGCAGCTGAGAAATTATATCGATAAGTATAAGGGTTCCTTTGTCGTATTCGTGCTATGCTGCAATTCGGGCACATTCATTGGACAAAGCCTGGAGAATGTCACCGATGGGAATATGGATAACACAAGCAGCCTGGTTGATGAAGTCTTTTCAGAACTTCCTACTGACGCTTCCGAGCTTCCTGCTGACGCTTCCGAGCTTCCTGCTGACGCTTCCGAGCTTCCTACTGACACATCTGAACTTCCTACTGACACATCTGAACTTCCTGCCGAAACTTCTGAGCCTTCAACCGACTCCTCTATCAGTACTGACCCGGAAGCGACCAATGGATTTGACGCCGATTGGTTTGCCCGTGTTCTGGCTGGCGAGGAGAACGATGACGATGGCACAGCCGGAACACTGGCGGCCAATCTGACTGGCTCGAAAACGATCCGGGTCCTTTGCTCCTCCAGATCCGATCAGACCTCCCATCCAGGCATGGACGACGAAATATGTGACCCTGCGACTCACTATTGGTGCCTCGGAGCGGGATACAACGTCAAGACCAGTTATTTTGGATCGCTTGCTGCCGACGTAAACAAGGACAAAAGAATTTCTTTGAGAGAGCTACATCAATACACATCGGAAATGGTTAAACAATATATGGAAAATGGCAGTCAGTTTTTTGAGAGAACTCAGGATATGGTCTGTTACCCTACTGACGATCCCTATATCATTCTCGAAAGCAGCTACTAATTTGCAAGGGGACAGAGTGCATGACTATGAATACGGATACTATGAAAGTCACAAAGAAGCGTTTTCGTATCATCATTGTTGCCATTATCGCATTCATCCTCCTTGCCGGAATAGCGTTTCAGTGGGGAAAATCCTCCTCTGCTCCCACTACCAGCGTTCTGTTCACAGGTGAGGGAGGCGTTTACTATATGACGCCGGAGGATGCAGAGGCTACACGGAAACTTCTGGATAATAGAGATCGGTATCAGCACTGGCTTAAAAGCAAGTGGAGTTGCCATGGGGTAGATTATAGTATATATTTTGATCACATGAGCTTCGGCTTGGCTCATATAAACGATACCGACCCCAAAAACGCTCACGTTTTATACTACACTGTAAACGATGACGGGAAAGCAGACTATGTTACCTCATACTATTATGCGGCCTCCGGTGACGAGGGTTCCGGTGACGTGGCATTTTTCCGTAATCTTATCCAAGAATACTGTGGAAAGGACGAGAACTCCAAAAAAGTCTCTGTTTGCACTGATCCTGAGACGCTGATCCTTGGAGGTTCTGCCGGGGTCTATCCCATGACCGGTGAGGACGCGGAGGCTTTCAACAGGCTGCTGAAAAGAAAAGAGGAATGGAACCCGCATCTATCCGACGATATTTTCCCTTATACATCCTACGATGTATGCATAAACGACGAGATGTACTCCTTTCCTGCGGTTAAAGTCGATGATGAAATCCATTATCGGGATATTCGTCCAACGACCATTGACCACTACCGCCTCAGCGCGGACGACCCGGAGTACCTCGGAACCTATGATGTGGACGAGGAGAGCATGAAGGAAATGTGGGCTTTGCTGGAAAAATATAACAAACTGAATTCTTGAACTACGGATTAAAAGGAAGCCCCTCTGCCACGGCGTAAGCCGTGACGGAGGGGTTCCAAATTGCAATTTCCCTGGACAGAACCCCTCCACCATGCTATTGCATGGTCCCCCCTTTTTTCAGGAGAGGCTTTCTCTGGCCTTTTACCCAAAATTCATTGACATATTCACTTTGCTTTTATATGATATAGGTGTGGGGAGGTGTATTCAAATGAATGCTGATACTGCGAAAACCACAAGGAAACGCTCTCGTATCATAATCCTTGTTGTCGTTGTCGTGTCCATTCTCTTGCTTGCCGGGGCTGTGCTTCTGTGGCGGAACTGCTTCTCCACCCCCGATGTTCTGTTCCGCTGTCCTTCTACCAGCGATGTTCGCTATATGGCGGCGGAGGATGCAAGGACGACACGGAATATTCTGGAGCAAAGAGATCGACGGGAGCATTGGATCGAAGGCACGTATCGCTGTGCATGTCTCCCGGACTATTACATATACTTTGACCACCAGAGCTTTGGCTTAAAAGATCTGGAGGATGATCAACTCATTCGCTTTGAATACTACACTGTAGACTCTGATGGCGAACAGCACTATGTTACCTCATATTTTTTTGGCACTTCTGATGACGTTTCCTTTTTCCGTGGGCTTGCACAGAAGTATGACCCAGACTAACGAAAGCGCGGCCCCTGCTCCGACTGAATAAAAAGCAAACGGGAGCGGCCGAAAAAGGCTGCTCCCGTTTTGTCTGAAACTGCTATTGTCTAAAACCACTTTTTCAGGAAGCCTGACAGGGCGCTTTCCTCCCGTGCCGGGAGCTGGTAGTCTACCAGCACCGTGTCGTCGCCGATCAAGGTGATGTCCTTCCAGGGGATCACCGCGTCCGGCTCCCGGCCTAAGAGGCCAAACCAGCGCAGCCGCCCGTAAATCACCACCGCCGTCAGCTGGGCGGTGCGGGTATCGATCTCCACATCGGACACAAAGCCTACCCTGCTGCCGTCCTTCATATTGATAACTTCCTTGTTCCGCAGATCGCCCATCCGGCAGTTCACGGCGCTCCCTCCAATTCACACAGGCATTCTCCCTTATGTCTATGCATACAAAGGCCCGTGAAGAACCGGGCGCTTCAGCGGTTTCGCAGGCCCTTTGGGTAGCGGTTTTTCAGGCGGCCGCCCGACGCCTTGCCAAAGCCGGTAACGACTCCGTTGACGCAGACGGCGCAATAGCCGGAAAGATTTTCCGGGCAGCCGATCTCCTCTCCCCGCAGGAAGGCCTCCAGGGCCGGGTCCGACGGAGAAAAGTCCAGGGCATTCCGGCAGTCCGCCTTGCCGCGGCTCATAAAGAGGCTGTGGGAGGGCTCGATGCGGTTTCCTTTCAGCTCTCCCAGCTCCACACCAGCGCGAAGGACCCCCAGGCCGATGAGATCGGGCAGGCGGTCCGGCAGAAGCAGCAGCCTGTCCCCCGCCCTTGCCAGCGATTCGGGGGCCTGATCCAAAAACAGGCTTTCGTAAAAATCTGCCGCAGCCTTCGCCGGGCTGCCCGTGAGAAAAGCGGAAAAAGCTTTTCCATTCCATCGACTTTCCCCCGTCCGCCGGAACCGGGCCACAAAATGGCCTTCGCCGCCATCCATGGGAAAAATGCGCCGGGCATTGCAGCTGCCGTCCAAAGCGGGGCGGCCAAAGGAGACTGCCAGAGGTTCCGGGGCAAACTCCGGATGAGCCTTTAAGAAAGCCTCCGCCGTTTCCTCATTTTCCTCCCGGGAAAAGGTGCAGGTGGAATAGACCAGCACACCGCCCTCCCGGACCGCCAGAGCGGCGGAATCCAGAATGGCGCGCTGGCGCTGGGCACAGGCGGCAGGGCTTTCCGGCGTCCACTGGGCCAGGGCCTCCGGGTCCCGGCGGAACATGCCTTCCCCGGAGCAGGGGGCGTCCACCAGCACCCGGTCAAAATAGCCCGCCAGGGCGCCGCAGAGCTTTTGGGGGTGGCAGGAGGAAACTACCGCGTTCCGGGCGCCCATGCGCTCCAGATTGGACAGCAGCACATTGGCCCTGGGCCTTACGATCTCGTTGGACCAGAGCAATCCACGGCCCGCCAGCAGTCCGGCGATCTGGGTGGACTTTCCTCCCGGCGCGGCGCAGAGGTCCAGAATTTTCTCCTCGGGCCGGGGGTCCAGCACCGTCACTGCCGAGGAGGCGGAGGGCTCCTGAGAATAGAACATCCCCGCGTGGTGGGCCGGCATAGGGCCGGGCCTGTCCTCACCCCGGGCCGCATAGCAGAGAGGCGAAAAGGGCGAAGGGGCCAGCTCATAGGGAACACTTTTCCGCAAAAGGTCAAAATCGCATTTCAGGGGATTCAGTCGCACGCCCCGGAGGGCGGACTGCTGGTAACAAGCCAAAAATGCCCCGTACTCATTTCCCAGCATTTCTTCCATTTTTTTACAAAATTCCCGGGGCAGCTCCATTTTCTTTCCGCTCCTTTCCAAATTTTCTTTGCATAATCGCACTCTTTCCGCAGACAATAAGCACTGGAAAGGAGCGATAAGCTTATGTGCAACCAGAATAACAGCCAGAATCAGCAAAACAATCAGAACCAGCAGAACAACAATCAGAACCAGCAGAACAACAACCAGAACCAGCAGAACAGCCAGAACCGCAAGCAGAACAATTCTCAGAACCAGAAAAACAGCAAGAACCAGAAGTTCCAGAACGAGCAGGAGCAGAACCGGCAGTTCTGATGGTGACGGCCCGGCGGCAGGATGATTTCTGATCATCCTGCACAGCCGCGAAAAGTCCCGGCAGGCATTTTTAGCTTGCCGGGATTTTTTATTGGGGCCAGCCAGAGCCAAGTTGAACCGGACTCTGGCTGGCCTAAATCCCTAAATAGTTTTAGCTTCTTCGCTTCTTTCTGTCCCGCAGCACATCCTTTAAGGACTTGTCGTCGGGGTGCATGGGCCGGAAGCCCTCGCCGGTGATCTCCCCCGCGTCGCCCACAATGACAAAGGCGTTTTTATCCTCCTGCCGGATGATACCCTGGATCTGAAACACCTCAAAACGGCGCACGGCGCAGACCATGGTTTCCCCCGGCTCCTTGGTATAGCCGCCGTGGGAATCCAGATAGGTGACAGTGCGGTCCAGCTCCCGGATGATCCTGTCCCCCATTTCCCGCACCTTGGGGGACATGACAAAGAACAGCTTTCCGGTGCCGGAATCCGTGCCGTAAAGGATGGAATCGATAATTCGGGTAGAAACAAAAATGACAATACAGGCGTAGATGGCGTTGTCAATGCTGCCGTAGACCAGAGCGGAAACCGCCACGATCACCCCGTCAATAGCCAGCATGAGCTTCCCCATGGAAAGATGGGGAAGCCTGCGGCCCAGGAGCCGGGCCAGCATATCGGTGCCTCCGGTGGTGGCGCCCCGGATAAAGGTGAGGGACAGGCCCACCCCCTCAAACACGCCGGCCAGCAGGGCCACAAGGAGCATGTCGCCCTGATAGGGCATAACGAAGTGGGCGAAGACGTCGATGAGCGCCGAGGAAACCGCCACGGCGATCAGGGTTTTTGTCACCAGCTTGTAGCCGATCTCCACCACGGCCCAAATGACAATAGGCACATTGATGAGAAAGGCCATCATGCCGATGGGCGTGTGAAAAAGGTAATTGAGTAGCGTGGCCAAGCCCGTAACGCCGCCGGGGGCAATGTGATTGGGGGCCGTAAAGGCGTTGACCCCAAAGGCATATACCGCCGATCCCGCCAGGATAAACAGCAGGTCCAGCAGGATAGAAACTGCTTTGCTTTTTGTTTTCATAAAATCACCTGACCGTATTGGTATGGGAAATCACTGCGGCGAAAAGCTGGCGGATCCGCTCCGCCTCCCCCCGCAGGTACAGCCAGCCGAACAGGGCCTCCAGGGCCGTGGCGCCATGGTAATCCCCCACCTGGGCGTTTTTCGGCACATGGCCCACATGGGCGTTTCTGCCCCGGAGGGCAACGGCCTGCTCCTCCTCGGAAAGCATGGGCCAAAGGACCTGGTGCAGGGCCTCGGACTGGGCCTCGCAGCGCACCAGCTCCACCGCCCGGCTGTGGAGCTTTTTCACCGGGCAGTTTCCCCCGCTCACCAGATATTCCCGCACCAGCATTTCATAGACCCCGTCCCCCACAAAGGCCAGGGTCAGGGGGCTCAGCTCCTGCATGGGCGGCAGCTTCCCCTCTAAAAATCGTTCCATGGCGTTCCCTTCCATTCCAAAAGCGATCACTCTACAAAATCGAATTCCAGATCGTACAGGTCCACCGTATCCCCCTCCTGGACGCCGGCCTCCCGCAGGGCGTCGATCACCCCGGTCTGGATCAGCACCCGCTGGAAATATTGGAGGGACTCGCTGTCCTCAAAGTCAACGGTGTTCATGATCTTCAGCAGCCAGGGAGCCTTCACGAAGTAGACCCCGTCCTGGTTCTCGATCTCCACCTTGCCCCGCTGGAGGGTCTCCACAGGCTCCAAAACAGGCTGCTCCGTTTCAAACCGGCGGATGGGCGGCAGCTTGGAAAGATTTTCCAAAATGGCGTTGAGCAGCGGGTCCACTCCGTGGCGGATAGGCGCCATAATGGGGAAAAACTCGTAGCCCTGCTCCTCTACAAACCGCCGGAACCCCTCCACCTGCTCGTCGGAGGCCAGATCGCATTTGTTTCCCGCCACCAGCATGGGACGCTGGGCCAGCTCCGGATTGAACTTCCGCAGCTCCTCGTTGATGATGCGGAAATCCTCCTTGGGGTCTCGCCCCTCGCTGCCCGCTACATCCACAATATGCACAAGCAGGCGGCAGCGCTCCACATGGCGCAGGAACTGGTGTCCCAGCCCCACGCCCTCCCAGGCTCCCTCGATCAGCCCGGGGATGTCCGCCATGACGAAGGACTTACCCTCGCCCATGGGAACCACCCCCAGCACGGGAGTCAGAGTGGTGAAGTGATAATTTGCTATATTGGGCCGGGCCTCGCTGACCACGGACACCAGGGTGGATTTGCCCACATTGGGGAAGCCCACCAGGCCCACGTCCGCCAGAAGCTTTAATTCCAGCTGGACCTCCAGCTCCTCCCCGGGAGTGCCGGGCTTGGCAAAGCGGGGGGTCTGCCGGGTGGGAGTGGCAAAATGGGTGTTTCCCCAGCCGCCCCTGCCCCCTCTGGCGATGATCTGAGGCTCGTCCCCGGACATATCCGCCAGCAGGCGTCCTGTTTCGGCGTCCTTGATTAGGGTGCCCCGGGGCACCCGAATGACCAGGTCCGGGGCGCTTTTGCCGAAGCAGCGGCTACCCCGGCCGTTCTCTCCCCGCTGGGCCGCGTACTTTCGCTTATAGCGGAAATCCGCCAGGGTGGACAAATTGTCGTCTACCTGAAAGACCACATTACCGCCCCGGCCGCCGTCGCCGCCGTCAGGGCCGCCGGACGCCACATACTTTTCCCGGTGGAAGGCCACCGCGCCGTCGCCGCCGTCCCCGGCCTTGATTTTGATTTTCGCAACATCGATAAACACTTTTCTACCTCATTTCATAAGCCATATCGGAGCGGGCGCGAGTTGTCAGCCAGCCTTATCAGTGTTCCCGGTTCTTCACGAAAAAAGCACCTTCGTTTTGGCCGAAGGTGCTTTCTTATGCACAAGGTTCAGGATTACTGCTCCGCGGCGTACACGCTGACCTTCTTGCGGTCGGCGCCCATACGCTCAAACTTCACATGGCCGTCCACCAGGGCAAACAGGGTGTCGTCAGAGCCGCGGCCCACATTGGTGCCGGGATGGATCTTGGTGCCGCGCTGCTTTACCAGAATGTTTCCGGCCAGAACAAACTGACCGTCAGCGCGCTTCACGCCAAGACGCTTGGACTCGGAATCGCGGCCGTTCTTGGTGGAGCCCATACCTTTTTTATGAGCGAAAAGCTGGATATTTACCTTCAGCATGATGATTTCTCCTTTTTGTGATAGTTATAAATCAAGTTCCACGTAGCTTACCCGAAGCTCCTCCGGGTACTGCTCCTCCAGATTCTGGAAATGGAGCTTCAGTCCCGTGAGGACGTCCCGGCAAATCGGTTCGTCTTTCGGTTCGATCCGGAGGAACATATCTCCCTCCAGCGCCCGCAGGGTCAGGGGCGTGACATGGAGCACATCGGTGATGGTGTTTACCGTGAGATAGGCGGCAGAGGAAACCGCCGCGCACAGGACGTCACTGCCCTGCTCTCCCAGGCCGGAATGGCCCTGGATGGTAAAGCCCACTGTCCCGTCCAACCGGGAAACCAGAAATCCGACGGTGATCATCTCAGCCCTTGACGGCCTCGATCTGCACCTTGGTGTAGGGCTGACGATGGCCCATCTTGCGCTTCTCGTTCTTCTTGGCCTTGTAGGTGAACACGGTGATCTTCTTCTGCTTCCCGGTCTTGACCACCTTTCCGGTGACCACAGCACCCTCCACATAGGGAGCGCCCACCTTGGTCTCGCCCTCGCCGAAGAGAGCCACTACGGGGAACTCGACGGTCTCGCCGTCGGCAGCGTTCAGCTTCTCCACGTAGATCTCATCGCCGTACTGGACCTTGTACTGCTTTCCGCCGGTCTCAATGACTGCAAACATT
>CAZRLJ010000065.1:0-10263 GCA_964600905.1 uncultured Acutalibacter sp. | reverse complement strand
CTCTCCGGCATGACGGGCACCGCCATGACCGAGGAGGAGGAATTCTCCGAGATCTACAAGCTGGACGTGGTGGAGATCCCCACCAATCGGCCCATGATCCGGGAGGACTGCCCGGATGTGGTGTACAAGACCGAGCAGGCCAAGTACAATGCGGTGATCGAGGACATCGTGGAGCACCATCAGACGGGCCAGCCCGTGCTGGTGGGCACCATCACCATTGAAAAATCGGAAATTCTCAGCCGTATGCTGAAGCAGCGGGGCGTAAAGCACCAGGTGCTCAACGCCAAGTATCACGAGAAGGAAGCCCAGATCGTGGCCCAGGCGGGCCGCCGGGGCGCTGTGACCATCGCCACCAACATGGCCGGCCGCGGCACCGACATCCTGCTGGGCGGCAACGCCGAGTTTATGGCTAAGGCCGAAATGCGGAAGATGGGCTTCACCGAGGAGCAGCTGGTGGAATCCACCGCCTACAGCCATACGGAGGACGAGGAAATTTTGAAGGCCCGGCAGACCTTTGCCGAGCTCAACGAAAAATATAAGGCGGAAATTGCTCCGGAGGCCCAGGAGGTCAAGGAGCTGGGGGGCCTGTACATTATCGGCACAGAGCGCCACGAGTCCCGCCGGATCGACAATCAGCTCCGGGGCCGTGCCGGACGCCAGGGAGACCCCGGCAAGAGCCGGTTTTATATCTCTCTCCAGGACGACCTGATGCGTCTGTTTGGCGGCGAGCGGATCCAGATGATGATGGACCGGCTGAAAATCGAGGACGACGTGCCCATCGAGGCGGGCATGGTGTCCAGCTCCATCGAGAGCGCCCAGCGCAAGGTGGAGAGCCGGAACTTCGGCATTCGGAAGAACGTGCTGCAATACGACGAGGTCATGAACAGCCAGCGGCAGATCATCTACGGCCAGCGGGACCAGGTGCTGGACGGCGAGAATATGAAGGACGCCATCATGAAGATGATCGAGGAGTCCATCCAGCAGAACGTGCAGCGCTTCCTGCCTGAGGAAGCCCCTCATGACGACTGGGATCTGAACGGCCTTAGGGAGCACTATCTGGGCTGGCTCATCGGCCCGGAGGACCTGAAATTCACCCCTGCCGAGATAGAGGACCTGGAGGGGGCCTTTGTGGTGGAGGAATTGAAGGAAAAAGCCGCCGCCCTGTATGAGAAGCGGGAGGAGGAATACACTTCTCCGGTCATGCGGGAGCTGGAGCGTGTAGTCATGCTGCAAAACGTGGACCGGGAATGGATGGATCACATCGACGCCATGGAGCAGCTTCAGGACGGCATCCGCCTGCGGGCCTACGCCCAGCACGACCCGGTGTTGGAATACCGGCTGGAGGGCTTTGACATGTTCGACGCCATGATCGCCTCCATCCGCGAAAACACCGCCAGAATGATCCTTACCGTGCGGCTGCGCACCAAGGAGGCTCCCCAGCGGGAGCAGGTGGCAAAGGCCACCGGCGCCGGCACTGCCGGAGACAGGACCGTGCGCAAGCAGCCTGTGAAAAAGGCCGCGAAGCCGGGACGCAACGACCCCTGCCCCTGCGGCAGCGGGCTGAAATACAAAAAGTGCTGCGGCAGGAACGAGTAACGCTAACCGGATGGAGGAACGGTATTCTATATGGAAAAATGGTTCAAGAAACTACTGGCTTTGATCCTGGGGACGGCTCTGGCCCTGTCCCTTTCCGCCTGCACCATCCCAAAGGCGGATTTTGCGGATTATGACGTGTCTGCCTATATTCAGGCCCTGCTGGACAGCAGCTACTACGGGCAGCATGAGGATTTGATGCGCATCGCCTCCGTGACCCAGGAGGAGGCCCAGCAGTACAATGATACGACGGTGGATAATGCGGCGGTGATCTTCTGCAACACCTACGAGGTCAGTCCTTCCGAGGAACAGCTCCAGGAGCTGGAAGTGATCATGCGTCAGGCGCTGTGCCTGTGCAAGTACACGGTGAAGGACGAGCGGAAGGTGGAAAGCGGCTACTATCTGGAGGTGGAGATTGCTCCCATTTCCAATTTTTCCGGCCGCAGCGGAGACATCGAAACCATCAAGGAGGCCGCCCGGCTGGAGGCCACCGCTACCGGAGCCGACGCCAACGAGCTGTTTGTGGACGAGGTGCTGGAATTCTGCAAGCGGGAGCTGGCAAATATCTCTTACGATCAGGAGTCCTGCACGGTGCCCCTGGACATCCGCCTCACCGAGGATGGAGACCTCCAGCTGAACATGGATCAGATCGAGACCATCGACAGGACCGTGATACGGCTTGAATAAAGAACAGCTGGATGGCGCCAATTTGGATCCGCAGCACCCTGCAAAAGCCGGGCCAAGATTGGCGCCATCTGTCTTTTTACAGAAGGAAAAGGAGAGAGCGAGCATGAAAGAACAGCTATCCACCAAGGCTCTGTTTGACCTGAGCCATACCCAGGCAGCCCCCCTGCTGGAGCGGACTGAGTACCCCTGGGAGGCCCTGTCCGCCTTGGGCGATTTTATCCTGACCCTGGGCAAAAGCCTCCCTGCTGGGGAATATGAGCAGCGGGGAGAAAACGTATGGATCCACAAAACGGCGACGATATACCCCAATAACTACATTGCCGGCCCCTGCATTATCGGGCCGGAGACCGAGGTGCGCCCCGGCGCCTTTATCCGGGGAAAGGCCCTGGTGGGGGCCCACTGCGTGGTGGGGAATTCCACGGAGCTGAAAAACGTGATCCTTTTTGACAATGTGCAGGTGCCCCACTACAACTACGTGGGGGATTCCATCCTGGGCTACAAGGCCCATATCGGCGCGGGAGGGGTCACCTCCAACGTGAAACAGGATAAAAGCCTTGTCACCGTCCGCCTGGAGGGCGGGAAGATCGAAACAGGCCTGAAAAAGTTCGGGGCCATGCTGGGCGACCATGTGGAGGTGGGCTGCAACAGCGTGCTGAATCCCGGCACGGTAGTGGGCCGCGGCTCCCGTGTGTATCCCCTGTCCATGGTCCGCGGTTTTGTGCCTGCGGGGCATATCTTTAAGCGCGGGGAGATCGCGGTGATCCGCGAAGACTGAGAGCTTTCCCGTCCTGTGGGATGAAAGGAGATGAATGGGCTTGGACTTTATCACTGACTTTCTGCACTCCGGGGTCACGCCTCTGGTGCTGCTGATCATTCGGGCTGTAGTGCCGGTGATGGCGCTTTATGTGGTGTGGCGCAGCTATACCTCCTTCCGGAAGGGACAGCGCCGCCGGGACCCGGTGATCACCCTGTGGGACGAGGGCTCCGGCACCAGGTTCCCGGTGCTGTACTGGGAGAATTCCCTGGGCCGCAGCAGAAGCTGTGACATCTATATTCCGGACGCCTCCGTCTCCCGGGACCACGCGGTGCTCATGCGCCGGGACGAGGGCTGGGTCATCTGCGATACCGGTTCCAAGTCCGGCGTGCTGGTGAACAACCGGAAGGTGGAGGACAAGCAGCTGGTGAATATCGGCGACGAGATCACCCTGGGCGGCACCACCCTGACCTTGTGGAATACGGACGGGGACAATCAGCAGAAGCGGCGGCGGTTTACCGGCTTTTCCACGGAGGCGGCCTCCCCCTTCAAATTGATGGCGGTGGCCACGCTGGTCCATCTGCTCATGGCCTTTCAGAGCTGTCTGTCCGGCCTGGGGGAAGCGGGAATTTCCCTGGCTCCGCTGATCCCCTGCGCCATTGTGCTGGCCGCCGGATGGGGGCTTTATCTGTTCTTTATGAGGGTCCGGCGCCACGTGAGCTTTGAGATCGAGACCGTGGCCTACCTGCTGTCCGGCATCGGCATCAATCTGCTGGCTGCTCACGACATCAGCGGCGTCAAGTCCCAGATCGCCGCCATGCTGCTGGGTGTGCTGCTGTTCTGCTTTCTCATCTGGTTTATGAACGATATGGACCGGGTGGCTAAGTGCCGCATCGGCATCGGCGTGGGCGCCATGGCTCTGTTTGCCCTGACGCTGGTGATCGGCAGCACCGTGTACGGCGCGAAAAACTGGATCTTCATCGGGCCTCTCAGCGTACAGCCCTCGGAATTTATCAAGATCGCCTTTGTCTTTGTGGGCACTTCCACGCTGGACAGGCTCCAGACCAAGAAAAATATTACGGAATTTCTGATCTTCGCCGGGGCCTGCATCGGCTTTTTGGCCATTATGCGGGATTTCGGCACGGCTGTGATCTTTTTTGCCTGCTTTCTCATCATCGCCTTCATGCGTTCCGGCAGTGTGCGCACCATCGCCCTGGTGCTGGTGGGCGCCTGCCTGGGTGTGGTTCTGATTCTGAAATTCCGCCCCTACGTGATGGACCGCTTTGCGGGCTGGGGACATGTTTGGGAGCACATCAACGACAGCATGGGCTACCAGCAGACCCGGACCCTGACCTATATCGCCAGCGGGGGACTGTTCGGCATAGGCCTGGGCAAGGGCTGCCTGTATCCTGTGGCAGCCTCCGACAGCGACCTGGTGTTTGGCCTGCTCTGCGAGGAGCAGGGCCTGCTGCTGGGGCTGGTGGTGCTGTTTGCCCTGGCGTTATTCGTTATGTACGCCAGAAGCGATGTGACCCGCAGCCGCTCCACCTTCTTCTCCATTGCGGCCTGCGCCACGGCGGGAATGCTGTTGTTCCAGACCTGCCTGAACGTATTCGGCCCCACCGACGTGCTGCCCCTGACCGGCGTGACGCTGCCTTTCATCAGCTCCGGCGGCTCCAGCATGATCTCCGTGTGGGGCCTGATGGCCTTTCTGAAGGCCTCCGACGAGCGGACCTACGCCGCCCGCCGCGCTTCCCGACGCAGCGCCGGGGCCCGGGAGCCCGGACGGAAGAACCAGCCTGCTCCCGCCCGGAGCAGACATGAGAGAAGGGAGGGGACCGCCTGATGAAAACAGTGGGATTTCGTTCCATTGTGCTCTATCTCCTTCTGCTGGCCTTTCTGGGCGGCATCGGCTATTTTACGGTGAATCTGCTTCTTCACGGCGGCCAGTGGGCCATGCAGCCCTACAACGGCCACCTTTCCGCCAACATGGGGGACATCACCGACCGCAACGGCAATCTGCTGGCCACCTCCCAGGACGGGGAACGGATCTACGCGGAGGACGAGACGGTCCGCCGGGCCCTGCTCCACACGGTGGGGGATCCTTACGGCTACATCAGCGTGTCCGCAGAGCACACCATGAGCGCCAAGCTTTCCGGGTACAATCTCATCACCGGCCTCAACGATACGGTGCTCAGCTCTCTGGGGAGAAACGTGCAGCTCACCGTGGATCAGGACGCCTGTGCGGCGGCCTACCGGGCCATGAACGGACACAGCGGCGGCGCCATCCTCTATAACTATAAGACCGGAGAGGTGCTGGTGCGGGTCAGCGCCCCCACCTTCGATCCCGGCCTGATGCCTGACGACATTGAAACAAACGACGCCTATAAGGGCGCGTATTTGGATAATACCCTGTCCGGCTCCTTTACCCCCGGCAGCATTTTCAAGCTGGTCACCCTGGCTGCCGCCATGGAGCGGTGGCCCGATTCCTGGTCCGACCGAACCTACGAGTGCTGTGGCCGGGAGGAGCTGGGAGGCAGCGACATCACCTGCCTTCACGGTGAGGCCCACGGCGTCCAGGACGCCTATTCCGCCCTGGGCAATTCCTGCAATGTGTACTTTGCTCATCTGGCCGCGGACCTGGGGGCCGAGACCCTTCAGGCCCAGGCGGAAAAGATGGGCTTTAATGCGGAGCTTTCTTTTGGGTCCATTCCCATTGCGGAAAGCACCATTGACCTGTCCGGCTGTAACCAGAACCAGCTGGGCTGGGCGGGCGTGGGCCAGTACACGGTGCTGGCAAACCCTTACCACATGATGGTGCTCATGGGCGCTATTGCCGGGGGAGGCCAGGGGGCGGAGCCCCGGATGACGGAAAATTCCGACCTTTTTGGCAGCCTGACCGACAGCGGCGCCCCCGAGCTGGTAAGCTCCACCACGGCGGCCCAGCTGAAGGCCATGATGCGTAGCAATGTGCAGCACTATTACGGGGACTGGCTGTTTCCCGAGGGTATGAATGTCTGCGCCAAAACCGGGACCGGCGAGGTGGGGGAGGGCAAAGGCCCCAACTGCTGGATGGTGGGCTTTTGCGATTCCCTGAACTCGCCCTACGCCTTTGCGGTGGTGGTGGAGGAGGGCGACGGCGGCATTGAGACCGCGGGTACGGTGGTCTCCGCCATGCTCAGCAGTTTGGCAGAGTAAGAATAAGCCAGATAGAATCATTGGGGAGGAAATCAAGTTGAAAATCGAAAAACTGCGTCCGGCGTTCAAGGATTATCTCTGGGGCGGCACAAAGCTCCGGGACGTGTATCACAAGAAATGCGATTTTGACAAGGTGGCCGAAAGCTGGGAGCTGTCTACCCACCCTGCCGGGCAGAGCGTCATCGATGGCGGCGAATTTGACGGACTGCCCCTGAACGAATATTTTGAACGGATGGGAAAGGCCGCTCTGGGAACAGACTGCGAAGCCTTTGACAATTTTCCGGTGCTCATCAAATTGATCGACGCCAAGGACGCCTTGTCCATCCAGGTCCACCCCAGCGATGAATACGCCCTCCGGGTGGAGGGAGAATACGGAAAAACGGAAATGTGGGTGGTGCTGGACTGCGAGCCCGGGGCGTTCCTGTATTTTGGCGTGAACCGGGAGCTCACCAGGGAGGAGTTCCGGCGGCGCATTGAAAACAATACGGTGCTGGAGGTCTTAAACCGGGTGGACGTCCACCCCGGCGACGTGTTCTTTATCCGCTCCGGGACCATTCACGCCATTGGGGCGGGAATTTTGATCTGCGAGATTCAGCAGAATTCCAACTGCACCTATCGGGTTTACGATTACGACCGCCGGGGAGCCGACGGCAGGCCCCGGGAGCTCCATGTGGAAAAGGCTCTGGAGGTGGCTCAGCTGACTCCCTCCGACACCACGGACCGGCAGGGCGGGGAGAGGCAGATTCCGGGGGGCAGCCTGCGGGAGCTGGCCTCCTGCAAATACTTTACCACGGCCCGCGTTTCCGTGGAGGGTACGGTGGAGCTCACCGTGGACGAGCGCTCCTTTGTCTCCCTGGTGTTTACGGCGGGGACCGGAACCGTTACCGGCGGAGAAAATACCGTGGACTGCAAGGCTGGAGACAGCGTTTTTGTTCCGGCAGGCAGCGGAACCGTGAAGATTTCCGGAAGCTGCGCACTGGTGAAAACTACCGTGTGACCAGCGGCCTTTGGGAGGAAAGTATCCATGAAAATCGTTTTACTGGGAGAACCCATGGGCCTGTTCATGGCCAATGAGACAGGCCCCCTCAGCGGCGTGGAGACCTTTACCGCTTCCATTGCCGGCGCGGAATACAACGTGGCGGTGGGCCTGGCGCGGCTGGGCCATCAGCCCGCCTACTGCACCCGCGTGGGCTTCGACCCCATGGGGGAGCGAGTTTTGAACGGCCTGCGGAAAAACGGCGTCTCCACCGATTTGGTCATGCAGGCGGAGGGAGAGCTGACGGGCTTTATGCTCAAGGGCTTTACCCAGGAGGGAGACCCTGACATCGCCTACTACCGGAAGGGTTCGGCGGCCTCCCGTATCACCACCCATGACATTGACCGGCTGGACCTGTACGGCTGCGAGCGGCTCCATGTGACCGGCATTTTCCCGGCGGTTTCCGGGACTGCCCTGGCAGCTACCAAGCGGCTGGTTTCCCGGGCGGCGGCATTGGACCTTCCCATGTCCTTTGACCCCAACCTCCGGCCTCAGCTGTGGGCAAGTGAAAGGGAAATGGTCTCCACCCTGAATTCCCTGGCGGAGAGCGCGGAGACAGTGCTGCCCGGCATGAATGAGGGGAAGATTTTGACAGGACGTACCACCCCGGAGGGGGTGGCAGAGTTTTACCATGCCATGGGCGTGAAAAACGTGGTGGTAAAACTGGGAGGCGACGGCGCTTATTTCTCCCAGCGGGGCGGAAAGGCGGGCTATTCCGCGGGCTTCCCGGTTCGGAAGATCGTGGACACCGTTGGCGCCGGAGACGGCTTTGCCGCCGGAGTGATCAGCGCCCTGGCGGAAGGGGAGACCCTGGAGCAGGCCGCCTTCCGGGGCAATGTGATGGGCGCTGTTCAGATTGCCCATAAGAGCGACAACGAGGGCCTTCCCACCCGGCAGGAGCTGGGCAGGATCATTCTGGAGGGGACTGCGTAAAGGGGGCGTTCCGCTTGACGAAACAGGAATATCAGGAGCTGGCGAAACATGCCATGCAGGCCAGAGAGAGGGCCTACTGCCCTTATTCCGGCTTTGCTGTGGGAGCGGCGCTGCTGTGCGGGGACGGCACGGTGTACGAGGGCTGCAATGTCGAGTGCGCCTCTCTGTCCCCCGGAAGCTGCGCCGAGCGCACCGCCTTTTTTAAGGCGGTCAGCGAGGGAAAACGGAGCTTTACAGCCATTGCCATAGCGGGAGGATCGGCCGGAGAGACGCCGGCAGGCTTTTGCGCTCCCTGCGGCGTGTGCCGGCAGGTGATGCGGGAATTCTGCGGGGATGATTTTCAGATCATTCTCACCGATGGAGCCGGGCTGGAGATACACACGCTGGCGGAGCTGCTGCCAGTTTCTTTCGGTCCGGAGAACCTGGGACCTGAACGGAAAGAGTGATCATCATGCGCATGGTGGACGTCATTCACAAAAAACGAATAGGCGGCGAGCTGACGAAAGAGGAGATCGCTTTCTTTGTCCGCGGCTATACGGCAGGGGCGATCCCGGACTACCAGGCGGCGGCCCTGGTCATGGCCATCTGTTTTCAGGGGATGACTTCCCGGGAGACAGGGATGCTGACCCTGGAAATGGCGGCGTCCGGCGACACGGTGGACCTTTCTCCCATTTCCGGCGTGAAGGTGGACAAGCATTCCACCGGCGGCGTGGGGGATAAAGCCACGCTGGTTACCGGGCCCATTGCCGCGGCCTGCGGTGTGAAGGTGGCCAAGATGAGCGGACGGGGGCTGGGGTATACCGGCGGCACCGTGGACAAGCTGGAGAGTATTCCCGGCTATCGCACAGACCTGCCCCGGCAGGAATTCTTCCATGTGGTGGACCGCACCGGCATGGCGCTGATCGGCCAGTCGGGAAACCTATGCCCCGCCGATAAAAAGCTGTACGCCCTGCGGGACGTCACCGACACGGTGGAGAGCCTGCCGCTGATTGCCTCCAGCATTATGTCCAAGAAGATCGCCGCCGGAGCGGACGCTATCCTGCTGGACGTGAAGGTGGGCTCCGGAGCCTTTATGAAAACCCTGCCCGAGGCCCGTGCTCTGGCCGGGGAGATGGTGAACATCGGCAAAGAGGTGGGCCGCCGGACAGTGGCCCTGATCACGGACATGGATATTCCCCTGGGCAGGTATATCGGCAATGCACTGGAGGTTCGGGAAGCTGTGGAGGTTTTGCAGGGGCAGGGGGAGGAACGGCTTACTGCCCTCTGCCTGGAGCTGGCCGCCAATATGGTCTGGCTGGCCCGGCTGGCCCATGGGCTGGAGGAGGCCCGGCAGATGGCGGCGGAGGCTCTTTCCTCCGGAAAGGCCTTTCGGCAGCTCTGCGCCACGGTGGAAGCCCAGGGCGGCGACAGCGGCTGTCTCCGGGAGCCAGAAAAGTTGGCCCTGTCAACGGAAGTTTGTCGGGTGAAGATGCCGGAGAGCGGGTACATTTCTCACCTGAACGCGGAGCTCTGCGGTCTGGCGGCAGCGGAGCTGGGAGCCGGACGGGAGACCAAGGAAAGCGCCATTGACCATGGTGCGGGGGTCGTTCTGCTGAAAACCGTAGGCGACTATGCAAAACGGGGCCAGGACGTTGCCATGCTCTATGCCCGGGACCAAGGAAGGCTCCAAAGGGGCATGGAAAAGCTCCTCTCTGCCCTGAAAGTGAGCAAAGAGGAGCCGAAACGAAACGATTTGATCCGGGAGCGGGTGGAATGACAGGCTCCCGGCGAAGGGCCGGTCAATATTCGGGTCCGGTGACAGGCTCGGGGTATTCCTCACCGAAGGTTTCCACGGTGACCCTTTCCATGATCTGATCCTCATGGGGACGGTCCGCCCGGTCCCGGGGAGCGTTGACGATGGCCTGGGCCACGTCGATCCCCTCGATCACTTTGCCGAAAGCGGCGTACTGGCCGTCCAGATGGGGCGCGTTGTCCACCATGATGAAAAACTGAGAGCCTGCGCTGTTGGGCCGCATGGAACGGGCCATGGAAAGCACGCCGGTGGTGTGCTTCAGGTCGTTTT
>CAZRLJ010000064.1:0-10491 GCA_964600905.1 uncultured Acutalibacter sp. | reverse complement strand
AAAATCATGAATCAATTTTTTACATCGGAATCTGTGACCAGCGGACATCCGGATAAGGTATGCGACCAGATTGCAGATCGGATTTTAGATGAAATGCTGCGGCAGGATCCTGACTCCCGTTCGGCGTGCGAGGTGACCTGTGCCACCGATCAGGTTCACATTTTCGGCGAAGTGACGACCACGGCCAAGGTGGACTATGAAGCGGTGGCCAGAAGGGTGATTGCGGAAATCGGCTATACTGCGCCGGGCAGAGGCTTTGATGCGGAAAGCTGCAAAATAGTTGTGGACCTGCACGAGCAGTCTCCCGACATTGCCAGAGGAATTACCCGCAGGGAAAAAAACGGGGAACTGAACAGCGGCGCCGGGGATCAGGGCATGATGTTTGGATTTGCGTGCCGAGAGACGGAAAATCTCATGCCCCTCCCCATCGAGCTTGCCCACGGGCTGGTCAAGCGGTTGGAACGGGTGCGCAGAACCCAAGAACTGCCGTACTTGCTTCCGGACGGGAAGGCCCAGGTCACAGTGGAATATGAAGGCGACCGCCCCAAACGGGTCTCCACCGTGATTTTGTCCACACAGCACTGTGAGGATGTGGAAATCGAAACCATACGAAACGATATGAGGCAGCACATCATTGTGCCGACGATTCCCAAAGAGCTGTTGGATCAGAACACACAGATTTTTATCAATCCTACCGGGCGCTTTGTGGTGGGTGGACCGGCCGGAGATTCCGGCTTGACCGGACGGAAGATTATTGTGGACACCTACGGCGGCTATGCCCGTCATGGCGGCGGCTCCTTCTCCGGGAAGGACCCCACAAAGGTGGACAGAAGCGGTGCTTACATGGCCCGCTACATTGCGAAAAACATTGTAGCGGCCGGGCTTGCCGATCAATGCGAGGTGCAGCTGGGCTACTCCATCGGCCTTTCGGAACCTGTTTCCGTACGGATCGATACCTTTGGTACGGAGAGGCTGGCCAAATCCGCCCTGTATGAGATCGTGCAGAACCGGGTGGACCTGCGCCCGGCAGCGATCATCAAGAAATTTGAGCTGACCCGCCCTGTCTATGCTTCTGTTTCCTGCTACGGCCACTTTGGGAACAATGCCGTCGCCATGCCCTGGGAGCAGACCGACCTGGCTGAGGATCTGAAAAGGGCATTGGATTAGTGAAAAAGAATGGGAGATGTCAAAATGAAAGAAAAATGGAAACAGTTTCGACTGTGGGCGATCATCATCAGCATCTGTATGCTGGTTCTCGGCATTTTGGTGCTGATTTGGCCAAAAATATCCGCTGTGGCCGTCTGCTATATTTTGGGCGCCTTTTGTATCGGAACGGGAATTTATGAGATTGTACGTTACTTTCAGCTCGGCTTTGCAGGGCTCCTTTTTCAGCACGATTTGATCTGGGGAATTTTCAGCATTTTAGCCGGGATCCTCCTCCTGCTCCATCCGCTCGGCGCAGCTGCCTTTTTGCCCATCGTCGCCGGAATTTATATTGTGATGGGAAGCATCTTTGACATTCAGATGTCTGTTGAAATGCGGAGGCTTGGGATTGGCAACTGGGTACTGTCCTTAGTGTTGGGAATCATCGGCATAATTTTTGCCTTCTTCCTGATCCTAAATCCCTTTGACGGAATCACCGCATTAATGATCTATGTGGGAATTTTACTGATCCTCGGAGGCATGCAAAGCCTTTATACTGTGCATTGCATTTCAAGTGTAGTAAAGGCAAGTAAAAATGACAATGTAATTGATGTTACATGGAGGTCTATGGATTAAAACGGCGATAAGCCGCTTATGGGTGCGGCGAGCTTTTGCCTGGCGCACCTCTTTTATATAACGACAGAGGAAATGAAGTTCATGAAAAAAATAGTGGTGCTTAGCGGAGCATGTGCAGTTATCTATTCGGCGGCCGCAATAGAACGAATCGCCCAATTATGGGAATGAGCATAACAGATATTCACTCTCCACTTTTCATTACCGCTTTGTGCATTGAGCTTTTATTTATGCTTTTTTCCATTTTGGTTTATAGAATATACAGAATAAAGACGGATAGGAAAGGGTGACGATTATGGAACTTTCTAAGTCAACGGTTGTAAAGGCAGTGGGAACCATGATTGGCGTATCGGCTCTCGCTGGAATCACTTCCTATATGACGACGAGGTTTCTTGTTAGGACCGCGCTTGACCGTAAGGCCCCCAAAATAATGGAAAAGGCGGGTGACTTAATTTCCGGCACATTAAAAGACGAGGAATTTTTTAAAGCACAGAAAACGGCTGCTGAAAAGCTTTCTGAAACTGAGATGGAGGCGGTAAGTATTGCCTCTCGTGACGGAATAAACTTAGTGGGTCATTGGTATCCCTGCAATAACCCAAAACGCATTGTGATTGCTATGCATGGTTGGCGCTCCTCTTGGTGCAAAGATTTTGGGCTGGTGGCAGACTTCCTGCATGAGAACAATTGCAGCATACTTTTTGCAGAGCAGCGCGGCCAGAACAGCAGCGGAGGAGAATATATCGGCTTCGGCGTTACCGAACGATTTGACTGCCTGGATTGGATTCAATGGATGCTTCATAATAAATCTTCTGAACTGCCGATTTACCTGTGCGGCGTATCTATGGGCGCAACAACGGTTTTGATGGCCGCAGGGTTGGATCTTCCGGAAAATGTTCACGGGATTATGGCAGATTGTGGCTTTACTTCCCCAAATGAGATATGGAAGCATGTAGCCAACGACAACCTTCATATCCCCTTTCATCTGCGCAGGTTAGTTGCTGGGAATCTCTTTGATAGAAAAAATCGAATTGATGGCTTTAATTATTCCACCATTGAAGCTCTGCGGAACAGCAAAACACCTGTTTTGTTTGTCCATGGAACAGACGACCATTTCGTACCTGTTGAGATGACTTACCAGAATTACTGTGCCTGTGCATCTTCAAAGCGGCTGCTGATTGTGCCAGGAGCAGATCACGGTATGAGCTATCTTGTAGATACAGAAGGCTATCAAAGCATTGCAAAACGTTTCTGGCAGGAGTTTGACACAGTCGAACAATAATCAGATTGTGGTAATCCTACACCGTCACTGTCTGTGTGTCATAGATACGCAAAAGTGATTAGCTCAAATATATTTTTCTTTGAGGTGCCATCTTAATAGACCTAACAAAACTTGAGATATTCAAAATGAATTATGGAGGTGCCGTTTGTGAACGACAACCACAGCGATGTGCCTTTGTTATGGCATACGCAATCAATTGAAAATGTTATGCAAAAGCTGGAGACCGGAAGTAATGGATTAAGTGATCGGGATGCTGAAAACCGGCTTGCATATTATGGATTCAATGAACTCTGCAAAAAGCAGAAAAAAAGTATCGGGAGAATGCTTCTGGAACAGCTTACCGATGCTATGGTGCTTATTCTGATCGGAGCGGCGATTCTCTCTATGTTCCTTGGAGAATGGACGGAAGCAATCGTGATTTTTACAATCATTGTGATTGACGCTGTAATCGGAGTTGTTCAGGAAAATAAAGCTACCAATGCTCTGGAAGCACTCAAACAGATGAGTGCACCTACAGCATGTGTACGCCGGGAGGGCGAAGAAAGTATCATACCTGCCAGTGAACTGGTTCCGGGGGACATTGTACTCTTAGAAGATGGAGCCATTGTTCCGGCCGATCTTCGACTTATTCAGGAAAACAGGCTGGCTGTGCAGGAAGCTTCATTGACAGGCGAATCTCTTCCTGTGGAAAAAGACAGCGAAGCAGTTTTGGATGCAGAAGCTCCGCTGGGAAGCAGAGTGAATATGGCTTATACATCTTCCATTGTCATGTATGGCAATGCGGAAGGTGTGGTTGTCGGAACCGGGATGAATACGGAGGTAGGCCGGATTGCCAGTATGCTTGACAATCAGGATGAACTGGATACGCCCCTGAAGCGGAAGCTGAATTCCGTAGGCAAGACACTAAGCGTGGTCGGTCTGATTGTCTGTGTTGTTATTTTCCTGATAGGTTCCTTGTACGGACGACCCTGGATTCCCTTGCTTATGACGGCAGTTTCACTTGCTATTTCAATTATCCCGGAAGGACTTCCGGCTACTGCGACAATTGTTATGGCTTTGGGCGTGCAGCGAATGGCAAAGCAGAATGCGATTATCCGCAAGCTGCCGGCGGTAGAAACATTAGGAAGCGCCACGGTAATTTGCTGTGATAAGACCGGTACACTGACGCAGAACCGAATGACGGTTACACATATTGCACTTGAATCAAATTATCAAAGTGGAACTGCAGTACAGGTTGACGCTCTCTCTGCTCTTCCATCAGAAGGTCGGGAATTGCTTTCGGTAGCTGCTTTGTGTAATAACGCTTCGTTTGATCCAGATCACGAGGGAACGTTTATCGGCGATCCAACAGAATCAGCACTTCTTCTTTTTGCAAAGCAGTATGGGGTGGATATAGACGCTTTGGAAGAAGCCATGCCGAGAGTTTTTGAGCAACCCTTTGATTCTGTTCGTAAGCGAATGACGACCGTCCATCAAGCAGGTGATGAAATTGTGGCTTATACAAAAGGCGCGGTTGAAGAACTGCTGCCGCTTTGCTCGCAGATTTTGACAAAACAGGGTGTCCGGGATATGACGGATTCGGATCGGAAACAAATTCTTGATCTATGCCTGAGTATGTCGGAAGATGCCCTTCGTGTTCTGGGTTTTGCAAAGAGAGTGTTGACCTATGTACCGGAAGATGAGAACGAAAACGTTGAAAGCAATCTGACATTTATTGGCATGACCGGCATGATTGACCCACCGCGCAAGGAGGTAATTCAGGCAATCGAAACCTGTCATACAGCAGGGATCCGTGTCATTATGATTACTGGTGATCATAAGGTCACGGCTCTTGAAATTGCAAGACAGCTTCATATTTTCCAAGACGGGAATACAGTAATCGCCGGTCCTGAACTGGATCGTATGAACGATGATGAACTGAAAGAGGCTGTCAAAACAGCGACTGTTTTTGCGCGCGTCTCCCCTTCCGATAAATTGCGGATTATAAAAGCGTTACAGGCAAATGGCGAGGTTGCCGCTATGACCGGCGATGGAGTAAATGATTCTCCAGCTTTGAAAGCAGCTGACATCGGAATCGCGATGGGGAAATCAGGTACGGATGTGGCAAAAGACGCTTCGGATATGGTATTGATGGACGATAACTTTACCACCATTGAGTATGCGATCCGGGAAGGGCGGCGTATTTACCGTAATATCCAGAAAGTGATTCAATTCCTGCTTGCAGGGAATATTGCTGAAATCTTAACTCTGTTTATTGCAACACTGTTTAATTGGGACGCACCGATTTTGGCGGTACAAATCCTTCTGGTAAACTTGATTACCGATACGCTTCCAGCATTGGCGCTTGGCGTAGATCCGGCAAGTAAGAATATCATGAAGCGTAGGCCTGTGAAATCCGGAACTCTGTTTGAGCGGGGATTGGTTGTTCGGGTATGTCTGCATGGTGCCTTCATTTCCGCCGCTACGATCGGAGCCTTTCAGGTCGGTGCACACATGGGAGGTTATGCAGTTGGCATGACAATGGCTTTCCTGGTATTGTCGATTTCGCAATTACTGCACGCACTGAATCAGAGGTCGAATACAGAGTCGATTTTTTCCACCGGAAACGGTCACAATGTTCATCTTCTATTATCAATTGTGGCATCAGCGCTTGTGCTTCTAATCATTTTGCTGGTTCCGTATTTCAGGACTATTTTCAGCCTTTGTTTGCTAACCGCAAAGGAATGGTGGATCGTTGCTTTGTTTTCCCTCATGCCGCTGCTAGCAGTTGAATTAAGCAAACTGTTGCTTCGGCTCCATAAAAAATGCCATAATTGATCAGGGTGAGAAACATGAACCCAAAACGGAGGACTTGAGATGAACGAAGTGAAATCGCCAAAAAAGCCATTGCTTTTCTACTACTGTATCGCTTTAGGGCTGCTGATGTTGTTTAACTTTCTGGTATTGCCGCACTTTATAGAGGCACAGGTAAAAGAAGTGGATTATGGCACTTTTATGTCCATGACAGAAGAAGGAAATATAGGACGTGTCGAAGTCCGGACCAACAAAATTATTTTTACCGATAAGGGAGAAAGCACCGTTTATAAAACTGGTCTGATGAATGACCCTACCCTTTTAGATCGTCTTCGCCAATCCGGGGCTATCTTTGGAAGTGAAATCATAGAACAGACCTCGCCGCTTTTGACCTTCCTTCTGTCATGGATTCTGCCGCTGCTGCTCTTCTTCGGAATCGGTCAGCTTATGTCACAACGACTAATGAAAAGGGCTGGCGGCGGATCGGATTCGATGATGTTTAATATAGGAAAAAGTAACGCAAAGATATATGTAAAATCGTCAGACGGCATTCGGTTTTCAGATGTTGCCGGTGAAGATGAAGCAAAGGAAAACCTGGCCGAGATCGTGGAGTATCTGCATAATCCAAAAAAATATCAAGAAATCGGCGCTTCCATGCCCAAGGGAATTCTACTGGTCGGCCCTCCCGGGACCGGAAAAACAATGCTTGCAAAGGCTGTTGCGGGAGAAGCAAACGTGCCGTTCTTTTCCATATCAGGATCCGAGTTTGTGGAGATGTTTGTCGGAATGGGGGCATCGAAGGTCAGGGATTTGTTCAGGCAGGCAAAAGAAAAAGCTCCCTGCATCGTCTTCATCGATGAGATTGATGCCATTGGTCAGAAGCGTAACTCTGGTCAGATGGGCGGCAATGATGAACGGGAGCAGACATTGAATCAGCTCTTGACAGAAATGGACGGATTTGAGGGAAATACCGGAGTTATTATTCTCGCAGCTACCAACCGCCCGGAATCATTAGATCCTGCGCTGCTCCGTCCGGGACGGTTTGACCGACGGGTACCTGTTGAGCTGCCTGATTTGAAGGGCAGAGAAGAAATTCTCAAGGTCCATGCGAAAAAGATAAAAGTTGTGGACGATGTAGATTTTCTCAAGATTGCGCGTATGGCTTCAGGAGCTTCCGGCGCAGAGCTTGCTAACATAGTGAACGAAGCAGCGTTACGGGCAGTGCGGGACGGGAGGCAATTCGCAACACAGGCGGATCTGGAGGAAAGCATAGAGGTCGTCATTGCGGGATACCAGAAGAAAAACGCCATTTTGACAGACAAGGAAAAACTGGTGGTGTCTTATCATGAGATCGGACATGCGTTGGTTGCCGCAAAGCAAAACAACTCCGCTCCGGTGCAGAAGATCACCATCGTGCCCCGGACTTCCGGTGCTCTTGGATATACTATGCAGGTTGACGAGGGGAACCATTATCTGATGACAAAAGAGGAAATCGAAAATAAAATTGCAACCTTTACCGGCGGAAGAGCTGCGGAAGAAGTTATATTCGGGTCTGTAACAACAGGCGCATCAAATGATATTGAGCAGGCTACGAAGCTGGCACGCGCGATGATTACCCAGTATGGCATGAGCGATGACTTTGACATGGTCGCACTGGAGACGATGACCAATCAGTATTTGGGTGGAGACGCTTCTCTCGTCTGTTCGGCCGAAATGCAGGCAGAGATCGACCGGCAGGTGATAGCGCTTGTAAAGACACAGCATGAAAGAGCCACACATATCCTGACGGATAATCGTCCAAAGCTTGATGAGCTGGCAAAATTCCTCTATGAAAAGGAAACTATTACAGGGGAGGAATTCATGAAAATTCTCGAAGCGAAATAATGGAACTGCGTGTGCAAGTTGAAAAATATTTCGCCAAAATCTTGCATAAAATCCGTTGTGCTAAGCGTGCTTAAATTCTGATATGCAGAAAACAACAAATGCAGTTTTGCTGCTGCAAAAAGCAAAAGTCGAAAATTCGTTTTTGTCCTTCTGCCCATTTCCTGCTAAAATAGAGACGGCAAAAGCCGCAACTCATAGTTTACGGTGAGGGACACACTTTGTTGACCTCAGGCTTTCATGGGCCGCATCGGACAACTGAACTGTCTCCGGGTGCAGGGAATCCATGATCGTCCGCAATGTTTTGGCGATTGCGTCGCCAACGTGAGTGTTCTTTTCTGCAAACGGAAAGGAATGTGCTTGACCGAAGTGTTCTACCAAGGTGAACGAATTTCAGTGCCAAAGGAGGTCGCAGAATTTCTCAAACAAGATCGAAAGCGTCAGCGTGCGGAGGCAAAGCGGGACGAAAGGCACCTTAGTAAAGGAGAGCTTGAAACGGTGCTGTCCCCGAAGCAGCCCGCACTGCACCCGCTGGATGATCTTGTAGTAAGAAACCTCCGGCTGGAAAATCTGCGGAAAGCCGTGGCTGTGTTGGAGAAACCGAAACAGGAATTGCTCCGTTTGCGCTACGAGGAAGAGCTGTCAATGGAAGCCATAGGAGAAATCCTTGACGTATCCAAGATGACAGTTTCAAAGCGACTGAAGAAAGTTCACACACAACTGAGGGCCTTTGTCTGGTGAGACAGGGGCTCTTCCCTTTTTTGTTTTCTGAAATTTCTTCAAGATTCTTGGTTTACAAATGCTTCGCAAGTGTCTTTCTATACAGAGGGCTTTTTCAAAATTTTCAAGAAAGGATTGACGCCATGACCGAAAGCAAGTACAAGAATTACGAGGAACTGCCACTGTTCCTCAACGCAAAAATGATTGGTCAAGTGCTGGGAATTTCTCCGGCAAGCAGCTACGAACTACTCCACCAAGATGACTTCCCCACTCTGAAAATCGGGAACCGTTTGGTTGTTCCCAAGGAGAAATTCATTCAGTGGGTGGAAGAAAATGTGTCTGGGGGTGCTCGATAACCTTCCAGAAATATCCAAAGCTGAACCCTAATCGAGATTATTTCAAGACCCCTAACTGCCTGTTTTCTTTAGGTTTATCCGCTGGTGAAATAGCTGTATATTCCTATCTCCTCCGCTGTGAGGATCGGAAAAGTTTTACCTGCTATCCCAGTTTTCGGACAATTGGAAAGGCGGTCGGGCTTAGCAGAAACACCGTTCAGAAATATGTTTCCAGCCTTGAGAATAGAGGCTTGATTGAAACTGAAAAGACTTCTGTGTTCCGCAAGGACGGCTCAAAATGGAACGGCAATCTCAAATTTACGATCTGTCCAATCCAATCCGCACTGGAGTTTTACAACGAACAACAGCTGTTGGGCGCAGAAAGGCCCCTGTGAGCGGTTTGGTTTTTCGGTAGAGCAGGGACACCACCCAGCAGGTCAAACGGCAAATTTGAGCCGCTGTGGGAAAGAGTGGCGGTAGGGTTGTTCTCGACTTTTACGAAATAGCCCCGTTGAAAAAATGGATTATATTTGAGCAGGATAAAGGAAGTGTGCTGCCAAAGGCCGCCCACTCCCGAAAAACTGCGCCCGGCAACGCCGTGCGCAAGGTCGAAAAGGTATGCTGCAAATTTAGCAAGTATGCGGTCAGTGCGCAGAACGGCAGGGAAATCCACCTGTTCTGCGCACATTTTCGTATGCTGTGAAGTATGCTTTTGAAAAACAGAAAACCCTTTCAAAAACTGCACCACAGAAAACAAAGAAGAATCAAAAATATTTTCGAGAAAATGATAGACATAGCAGCTGGTTCTGTGGTAATGTCTGTGGTTACGAAAGGAGTGCAAGCTGAAAACAAGTTTTCAGCTGGGAAGTTTTGCTTCCCGCCCTTTCAGAACGGCGGGATTCTGTTTCACAGAACCGCAAAACATTCCAAATGATGAAAGGGGAAATCATATGGCGAAACGCAGAGCGAATGGAGAGGGCAGTCTCCGCAAACGAAAAGACGGACGGTGGGAAGGCCGGTACACCGCAGGCTATGATCTGGACACCGGCAAGCGGATCATCAAGAACGTGCTGGGCAAAACTCAAGCTGAAGTTCGAGAAAAGCTGAAGCAAGCAGTAGAAACCGCAGCTCAACTGGATGTCAGTCACATGGACGATTACACGGTGGGAGCGTGGCTGACAAACTGGTATAATCTTTATGCCAAGCCCAACGTGCGAGTCTCCACTGCTGAATACTACCGAAGAAATATCGAGCTGCACGTCAATCCGAAAATCGGCAGTATCAAATTGAGTAAGCTGACAGGCCGTGACCTTCAAAAACTGTACAAGGATCTGCAGGAAAACGGACGGCTAAGAAAAGAACAAAAATTTACGCGACCGGGACTGAGTAGCTCCACTGTCCGAGGAATCCATCTCATGCTGCACAATGCGTTGGAAAGGGCGGTCAAAGAACGTCTTATTCAGCGTAACCCCACGGCAGATTGTATCGCCCCGAAAATTGAGAAGAAGGAAATGAAAATTCTACGAGCCGAAGACATGAAAGCCTATCTCGATGAAGCGGAGCGTCGGGGCGTCCTGCCCATGTTTTATCTGGAGCTGGTCAGCGGGCTGAGAAAAGGGGAACTGGTTGCTCTCCTTTGGACTGACCTGGATATCGAAAACCAAACCATCACCGTCAACAAACAGGCAACCCATGACGAACACGGGA
>CAZRLJ010000063.1:0-10547 GCA_964600905.1 uncultured Acutalibacter sp. | reverse complement strand
GGATTGAGCGGGCTGGAAATGGAAAACACCTGCTCCGCCTTTGTGGCGGCGGGCAACCGTACTTATTTCGGGATTGAAACGGACGTTCACCGCACAGGGGACGGGCATTTCATTCTCCTGCACGACGACAACACTGCCCGGGTGTCAAAGGACAGCGTAAACGTGGAAGAAAGCACCTTTGATTCTATCCGGAGGCTTCAGCTCTGCGACCGGGACGGCACGAAGGACCGGGCCGACCTTCACCTCCCTTCCCTGGAGGAATACATCACCATCTGCAAACGGTATGAAAAGGTCTGCGTGCTGGAGCTGAAATCCGCGTTCACCGACCAGGAAATTCAGGAGATGATCCGCCGGATCGACAGGCTGGGCTGGCTCAGCCATGTGGTCTTCATTGCCTTTGACTACGAAAACCTTGTGAAGGTCAGAAAGGTTCTCCCCCACCAGCCCTGCCAGTTCCTGGCTGGAACTATTTCTCCGGAGCTGCCCGACAGGCTGGCTGCCGACAAGATGGATCTGGACGTCTATTATCCGGCCCTCACCAAGGGGCTGGTGGAACAGCTTCACGAAAAGCGCATCAAGGTCAACTGCTGGACCGTCAACGAAAAAGCTGATGCAGAGCGGCTGATTTCCTGGGGCGTGGACTTTATCACCACAAACATTCTGGAAAGGGAATGAGACAGTGAAGACGCTTTTCTTTGACGCCAAAAACTATCCAGAAAACGGCTCCGTCTTTCACCGGACGGCCATCCGGGGGGTGATCTTCCGGGGAAAAGAGCTCCTGCTGGTCACCAACAAATTCGGGGACTACAAGTTTCCCGGCGGCGGTGCGGAACCGGGAGAAAGCCATGAGGAGACCCTTGCCCGGGAGCTGAAAGAGGAAACCGGATACGCCATGGAGCCCGGCTCCCCACGGGAATGGCTTCTGGCAAAGGAACGGCGCAAAGGGATCACCGCCGACATTCTGGAAATGGATTCCTACTACTATTTCTGCAAAATTGAAGATCGGGCCCCCGTCCCGCTGGAGCTGGACGATTACGAGGTGAAAGATAACTTCCGGGCGGTATGGATCACCCTTCCGGAAGCGCTGGCGAAGAACAGGGAAATTGCCGCAGGAGACCAAAATCCGTGGGTATTGCGGGAGATCGGGGTGATGGAATGTCTGCTGAAAGAAACCTGACCAGCCGAAAGACCGTGATCGAATTTTGCCGTTCCCTGGGAGAGGATGTTTTCGAAGACTATCCCTTTGACGACGGCAACTGGACCGTCATGCGCCATAAAAGCAACAAGAAGGGCTTTGCCTTTCTCTACGAATACCAGGGACGGCTGCAGGTCAATGTGAAGTGCGACCCGGAATGGACAGGCTTCTGGCGAAGCGCCTTTGACGCAGTGCTTCCGGGCTATCACATGAACAAGACCCACTGGAACACCATCATACTTAACGGCTCTGTGCCGGACGGGGAAATTGAACATATGGTGGCGGACAGCTTCCAGCTTACCCGCCCCATTGTCGGAAGGAGAAAGAAAGAGGAATGCTGAAAATCGGATGTCATCTTTCCAGCGCCAAGGGCTTTCTTGCCATGGGAAAAACGGCGGTGGAAATCGGCGCGAATACCTTTCAGTTTTTCACCCGGAATCCCCGGGGCGGAAAGGCGAAGGAATTGGACCTTGAGGATGTGGCCGCTTATAACCAGCTGGCGGAGGAGCAGGGCTTTTCCCCCATTTTGGCCCATGCGCCCTATACGCTGAATGCCTGTGCCGCCGACGAGGGCCTGCGGGAGTTTGCGGAAAATACCATGGCGGACGACCTTTCCCGTCTAGAACACATCCCAGGAAGCATGTATAACTTCCATCCCGGCAGCCATGTGATGCAGGGCGCAGAGCGGGGCGTTGAGATGATCGCCGCTCTGCTTAACAGGATTCTCTCCCCTGACCAGCACACCACGGTTCTGCTGGAGACTATGGCCGGAAAAGGCAGCGAGGTGGGCCGCAGCTTCCAGGAGCTTCGCGGGATCCTGGACCGGGTAGAACTGGCCGACAAACTGGGCATTTGCCTGGACACCTGCCATGTGTGGGACGGCGGATATGATATTGTAGGGAATCTGGAGGGCGTTCTGGGAGAATTCGATGGGATCATCGGGCTGAGCAGGCTTCGGGCCATTCACCTGAACGACAGCATGAATCCCTGCGGCAGCCACAAGGACCGTCACCAGAAGCTGGGCGAGGGCAAAATCGGCATGGAGGCACTGGTGCGGATCGTCAATCATCCCGCTCTCCGCAATCTTCCCTTTTATCTGGAGACGCCCAATGACCTGAACGGATACGCCAAAGAAATCCAAATGATGAAGGAGGCCTGGCGGGACAATGGATAGGATCATCCTCTGCGGCGGCAATGGCGCGGGCAAGTCTACTCTGGGACGCAGTCTGGCGGAACGGTTGGGCTATGTCTTCCTGGACGTCGAAGACTTTTACTTTCCCCATCGGAATCCGGGTGAACCGTATCAGAGCGCCCGCAGCAGCAAAGAAGTCTCTTCCCTCCTGCTGGAAGCCCTGCAAAGGAACGAGGCCTGTATCCTGGCTGCCGTAAGGGGAAATTACGGCGCTGAGGTGGAAAAAATGTTCACCAGAGGGATTTTTCTCTCTGTTCCAAAGGAGCTGCGCATGGAGCGCATCCGCCGCCGCTCCTTTGAGAAATTTGGAGCCCGGATGCTGCCGGGCGGCGACCTTTACCAGGCGGAGGAGGCGTTCTTCACTATGGTGGAAGGCAGAACGGAAAAAGATGTGGAAAATTGGCTGAATTCCCTGCACATCCCGGTGCTTCACGCAGATGGCACAAAGCCCATCCAGGAAAATATTGAGTACCTGGCGGCACTTTTGAAGACAAAATAGAGAAAGGCTCCCCTGGGCCAAATGCCCTGGGGAGCCTCCGTTTTTATCTATGCTTTTTCTTGTCAGCGTCCATCAGCAGCTTCTCTCCCTCTACCGCCAAAAGTGGGAACAGGGAAAGTCCGGCCACAATGAGCCACTGGAATCCGGTGAGGGCCGCCGTCTTAAACAGGAGGGACAGGGGCGGAACCACCACCACGCTGACCATCATCAACCCGCACAGCAGACAGGCTCCCACCAGCTTTTTGTTGGAAAAAATCCCCAGCTTCAAAATGGAATGCTCAGAGCGCATATTGAAGCTGTGAACTAGCTGGGAAAGGCTCAGCACCGTAAATCCCATGGTGCGGCCGATCCAGGGCTCCATGGGATCGGTGTCGAAACAGATCCGACCGATGGTGTAGGCCAGCAGCGCCAGGGCCCCCACCAGGCATCCCTCTACGGCCACCGAAAAGCCCATACCTCCCGAAAAAATACCTTCGTCCCGTTTGTGGGGCGGTTCCTCCATGACGTCCTGTTCAATGGGATCAACGCCCAGAGCCAAAGCCGGGAGGGAATCCGTCACCAGGTTGACCCACAAAAGCTGGATGGCCAGCAGAGGAGCCGGCGCCCGGAGCAAAAAGGCCACGAACACCACAAGAATTTCCCCGATATTGCAGGAGAGCAAAAAGTGGATGGTCTTTCGGATATTCCGGTAGATTCCCCTGCCCTCCCGAACCGCTGCCACAATGGTGGAAAAGTCATCGTCCGTCAGCACCATATCGGCGGCAGACTTTGCCACCTCTGTTCCGTTTTTCCCCATGGCGCAGCCAATATCCGCGCTTTTCAGGGCAGGCCCATCGTTGACGCCGTCCCCGGTCATGGCCACCACCATGCCACGGCGCTGAAAGGCCTTGACAATCTTTACCTTATGCTCCGGTGAAACCCGGGCAAAAATCCGGTAGTCGAATATTTTCTGGCTCAGCTCGCTTTCGCTGAGACGGTCCAGCTCCGGTCCTGTAATGACGCTGCCGCTTTCCTCCGCAATGCCGATCCGCTTCCCGATGGCTAGGGCGGTGGCGGCGTGATCCCCTGTAATCATCACAGGAATGATCCCCGCCTTTTTGCACTGGGCGACGGCGGCCTTCACCCCGGAGCGCGGCGGGTCTTCCATGCCGATGAGCCCGCAGAAAATCAGGCCGTTCTCGATCTCCCCGTCATCTGCAGGCAGGGACGTCACATCCTTATAGGCCACTGCCAGCACCCGGAGAGCACGGTCCGCCAGCCGGGAATTGTCGGCCAGCAGCTTTGCCCGGACCGATCCGCTGAGAGGCGCGGTGGTACTTCCCTGCCGAATTCCCGTACAGCGGGCCAGAAGCACATCCGGCGCGCCTTTTGACACGATCCGATAGCCCCCTTCGATCCTGTGAGCGGTGGTCATCATCTTTCGTGCGGAGGTGAAGGGAATCTCCCCCACTCTGGGAAACTGCTGGTCCAGCACCTGTTTGGTAACAGCGCAAGCCCGCAGGAAAGCTGTTTCTGTGGGGTCCCCCGCGATTTTCCCGTCCAGCGCTTCGGAATTGTTGCACAGCACCGCCAACTCCAGGGAAAACTGCGCCGCCGGGCCATCCAGCCGCTCCTCGCCGTAAGCGCCGGAAAAGGCGGTCACGGTCATCTTGTTCTGGGTGAGGGTCCCTGTCTTATCAGAACAGATGACCTGGGTGCTGCCCAGGGTTTCCACCGCGGGCATATGCCGGATGATCGCCCGCTTCTGGGCCATTCGCTTGATCCCCATGGCCAGCACGATGGTTACCACGGCGGTAAGGCCCTCGGGAATAGCCGCCACGCCCAGGCTGATGGCGATCATGAACATCTCCAGGGGCTCTACCTTTTGAATGAGGCCCAGTCCGAAGATCACGGCACAGATCAGTACGACGCCGATTCCCAGGGCCTTCCCCGTCTGCTTGAGCTTTAGCTGCAAAGGCGTTTGGGGCGCCTTCTCCCGCTCCAGCATTCCGGCGATTTTCCCCATGGCTGTATCCATGCCGGTGGCGGCCACAATGCCCACCCCTGCCCCGGAGGAAATTCCGGTGGAGGAAAATACGGTGTTGCGCCGCTCCCCCAGGGTGGCTTCCTCCGGACAGATGGCCCCGGCGTCCTTTTCCGTGGGAACAGATTCGCCGGTCAGGGCGGATTCCTCCGCCCGCAGCTCCACGCTTTTGATGAGCCGAATGTCCGCAGGCACCAGGTCGCCGGCGGAGAGGATCACCACATCTCCGGGGACCAGCTTGCTGCTTTCTATGGTCATCCTGCGGCCGTCCCGCAGGACCTTGGCGTGGGGCGAGGACAGCTTTTTCAGCGCATCGATGGCTTTATCTGCCCGCAGCTCCTGGACCGTCCCGATGATCGCGTTGCACACCACAATGGCCAGGATGATGATGGAATCCACATACTCGCTGTCTCCCCGCATACGGGACACAAAGAAGGAAACCGCGGCGGAGGCCAGCAGGATCAGAACCATGAAATCCTTGAACTGGTTCAGAAACCGCAGCAGCAGATTCTGCCGCTTGCCCTCGGCGATTTCATTCTTTCCCCATCGCCGCAGACGGGCCTCGGCCTCCTCCCGGCTCAGTCCCCGCTCCGGGTCCGTTTCCAGCCGCCCAGCCGCATCCTGCCAGCTGACATTGTGAAGCTCCATTTTCTTTCCTCCTCGGCATTCCTGAGTTCTCCCATAAATACGCTGGACAGGACAAATTTATGAATCGACGGAAAGGGATTGGAAAATACCGGGCATTGTGATATACTGACTGCAAGAAAAAGACGTTCAAGGAGGACAAGGCATGGATGGAATCAATTTCTTTGACGGAGCGGTGATGGGCTTTGTACAGGAGCACTGCCACAACCCCGTCACGGACGTGGTGTTTTCCGGGATCACCTTTCTGGGAGAAGCCGGCGTTTTCTGGATCGTCCTGTCGCTGGTGCTGTTTTTCTTCAAAAGGACCCGTCGCTGCGGGCTGCTGGCACTTTACGCCATTGCTTTTTCCTTTCTGATCAGCGAGCTGTGCCTGAAAAATATTGTGTGCCGTCCCCGGCCCTTCCAGATGTTCCCGGAGGAGGTTTCCCTTTTGCTGCCGGGGCCCAGCGGGTACTCCTTTCCCTCCAGCCACGCCGCCACATCCTTTGCAGTGGCCACGGTATATTTCTGCTGCCTGAAAAAATGGGGGATCCCCGCCCTGGTGCTGGCTGCCCTCATCGGCTTTTCCCGGGTCGTTCTGTTTTTCCATTGGCCCACGGACGTGCTTGCCGGAGCGGTTCTGGGAATTGCCAGCGCTCTGGTGGTACTGTGGATCGTCCCGAAGATCGAGGCCAAGCGCCGGAAAACGGAAGAAGCCCTGAAAAAGGAATAGAATCGGGAAAAAGCAAGCGCCGGATGCAATATCCGGCGCTGTTTTTTCTTCAGACCTCAAAAAGGAGATCATTCCTGTTCCTTCAGATACTCCACATATTCCTCCAGGCACATGTCCAGCCGGCCCATTTCCTCGGCATGCTCCCTCCCTACATAGCGGTAATGCCAGCTTTCGTTGTCAATGCCGGTGATCTCCACCTTGTCCAGGCGGTAGCGCTGCACAAAGCCATATTCCGCCGCATGTTCGGCAAGCCAATAGTATTCCTCAGTGGACTCAAAATCATCGGTAACGTCGTTGAAATCCACCGCAAGGCCTGTGTGGTGTTCACTGTATCCCGGCTTGGCAATGGTGCGCAGGGCGTCCTTCTCCGCCTCTTCCCTGCTCATGCTCTCCCAGCTCATTCTCTGCTGGATCCCCCGCTCCAGGATGGTCTCCTGCGCCTCAATGCTGCGGTATCCGGACGCCACCCAGAGCACCACGCCGTCCTCGTGTGCGGCATCAATCAGCGCGGTAAGGTCCGCCAGAACGCGGCTGTCTACCTGAACATCCTCCCAATAGGTACGCAGATCCGGCTTCCAGTCCGTTGGGAGGGGAATTTCATTGTTCACCAGAACCAGCAGATCGTCAAGCTGCTCATTTTCCCCGGCCAGCTGCACCGGCTCCCGCACCAGAAATCCGCTTTCCCCCGCTGTTTCAGGGAGCGAAGCGGAAGCCTCCCCAGCGGGCTCCACAACGGATCCCGCAAAGGCCTCCACAGCAGATTCATCCTGGGCCCTCAGGAAAGCGATCAGCCACACAAACAGGAGGACAACCAAAAGGATGCCCGACAGGACGAATAGGATAGGCGGCTTGATCCTGTCCGGCCGCTTTTTCGCCATTCTGCTCCCTCCCTTCCACAAATTCACTGATTGGACGAGCCAAAGTCTCAAAAAACTGCATAAGGGGGCCAGGGACTAATCCGCCCCATCCCCTTCCGGCGCAGGCTCCGCCGTAGGCTCTGCTGTAGGCTTTGCCTTCTCCCCGGAAATCAGCCTGTGGTACAGCTCCAGACTGTCGGCATGATACGCCAGGCTCTTCTCGTCCCTCTCAATGGAGGTATCCTCCGCTTTCCGGATGGACATCCGCAGCCGATTGTACAGCACCTGCATGGTCTCACTGTCGAAGCTCAAGTCATCGTCCAGCACCGGCGTAAAGGAAGCAAAAGCCTTACAGTCCTTCCATTCGGTCCAGGCGTTTTCAAAATCCGAGGCCCCGTCGGGCATATTGGAGCCGTCGTTATAGAGGAACAGCCCTTCCAGATCGGTCTCCAGAATCAGGAGCGCCGTCTCGTCATAAAGCAGGATCATACTGTCGTTGGTGACAAAATCTGCCACAAATTTCGACATGGACACGATCTGCCTGTCCGCATCGTCCGGGCTGGTGGGGCCCTGCCCCGGGAAAACATAGTTTTGAACCGTCACCTTCACTTTGCCATCGCCGTTTCTATCGTCGGCATACTCGCTGATGCAGCGCTCCAGCTCGTAAATTCCCGCCTCCGGCATGTCAAAGGAGGTGGTAAGGGCAATGGTGTAATCCGGCTTTGTCTTACCAAAGATCGACCAGAAAATGCTGGCCAGAATGGCCAGCAGCACCACCGCGCCCAAAATCATCAGTTTGTGATAATACCACCAGTTTCTGCGCTTTTCCGCTGGGGTCATTTCCTTTTGCTCCCGCTGGAAGGCAGGCTCGTCCTTCATTCCGCGCAGATACCGCTCCCGTGCCATATGTTCTCACCCTTTCAGAGGAATCTTCCAAACAGAGATTATCTTTTATCATTGTATCACAAATTTCTCCGGTTTTCAACCAATCAAAACTGCGGGCTCCGGTTTCCGGTCGTCCTCTGAAAAGGCATCGATCACATTCCTTCTTCCCGTTTTCGTTAAGCTTGAAAACACCGAACACTGGTTCATACTTCATAAAGAACTGTGTACTGAAATATCAACGATTATTGATTGAAGTATTGAAGCAAAAAAACTTGACATTTAACGCTTGTAACATATAATAATATCAGTAGGTAAATGTTAATTAATATTCGAAGATATAAACAATCAATTTCATTTAAGAGGGGTTGAGTCCGATGGGAAGAGTAATGCCGTAGGAAACTACCGAAGGAGTCTGTCCTCTGGTCAAACTCGATTCATCGGTTCACGGCCCATACGCAGGACAGATGGCACTGCCCCTTTACGAATAACGGCGAATATGTATTCTACAAAATTACACTATCCTAAAATACATGAAAGCAAAGACTTTCCGAATAATTGCGTAGGATATTTTTTCGGAGGTCGGCTGTGCCGTAAATAGCTTTTGACCACTGCTGGCGGTGGGGCACGGCAGAGATAAGAATCACCGTTTCTCTGCCGTGCCTTATCCGTTAATTAAAAACGATTTCAGATTGGAGAATGCTGATATGAAACGATTTCTTTCCCTTATCATGTGTATGGCGCTGGTTTGCGTGCTCTGCTCCTGTGCTCAGCCAAAAAGCAATGAAGTGATGCTGCTGAGGCAGCAGGAGGGGGAAAATGAGATGTTCTATTACCCTGTCTCATGGAACCCAGAAACGGGAGAAACCCGGCAGAAAAGCCCCATTGCATCCGGGTACAGCGCGGCTATAGTATCTCTCCTGTGGTGGGATGGCGGCGACTACCTGGTTACCAACGGATCGGTTTTAAGCTCTGATACCATTGAAGTGAAGTATGCAGATTTCTGGGCTTCCTGCTACAAAGACAGTATTTTGATGCACCCAAGTCGGGGTGACCTTCCAGCCGATCACGAAAAGCTGGTGTTAACGGAGGGAGAAAACGAAACGCAGGAATACGATATAAGCGGCCTTACCACACCGGATAACAAGTATTACGCAAAAGACCTGACACTGACCGCCTTTATGATGGATGACAGCAAGCTATATGTTCTTTTTACACCGAGCATGATGGCGGTCGAAAACCTGCAACTGTATGTTGCGCAGATAGACAAAGCGACAGGTGAAATTCAAAAGGTCTCCGGCTTTGACGCGCCGAAGCTTCTCGGACCGGCGGATGAGGCTGCTTCCGCCAATATCTGTGCCGTAGAAGGAGAAGGGCTCTTTATTTTCGGCCCAGAAAGCGTCGTCAAAATCAATCCCGAAACAGAAGAGGTGACGGAGGAGTTTTCTTCCGCCTCCTTTGAAACGGAAGACGCCCGTTTTACGATAAAATCCATAGGCTACAGCAACGGATACCTCCTTGTGAAATGGATGTCTGCTAATCCCTTTGGCGACCTCTATATCTCTGCCGTGAAGGAAGGAAAGGTCGTGGGAACGATCAAAAACGAAAACAAATCCAGAATGTTTTTACCCAATGTATAGCTGAGTGACTCCAAGAAACGAGGTTGTTGCTCCCGTTTCCATGACTATTTTCAATTAGGCTCTCGTGGAAGTGGTACATCTTCAGACTGTCGGCGGGTACCTCCCTCTCAATGGGAGGTGTCCGCCGGTTTCCTTACACCTTTGCCGGATCATCTCAAAAGGTCAACGATAACAGCCGCATGGTCGGTCATACCGCTCTCCATTGGAAACGGATCGATTTCCACACTCTGCACCTTTCCCGCAAGGGACCTCGACGCCAGGGCATAATCCAGCCTGCCATGATACTTTGCCTCTGTCGGAGCGTCTTCCGGATTCCCGGCCGCAGTCCAAAGATCGATCATGGCGCCTTCTCCAAGGAGGGCGTTTACCAGCTGCTTGTTGCCCCGGGTGGGATCGTTGGCGTTTAGGTCGCCGATCAGCAATAGATCTTCACCCTTCCTGGACTGCAGGAACTGATCCATACAGCGCAAGAATTTTTTATCAGATTCATAGGGGAAATGGGTTCCGCACAGAAGGGCCCCGGCGTCCTGGCAGATCACAGTCCGGTTCCCGCGATAGTTGCCCGGTGGTTGTATATACTTTGGCCGCTCTCCCCTGTAGAAAGCCATGGTTAAGGAATAATTTCCCCTTTCCGGCAGGCCTTCCTCAACGTATCGATAGCCCGATTCCTTCATTTCGCCTAAGAAGTCGATTTTCTCATACCGGCTGATCAGCATTTCCTGCACGAACAGGAAATCCGGTTTCCTGGATCGTATGTAGTCCTGGAAAGATTGCCATGTCCCGGTCTTATCGATCTGCGCCCACTTCTCCCAATCAATGCGATATTGCCCGTATTCGCTGTTATAATACCGGCAATCCATCAGGTGCCGATCCCTTCCGCCGAAGCTATTCATGTTAATGGA
>CAZRLJ010000062.1:6902-10634 GCA_964600905.1 uncultured Acutalibacter sp. | reverse complement strand
CTCCTCCACGGGGGCGGCTTCTTCCACAACCGCTTCCTCGTCCGGCTGGATGGTCTCGAACACACTAGTGGGAATGTCCACGTGTTCGGCAGTGGTTTCCGGCTCCGGCAAAACCTCTGGTGCAACCTCCGGTTTGGTCTCCGGTGTAACCTCTGGCCCGGAAAGGGAATCCTCCATAGGGATCGCCTCAATGGCGGTTTCCTCCGTGGGGGAGAGGGTGCGGAAAATATCCGCCGGGATCTCTATGGTTTCAGCAGGAGCTTCTCCGGCAGGCTCCTGCGCGGGAACCGCTTCTTTCACCGTATTGGAGAAATCGGTATTCGGGTGCAGAGAAACCTCCTGAAAAGCAGGTTTTTCAGGAAGCTGTACGGTGACGGGCTTATCGGTCAGCTGGCCGTCACGGATATAAAGGACCCGCTGTGCGTGGGCCGCGATCTCCGCTTCATGGGTGATCATGATAATGGTAACGCCTTCATCATTGAGCTTTTGGAAGGTCTCCATGATCTGTTCGCCGGACTGGGTGTCCAGTGCGCCAGTGGGCTCGTCGGCCAGAAGCAGCTTGGGATTATTCACAATGGCGCGTGCAATGGCCACCCGCTGGCACTGGCCGCCGGAAAGCTGGGTGGGCTTAAACTCCAGCCGGTCTCCCAGCCCTACGCGCTCCAGGGCCTTCTGGGCGATCTCCAGCCGGTCCTTCTTTTTCACTCCTGCATACAAAAGCGGCAGCGCTACGTTGTCCAGCGCAGACTGCCGGGGAAGAAGGTGAAAGCTTTGAAAGACAAAGCCCAGGCTGCGCAGGCGGACTTCGGACATCCTGGCCTCACTCTGCTGGGACATATTTTCTCCCTCCAGGATATAATCGCCGGAGGTGGGAACATCAAGGCAGCCGATGATATTCATCAGCGTGGTTTTGCCGGAGCCGGAAGGCCCCATGATGGCGACATACTCTCCTTCGTCTACGGAAAGAGAAACGTCCTTCAGCACGGGGACCTCCAGCTTGCCCTGCTCATAATTCTTAAAGATGCTGCGCAGCTCCAGGATCATCCCGCATCGCCCTCCCCGGTAACAGCATTCTCACCATCGGGAGATACATCGCCAACAGCGGCAGGATCGACAGGGCTTCCATCGGCGGCCATGTCAGCGCCGTCCCCAGCGTAGGAGCCGTCCTCCGGAATGACGGCGCCGTCAAAATCACCGCCGTAAGAATCGCCAGCGGGATCCACACCGCCGTAAGAATCGCCAGCGGGATCTACGCCGCCGTAAGAATCGTCAGCGGAGTTCCCGCCATAGGTGTCGTCATACTGATAGGTGGCGTCCAGGGTCGTGGGCATTCCCACCATCAGGGTCTCCCGGGGGTAGGCCAGGGCGTCAATGGAGCTGACGCCGTCCTTGACCTGGTACATGTCGTTGTCCGTGTCGTAGTCGCCCAGCATGACAGCCCGCTTCTCCAGCCAGCCGTCGGCGTCCTTGGCCCAGACAAAGCTGCCCTTTTCGTCGTGAACGATATATACGGCGGGCAGCCAAAGGCCCTCTTTTTCGACGGCATCCGCGGAGGCAAGGCTGGTTTCTATGTAGACATGCTGTCCCAGGATCAGGCCCTCCGTATTCTCCAGATTGACATAGAAATTGTACTTGGAGCTCTTCTCGCCGGTATCCATGCCCCAGCCATAATTCATGTTATTGTTGTCGGTGGCGGGTTCCTGCTCCACAACGCTCACCACGCCGTTCCAGGATTTTCCGGAATCCACGCGGCTGCGGACCACCACAGGCTGCTCGGGAGAAAGAGCGTCCCGGTTCAGCTCGGTCACTGTGCCCTTGATCCGGAAAGCGCCGGAGGAAAGTACGTTGATGAAAGCGCTGGAGTCGCCGGAAACGCTGCCGGAATTGTTGTTGTTGATGGATTTGACGATGCCCTCCACTTCACTGAGCACATCGGTGTTCCCCAGGGCGGCCTGGAGCTTGTCGATCTCCGCCTGCTTGACCTGGCTCTCGTACTCCTGGGTCTTGATTTGCAGCTGCACATCGTCAATTTGCAGGGTATAGGAGGCTTGCTCGTCCTTAGTGGCCTTTTTCTTTTCCGCATTCAGAGTGTTCAGCTGGGACTTCAGGGTGGAAAGAAGGTTGGCAATGCGCTCCTGGTCGATCTTCGCCTGCTCCAGGCTATCCTGCATCTGTGCAGAATCGTAGCGGAACAGAACGTCGCCCACGTGAATCTCATCGCCCTCTTTTACCAGAATCTCGCTTACGGTTTTGGTTTCGTCCTTATTGATCTTGTAGATTTCCTGAGGCTCCACGACACCTGTGAAGCGGGGAGAAGCGCCGGTGTTCAGCCCAACGATGGATGCAACGGGACTGACATAGACAGGGGAAGCGCTTCTTGCGGCAAGGTGATCCTTCATCCAGAAGAACCAGAAGCCCAAAGCCGCCACCGCCACGGCGGCAACACAGATCAGCGTGATAACCAGAGTTTTCTTTTTGTTTTTCATCTATAACTCCACCTCTGAACAGAATGACGCATTTTCACCAATATACTGTTTTATTATAGCGGATACCGTTGTGTTTATCAATCACTTTTTCAGATTTTTTGCTTTTCCCGCAAGAAAAATTTCCCTCCCGGCGGCAGAAAATTCTGGTGAAAGGCCACAGGCTGCAGTTTGTGAAAAATCAATCCCAGGGGATGAAACCGCCCTGCCCATCGGGGCACAGGGGATACCGGGAATAGCAGGTGATGTCAAAGGAAAGGGCCTCAAGCTGAGCGTTGGTCATTTCTCTGCCCCAGGTAATGAGGCAGTCCTCATAATTCTCGTTGACCTCCCCCAGGGTGATCCCTTCCTCGTCTACGGTCAGTATGATGAAAGAGTGCTCATACTCCTGCAGGCGGACGTGGTCGCCCGGCCGGAGCAGGGACAGATCCCAAAACTGGTGGAATGGCGCGTCCGTTCCGAACAGGGTGTCGCTGATATAGCTGGCAAAGCCCAGGCATTCGTTCAAATCGCCGTAGGAGAAGTAGTCGGCGGTCCTGCCGCTGTAGAAATTGCAGTAGAAATTCCCCATTATGGTATGCTGGCAGGGGGTATCCGTTACGTACTGTGGGGATTCCTGGCCGTAGGGAATATCCGTCCCGATATGGTTCCAGTATTTTCCCGTGGGGAAAGCCTTTTCCAGAAGGGAGAAAGAATTCTCCAGATATTCCCCAACCAGCGTTTTGGACGATCCCTCCCGGCACAGGCATTCTCCGTAGACAAGGGCGGCGGAGCCGTCCTCCAGCGTGCAGGAGTACCACAGAGGATCCTCTGTATCAAAGACTTCCAGAAGCTGTCCGGCGGAGAATTCTGCCAATGGCTCCGCCTGGAGATCGGCCAAAACCTCCTCGCCGGCGGCAGCCTTCTGTTCCTCTCCGGCGGGAGAATAGGCCTTCACAGCACTGGTCGTCACGGCGGAAATATAGGGGACCGGCGTGGGGGTTGGCTCCGGCGTAGGTGTGGGAATCGGGGTAGGCGCAGGCGTGGGTGTGGGCAGGGCGTCGGAAAGCAAGGATGGCGTTTCCGATGGGGAAAGAACTGAACGGATCGGTCCCGTGCTTTCTGTAGATTTGCAGCCTCCCGCGAAGAGAAGCAGCAAGGCGCAGTGCAAAACGCACAGCCTGCAGAGAAGATTTCGTTTCATGATGGGATGGCAGCTCCTTCTCAAAATGAGTGACGGTTGATTTTTTACCGGGGAAAGATTATACTG
>CAZRLJ010000062.1:0-6802 GCA_964600905.1 uncultured Acutalibacter sp. | reverse complement strand
CGCGGAGCATGGCAAAGAAATTTTACGCGGTAAAAATGGGGAAGGGCGGCGTCAGCGGCATTTACCTTACCTGGGCAGAGTGCAAGGCCCAGGTGGACGGCGTGCCCGGTGCGCGCTATAAAGGTTTTGCCACCCACGAGGAGGCGGAAGCCTTTCTGGCGGGAAGGGAAACGGCTGCCGCGGAAAAGCCGCAGAAAGCGGAAGCCCCGGAGCCTCCCCACAAGGACGGGGTGGCCATCGCCTACGTGGACGGTAGCTACCACAGCGGAACCAAAGAGTTTTCCGCCGGAGGCGTGCTGTTTTACGACCATCAGCGAGTGGACTTTTCCCAGAAGCACGATGACCCCGACCTGGCGGAAATGCACAATGTGGCCGGGGAGATCATGGCGTCTGTGCTGGTGATCCGCTACTGTTTGGAGCATAAAATCCCGGCGGTGGAGATCTATCACGACTATAACGGCGTGGGCCGCTGGGGCATGGGGGAATGGAAGACAAACAGGCCCGGCACACAGGCCTATGCACTATTCTGTCAAAAGGCCCGGCAGCACATGAAATTGAGCTTTATCCAGGTACAGGGCCACTCCGGGAATTACTGGAACGACGAGGCGGACCGCCTGGCCAAGCAGGCCCTGGGCATTTAACCGCCGCCTTATTGTGCGGTATCGCAAAAGAACCTTGCTCCCCGGAACGGTGGCCAAGGCTTCTGCCTATTTTATGACTTCTTCTTTTTGCCGTCCTTCTTTTTTCCATCGGCGGCAACGCCTGTCCGCTTGCAGAACGCCGCCATGCAGCAGTTTTCGCACATGGCCTTTCTGGCAGTGCATACGGCCCTGCCGTGCAGAACCAGCCGGTGGCAGAAGTCGTTGGATTCTTCCGGGGGCAGGACGGCCCTGAGGTCCTCCTCCACCTTGACGGGAACCATGTTCTTTGTCAGGCCCAGCCGTCCGGCAATACGGATACAGTGGGTGTCGGTGACCACGGCGGGCTTGCCGTAAATGTCGCCGACGATCAAATTGGCGGTCTTTCTGCCAATGCCGGGGAGCCTCACTAAATCCTCGATATTGTCCGGGACCCTTCCGCCAAACTCATCACGGAGCATCCGGCAGCATTGCAGGATGTCCTTGGATTTCATCTTGTAAAACCCGCAGGAGCGGATCAGCTCGCCGATCTCCTCCTCGGTGCCCTCGCAGAAGGCTTCCAGTGTGGGGAAGCGGGCAAAGAGAGCGGGGGTCACTTGGTTTACCCGGGCGTCGGTGCATTGGGCGGACAGCCGGGTGGCGATGAGAAGCTGCAAAGGGTCCTGATATTCCAGAGAGCAGACGGCGCCGGGATATTCCTTTTTCAGCGCCTCCACCGCCAGCAGCGCAAGTTCTTTTTTCGTCATTTTTCTCACCCTTTCCTAATAGGAACCTCCAGTATTCTACACCTTTTGACACCGATTGACAAGTCGGCAAATTTCCCAGTTGTCAGAAATCGTTTTTTCGACTATAATGAATTACTATCGAATCTATTTCCGATCATAGGAGGTCTTTTCATGTTTCCTGATATGATGAACACCATAGAATTTGTCTCACAATACGATCCTGAGGTGGGGGAGGCCATGGGCCGGGAGCTTGCCCGGCAGCGGCGGAACCTGGAGCTGATCGCCTCGGAAAACATTGTTTCTCCCGCTGTGATGGCGGCCATGGGGACCGTGCTCACCAATAAATACGCGGAGGGGTATCCCGGCAGGCGGTACTACGGCGGCTGCCAGTGCATCGACGTGGTGGAGGATATTGCCCGGGACCGGGCCTGCCGGCTTTTCGGCGCGGATCATGCCAATGTTCAGCCCCATTCCGGCGCCCAGGCCAATCTGGCGGTGTATTTTGCCTTTTTGCAGCCCGGCGATACCGTAATGGGCATGAACCTGGCCGAGGGCGGCCATCTGACCCACGGCTCTCCAGTGAACATGTCCGGCGCCCTCTACCGTTTTGTGGCTTACGGTGTGGACCCGGAAACGGGCCGCATCGATTATGACAAGCTCATGGCCCAGGCCATGGAGGTCAAGCCAAAGATGATCGTGGCCGGGGCCAGCGCCTATCCCAGGGCCATCGACTTTGCAAAGTTCCGGGAGATCTGCGATGCCTGCGGGGCGTATCTTATGGTGGATATGGCCCACATCGCCGGCCTGGTGGCGGCGGGCCTGCACCAGAATCCGGTGCCCTATGCGGATGTGGTGACCACTACCACTCACAAGACCCTTCGGGGTCCCCGGGGCGGTATGATCCTCTGTCGGGAGGAGTACGCAAAGCAGATCGATAAGGCGGTTTTCCCCGGGACACAGGGCGGCCCCCTTCTGCACGTGATTGCCGGTAAAGCGGTGTGCTTTGGGGAGGCTCTCCAGCCCTCCTTCAAACAGTACGGCGAACAGATCGTCAGCAACGCCCAGGCCCTTGCCGGAGGCCTGTTGAGCCGGGGCGTGAAGCTGGTTTCCGGCGGCACGGACAATCACCTGATGCTCCTTGATCTTAGCGAGTCTGAGCTGACCGGCAAGGAGCTGGAACGCCGTTTGGACGAGGTGTATATCACCGCCAATAAGAACACGGTCCCCGGCGAAAAACGGAGCCCCTTTATCACCAGCGGTGTGCGGCTGGGCACTCCTGCCGTCACCACCCGGGGCCTGAAAGAGGAGGACATGGACCAGGTGGCGGCCTGCATTGCGCTGGCCATGGAGGAGCCCTTCGACGGCCACATTCAGGAGCTTCGGGACAGGGTGGAGGCTATCTGCCGGAAATATCCCCTGTATGAGGACTGAGCTTCCAAAAGAGACAGGCATATTCCGTCCGGATATTTTATAGGATAAAGAGGTCAAAGGTTCTCTTTCCGGCATTTAACCAGAGATCATGGAGGAATGAAAAAATGAAACCTACGGTATTGCGCAATCTTTCCTACGGCATGTATGCTATTGGCGTGGAGGACGGCGGCCGCCCCAGCGCCTGTATTGTCAACACGGTAATGCAGATCACCGGAGCCGCTCCGAGAACTCCGGCCCTGGTGGCCGTGAGCATGGACCGCATCAGTTACAGCTGTGAATGCATTGAAAAAACGGGGATTTTTTCTATTTCCGTGCTGTCCGAGTCGACTCCCGCCACCGTCATCGGCGCCTTGGGCTTTGTGTCCGGCAGGAACGCGGATAAGCTGGAGAATGTCCGCCATAAGGTCCTCAGCGAGGGGGTGCCGGTCATCAAGGAAAACACCTGCTGCTGGTTCCTCTGCAAGGTAAAGCATACGCTGAAGACGGAGACCCAGGTGCTTTTTGTGGCGGAGATCACCGCCGGCAGCGACGAGGCCGTAGGCACTCCCATGTCCTACCGGTACTATCAGGAAAAGCTGGGAGGAACTGCACCCAAGCATTCTCCCGTGTATTTGCCGCCGGAGCTGACCTATGACCGGAACAGCGGCGAGAGCTTTGTTTGCTCCGTGTGCGGCTATGTGTACAGCGATCCCAATTTCAGCTTTGAGGAGCTTCCAGTCGACTGGACCTGTCCCATCTGCAAAATGCCGAAAAAGGCCTTTGTGCGCAAGTGAGAGAGGGACGGCTCTATATGATCCATAGAAAAAGGGCTTCCGGTTTTCCGGAGGCCTTTTTAGTTTGTCGATAAACCTTTCGGGAAGGCTGCTCTTGACCTTAGCCTCCCTCTGACGAGGGAGGTGGCACGGCGTAAGCCGTGACGGAGGGAGAGAGAAAGCGATGGCCTATGCTTTTGGCGGCGTATGCAGATTTGTTAAGGGCTCTCTCTCCCTCAGTCAGCTGCGTTGACAGCTCCCTCGTCAGAGGGAGCCAAGGACGGTTGCAAAAAATTTTTCGACAGTCTGAAAAGGCCTCCGGTTTTCCGGAGGCCTTTTGCGTGCTTCTGATTCCGTTTTTATTCCTTTTCCTCCGGAGGCGGGTCCTTCACGATCATCAGCCGGGAGATGCGGTTGTCCTCCACCTCCAGCACCGTGATGGTCAGCCCGGACAGCGTCAGCCGGGGCTGCTCGTCCTCCTTGGGGATCCGGCCCAGCCGCTCGGTGACCAGACCGGCGATGGTGTCGTAATCCCCCTCGGGAATGTCCGTGCCGGTCAGATCGGCGATCTCGTCAATGGAGGTGGCGCCGTCCACCGTGAAAGCGGTTTCGCTGACCTTGTGGATTTCCTCTTCCTCGTTGTCGTACTCATCCTGGATATTGCCCACGATGGATTCCACCAGGTCCTCCAGGGTGATCAGACCTGCGGTGCCGCCATATTCGTCCACCACAATGGCGATCTGCACCTTCCGCTCCGTCATTTCCTTAAAAAGGTGGCTGCACTTCTTCGATTCGGGAATGAAATAGGCGGGACGCATGAGCTTTGTCAGCTTCACATCCTCCGGCACAGCCTGCCCCACAAAGGGCAACAGGTCCTTTACGTAGCAGATGCCCACCACGCTGTCGATGTCCTCGTGATACACCGGAAGCCGGGAGCAGCCGTTTTCCAGGGCGGCCTTCACCACTTCGGAGACAGGGTCCGTATCCTCCACGGCCACCACGTCCGTCCGGTGGGTCATGGTCTCTCCGGCGGTGGTGTCGTTGAAATCCAGAATATTGGCGATCATATCCTTTTCCGTTTCTTCAATGACGCCCTTTTCCTCGCCCTCGCCCAGGATCTCCAGAATTTCTTCCTCGGTGACCTGGTCATCCAGCGCCTTGGGATCGATGCGGAACAGCCTCAAAATGCCGTTTGTTACAGCCAGGCAGAGGGCCCGGACAGGCCGGGTGGAGGCGGAAAGCCCCCGGATCAGCCCGGCGTTGCGGCGGGCGTATTTTTCCGGTTCCCGCCGGACGGCCTTCTTGGGCAGGAAATCGCCGAAAGCCGTAAAGAGCAGAATGTAAATGGCGGCGGCCAGGACGCAGGGCAGAAAGCTCCGGAGGTCCCGCACCGTTTCGCCGTACAGGGCTTTGGAAAGAAGGGGGGAAATTCCGGCGGTCCAAAGGGCGCAGCCGAACATGCCGGAAAACAGCAGCCCGCACTGCAGGGGAGAGACCACGCTCTTTCCCGCCTCTATGGCCTTGAGCAGCTTCCGGGCCTTCAGGTCGCCCCCGTCGGAATCCTTTTTCAGCTGGGAGGGGGAGAGGCAGTCCAGGGCGGACTCCGCCGCGGCATAGAGGGAGGCCCAGACCAGCAGGGCCAGAGAGAGAACAATACACAGGATCGATAAGCCGTCGGGATCGGCAGGCATGAGAAAACAAACCCCTTTCAGGTCAAAAGTTTTTCTCTATTGTAGCGGAAACCTGCCAGCTTGTCAAATCACGCTTCCCATTTTCACGATTTTTTTGTAAAATCGCTGATTTTTTCCCTTTACAGCCGCCGAAAATGATGATAGAATAAAACGGAACGGACGCGGGCCCGTAAATGCCGCGCGCCTGTTTTGCCGTGTTTTATTCAGACCATTCTTAAAGGAGGAAATAATCCAATGGCAAGAAAAATGAAAACCATGGATGGCAACAACGCCGCCGCGCATGTATCCTATGCGTTTACCGACGTCGCCGCCATCTACCCCATCACGCCTTCTTCCGTGATGGCCGACGAGACGGACAAGTATGCCGCTGCAGGCCGTAAGAACCTGTTCGGCAGAGAGGTCCGGGTCACGGAGATGCAGTCCGAGGCCGGCGCTGCCGGTGCGGTTCACGGCTCCCTGGCGGCCGGTGCTCTCACCACCACCTATACCGCCTCTCAGGGCCTGCTGCTGATGATCCCCAACATGTATAAGATGGCCGGCGAGCTGCTGCCCAGCGTTATCCATGTTTCGGCCCGTACCCTGGCCACTCACGCCCTGAACATCTTCGGCGACCATTCCGATGTGTATGCCTGCCGTCAGACCGGCTATGCCATGCTGTGCTCCAACAGCCCTCAGGAGGTTATGGACCTGGGCGCTGTGGCCCATCTGGCCGCCATCAAGGGCCGCGTTCCCTTCCTGCACTTCTTCGACGGCTTCCGCACCTCCCATGAGATCCAGAAGATCGAGACCTGGGACTATGAGGACCTGGGCGAAATGCTGGACTGGGACGCTGTCAACGAGTTCCGCCGCCGCGCCCTGAACCCTGAACATCCCGTGCTTCGCGGCCAGGCTCAGAACGGCGACATCTTCTTCCAGGCCCGTGAGGCCTGCAACAAGTACTACGACGCCATCCCCGAGGTGGTCGTTGAGTACATGAACAAGGTCAACGAGAAGATCGGCACCGACTACAAGCCCTTCAATTACTACGGCGCTCCCGATGCGGAGAAGGTCATCATCGCCATGGGCTCCGCCTGCGAGACTATCGAAGAAGTGGTGGATTACCTGGTGGCTGCCGGCGAGAAGGTGGGCCTGGTCAAGTGCCATCTGTACCGTCCCTTTGTGGCCAAGTATCTGCTGGACGTGCTGCCTGAGACCGTGAAGGTCATCTCCGTCCTGGACCGCACCAAGGAGCCCGGCTCCATCGGAGAGCCCCTCTACCTGGACGTGCTGGCCGCCATTAACGGCACCCAGTTCGGCGCCTGCCCTGTGTACACCGGCCGTTACGGCCTGGGCTCCAAGGACACCAAGCCCAGCGACATCATCGCCGTGTACCGCAACATGGAGTCTGCCGAGCCCAAGAAGCGCTTCACCATCGGCATTGTGGACGATGTGACCCATCTGTCCCTGGAGGTCAAGGAAGATCCCGATACCGCTCCTGCCGGAACCACCTCCTGCAAGTTCTGGGGCCTGGGCTCCGACGGCACTGTGGGCGCCAACAAGAACTCCATCAAGATCATCGGCGACCA
>CAZRLJ010000061.1:0-10634 GCA_964600905.1 uncultured Acutalibacter sp. | reverse complement strand
TGATGTCCTTCTTTGTGGAGCGGGTCTTGATCACATTGCCGCAGGCACAGGTGATAGTGGTCTCCTGATAGTCGGGATGTATATTCTGCTTCATTCTGCATTTCACCTCTTTATAGATAGACATAATAATGGATGATACAAATGCATTTTATCACAGCGAACCAAAAAAAGCAAGGATTTTTTTATCATGAGGAATTAGAAATTACGGCGGCTGCGGTTTTTGCGGAGCAGATTTGCGCTCAGGCAAGGCAGCGGCCGCAGAGCATACCGGTGTGTATTTTCAAGGCAGCTCACACAGCTGGAACACAAATATGCCCGCAAAAACATCACTGCTTATCCAAATAATCCAAATACTCCTCCAGGCACATGGAGCGCTGCTGCATGGCCTCCGCCGCTTTTCCCCCCACATAGCGGATCACCGTAAGGTTGGCCTCCACGCCGGTGTAGGCGTCCTTATAGGCGGGATAGCGGAAGATAAACCCGTATTTGCCCATGTTGTTTTTCAGCCAGGTGTAGGTCCGGGAGGACTCAAAGGTCTCCGGGTTTCCCGACAGCCGCAGGCACATGCCGCTTTGAAAATCGCTCTCGCCGGGGCTGGGCTGCAGGGATTTTGCCTCCGCGTCCGCCATCACCGTGGTAAAGCCCTGCTCCTTGATCAGCTTCTGCACCGTGTCGTCAAAGCGCTTCTGCTGCTCCTCATAAGACACATAGCCCTCGGTGAACACCAGGGAAAGGCCGTCGTTCTTTGCGGCGTTCACCATCATCCGCAGAGCAGGCACAATGCGGGCGTCCACCTCCACGCCGCTTTCCGTTTCCAGTTTCGGGACGAACCACTGGCCCACCGGGGAGCCGGCATTGATAGCAAACAGGCACACATCGTCATCATACACGGGAAGGCCCATGGCGTCGTATTCCTCTGCCGGTTCGGCAACAGGCGTCCCCGCCCCGGAGGAGGTTTCGCTGCTGCTGGGCAGCACCGTCAGCTCCTCCCGGAACCATGGAACCATGTAAAAGGCCGCCAGCGCTGCCACGCATACGGCCACGCAAATGGCCACTACCCGCATCCCCAGCCGAAGCTGCCGCACCTTTCGTTCCTGGATCTGCTTGTCCCGGGAAACAAAAAGATTCCGTCCGGCAGGACTCATATCCAGCCGGTGATCTGTGCGATTGAGGATCTCCCGTTTTCTCCGTTTCCCTGCCAATGCCGTTTCCTCACAAAAAGCCAAACCCAAAATAGAAAATACATCTTTATTATACACCAAATCCCGCGGAAGAAAAGCAGAAAATTTCTTTTCTCTTTTCTACACAATTTCGTTCTTTTTCATCCCCCCGCAATTTGATTCTTTTTCCATAGACAGGATTTGCCGGCCCATGCTATAATACTTCAGATGTTTAGAAAATATCTCAGGAGGGTAATTGCATGAAACTGACTTACGACGTAAAAGACAAGCCCCGGTTCGGCCAGCTGATCGTTTTCGCCATCCAGCAGCTGCTGGCGATCATGGCCGCTACCCTGGTGGTTCCCGTGATCATCGGCAACGGAATGCAGCCCACCGCCGCCCTGTTCGGCGCCGGCGTGGGCACCATCATCTACGTGCTCTTTACCAGGTTCAAAAGCCCTGTGTTCCTGGGCTCTTCCTTCGCCTTTATCGGTTCTATGAGCGCAGCCTTTGCCGGAGCCGTCTCCGTGCAGGCCGGTTACGCGGGCCTGATCATCGGCGCCGCCTTTGCCGGGCTTGTGTATGTGGCCATCGCCTTGGTGGTCAAGGCTGTGGGCGTTGCTTGGATCGACAAGCTCATGCCCAAGCAGGTGATCGGCCCCACCGTGGCTATCATCGGCCTGTCTCTGGCGGGAAATGCCATCGGCGACCTGCAGACCGGCGGCTACAAGGTAGACGGCGCTTCCACCGCCAATCCCCTGCTGGCTGTGCTCTGCGGCCTGATCGCCCTGTTTGTCACTATGCTCTGCTCTGTGTACGGCAGCAAGGGTGTAAAGCTGATCCCCTTTATCATCGGCATTCTGACCGGCTATGCCGCCTGTGCCATCTTCACCGTCATCGGCGACTTCACCGGCAACGACGCCCTGAAGCTCATCAACTTCGGCGTGTTTTCCGGCATCGGCGTTGTGGCGCTGCCCGACTTCACCTTCCTCACCGCCATCAAGGGCTTTTCTGAGATCGACGGCTCTTACATCGGTTCTCTGGCCGTAGCCTACATCCCGGTTGCCCTGGTGGTCTTTGCCGAGCACATTGCCGACCACAAGAACATCTCCTCCATTATCGAAAAGGACCTGCTCAAGGATCCCGGCCTGCACCGCACCCTGCTGGGCGACGGCGTCGGCTCCATTGTGGGCGCAATCTTCGGCGGCTGCCCCAACACCACCTATGGTGAGAGCGTCGCCTGCGTGGCCATCACTGGAAACGCCAGCGTGGCTACGATTGTCACCACCTCCATTCTGGCCATGCTGATCGCTTTCATCAGCCCCTTTGTGGCCTTTGTGAACTCCATCCCCTCCTGCGTGATGGGAGGCGTCTGCATGGCGCTGTACGGCTTTATCGCCGTGTCCGGCCTGAAAATGGTCCAGAAGGTGGACCTGGAGGACAACCGGAACCTGTTTACCGTGTCCACGATCCTGATCGCCGGGATCGGCGGCCTGGTGCTGAACTTTGGCGGCATTACCATCACCGCCGTCGCCACCGCCCTGATCCTGGGCATCATCGTCAACGCCCTTCTCCACGCCGGACACAAGAAAAAGGCGTAAGGCTCACCTCTGAAATAAGAAAGAGACGTCACAGCTGTGACGTCTCTGTTTTTTTATCCGTTTTATTATGGATCGCTTCTCGCCCAGCCCATACTGCGCTTTACCGCTTCGTGCCAGCGGGCCACATCGGCCTCCCGGCCGGCGTCGTCCCGGTCTGGCGTAAACACGGCGTTCTCCCGCCAGATGGTGGCGAGCTCCTCCATGCTGTCCCACACGCCCACGGTGAGGCCCGCCATCATGGCGGAGCCCAGGGCGGTGGTCTCCAGGCACTGGGGCCGCCGGACCCGCACATTCAGGATATCCGACTGATACTGCATCAGAAAACGGCTGCGGGAAGCGCCCCCATCCACCCGGAGCTCTGTCATACACACACCGGATTCCCGTTCCATGGTCTTCACCAGATCATAACTTTCCAGGGCGATGCTCTCCAGCACGGCCCGGCACAGATGAGCCCGCTTGGTGCCCCGGGTCACGCCCACCAGTGCGCCCCGGGCGTACATATCCCAATAGGGGGCGCCCAGGCCTGTAAAGGCCGGCACAAAGGCCACGCCTCCGGCGTCCTCCACGGTCTCCGCCAGCAGATCCGCCTCCTGAGGGGTCTTGATGATCTCCAGCTCGTCCCGAAGCCACTGGATGGCCGAACCGGCGTTAAAGGCGCTGCCCTCCAGGGCATAGGTGGTTTTGCCGCCGATCTTCCAGGCAATGGTGGTAAGCAGGCCATTTTCCGAAGCCACCGGCTTGCTCCCGGTATTCATCAGCACAAAACAGCCTGTGCCATAGGTGTTTTTCGCCATGCCCCTTTCAAAGCAGCACTGGCCGAACAGCGCCGCGTGCTGATCTCCCGCCATTCCAGCGATTGGAATTTCCTCTCCCAAAATCTCAGCGCTGCACATCCCCACGATCTCCCCGGATTCCGTTACCCGCGGCAGAGCGCTGCGGGGGATGCCCAGCTCCCTGAGCATGGTCTCATCCCAGCAGAGCCTGTGGATGTCAAACAGCATGGTCCGGGAGGCGTTGGTGACGTCGGTGACGTAGGCGCTGCCGCCGGTCAGGGACCAGGCCAGCCAGGTGTCAATGGTGCCGAACCGCAGCCGTCCCCGCTCCGCCAGCTCCCGGGCGGCGCGAACATTTTCCAGAATCCATTTCATTTTGGTCCCGGCGAAGTAGGGGTCCACGATCAATCCGGTGGTATCCCGTATGTAGTTCTCCATACCCGCCTTTTTGAGCCGCTCGCATTCGGGGGCGGTCCGACGGCACTGCCAGACAATGGCGTTACACACCGGCATTCCGGTGACAGCGTCCCATGCCACGGTGGTCTCCCGTTGGTTGGTGATGCTGATAGCGGCAATGTCCCCGGCGGTCACGCCTCCCTGAGCCACCGCCTGCCGCATGGCAAACAGCGTGGTTTGCAGAATTTCCGCCGGATCGTGCTCCACGTAGCCGGGCTGGGGATAAATCTGGGTAAATTCCTTCTGCCCCATGCCCGCCACGCCGCCAAAGGAATCAAACAGCACCGCTCTGGAGCTGGTGGTTCCCTGGTCAATGGACAAAATGTACTTTCCCACCATCATGATGGGTCCCTCCCCTTTTTCTATTTTCCGAAAATAGCCCGCAAAAGGCCTCCCTGCCCCGTGGGCCGGGCCCTTTTCAGCCAAGCGGGATCGATTTTCTCCAGCACGGCCTGGGGCACCTTATACTGGGCCAAAGGCCGCTGCTCCCGCAGATTTTCTATCAGGGCGTTGTAATCCCGGACGCTGATCTCCTCGCAGTCCGGCCGCAGGGACTTATAGTTTCCCGGCGTTGAATACCGGAAGGCATAGATAAAATCCGCCCAAACGCTGTATTCCGTCAAATGTACAAACTGATCCGGCACATCCAGGGTCAGCTTCACCGCGCCGGACACCTTCCCGCCGGTATTCTGCTTTTTCCTCTTCACCACCGCGAAAACAGGGCACTCGCAGCGAAGGCCCAGCATGTCGATCATGGCGGCGTACTCGCCCTTCAAGCCAAGGTTTGGCTTGGCCCGGTAGGTCTCCCCCGATTTCAATATCTGATAAACCAGCTTGGATTGGTAGGTTTCCAGGATCATTCTTCATCAGCCTCCTTTACAAAGGAAAAGCTATTGGGCTTGACAGCCCAGTCGTATAAAAAGGTATCAAACACGCCCTGCTCATTGGGCCACACCAAAAAGCGCTTCAGCAGCGCCTCCTCGTCCAGGCCGGTGCCGCCGTAAAAGGCGTCGGCGATCCCTCCGGCAATGCAGGCCACCGTGTCCGTATCGCATTTCACGCTGAACACGTTGCGGATACAGCTTTCCCAGTCCTCCGATTCCAGAAAGCAGCGGATGGCCAGGGGCATGGTCCCCATGGCGGTGACGTCAAATTTTCCCACAGGACGGTAAAACGCCAGGGGCTTCTTCACCGTGTAGCCATAGGTTTTGTGCAGGTATCCCGCGATCTCCCTTTTGGAAGCGCCGGTTCGGGCCAGGAATACCGCGGCGGCAGTGGCCTTGGCGGCCTTTACGCCCTCCGGATGGTTGTGGGTGCAGAGGGAGCTTTCCCCCGCCTGGGCCTCCACCTGCTCCAGGGTATCAAAATAGCGGCCGATAAAGCTCACCCGCATGGCGGAGCCGTTGCCGTAGCTGTTGTAGCCCTTTTCCGAATGGGACAGCAGCCAGTGGAGGAACATGTTTCCGTACCCCGCCCGGGCATATTTGCGACCAAACATGCCGTAGGCCTTGGCATAGGGGATCTGCCGGAGCACCGCGTATTTGGTGGCCACGGTGAGCACCGTGTCGTCGGTATACCGGCACCGTCCGTCGAACAGCTCCACAGTCCGCCAGTTGAACCCTTCCGGCCGGCTGAACTCGAACCGTGACCCGGCAATATCTCCCAAAATCGCTCCGTACATGATCTGCACCCCAATAGTATCTTATGCCAGATGGCGACAGTTGGCTTAGAGAAAGCCCGCCATGGCACTTTCAGATAAGAAAATGGACACAGCGGGCCTTTCCTGTTGTTTTTATGGTGGATTACTCCTTGTCCTCCCCGTGGCAGCAGTCGCAGCCACAGCCGTCCTCGTCGTCGTCGAAGTCAAACTCCAGCGTTTCGCCGCAGTTGGGGCAGCTCAGACCGCCCTCCTCCAGCATTTCATCGTTAAGCTGGATGGTCTTGCCGCAGCTGGGGCAGGTGACCTCAAATTCCATATCGTCAAAATCGTCCTCGTCGCCGTGGTGGTGATGGTGATGACCACAGCCGCAGCCGCACTCATCCTCATCGTCCTCCTCCAGGCCGTAGAAATCCTCTTCCACATTGCCAAGGTCCTCATCGATCTCGTCCACCTGCTCGGCCATTTCGGCCACCTGGTCCTCCAGCTCCTCGATGGAAACGCACAGGTCGTCCAGCAGCTCCACCATGGCGTTAAGCACCTTGGTCTCTTTGGCGGCGGGATCCAGCTCCAGGCCCTCCATCAGGCCGCGGATATAGGAAGCTCTCTCGGAATTTGTCATAATCATCCTCCAAAAAATATCGCTTTTTCTGATCGCGTGCTTACTTGGCGCGCTCCATGTACTCGCCCGTCCGGGTATCGATGCGGATCATCTCGCCCTCGTTGATGAACAGGGGTACGCGGATCTCCGCGCCGGTCTCCAGGGTGGCGGGCTTCAGAGTGTTTGTGGCAGTATCGCCGGCCAAGCCTGGCTCAGTCTTGGTGACCTCCAGGGTCACGAAGTTGGGAGGCTCAATGCCGAACACATTGCCCTTGTAGGACAAAATTTTGCAAACCTCGTTTTCCTTGACGAACTTGAAGCTGTCCCCCAGGAGACTGGCGTTAATGGGAGACTGCTCGTAAGTCTCGGTATCCATGAAGTAGTAGAGATCGCCGTCGCTGTACAGATACTGCATGTCCCGGCGCTCAATAAAGGCCTGAGGAAACTTGTCGGTGGGATTGAAGGTGCGCTCGGTCACGGCGCCGGTAATCACGTTGCGGATCTTGGTGCGCACAAATGCCGCGCCCTTGCCGGGCTTCACATGCTGGAACTCGATGATGGACTACACGCCGCCGTCCATTTCAAACGTAACGCCGTTTCTGAAATCGCCTGCTGTTACCATAAGTGTAAAACCTCCGAAAAATACTTTGAATATCGCCTGTCATATAGTATAACCTATCTTCTGCCCGATTTCAAGAAAAACATGGCGAAGACGAAAAAGAAACCCAAAAAATTACAATTCTATCAGTTCCTTGGGGGACTTGGTGAGGCTGCGGCAGCCATCCTCCGTGATCAAAAGCATGTCCTCAATGCGCACGCCGCACTTGCCGGGCAGGTAGATGCCGGGCTCGTCGGTCACCACCATTCCCGCCCGGCAGGGGGTGGAGTCTGTGGCGGCGAACCGGGGGGATTCGTGGATCTCAAAGCCCACGCCGTGCCCCAGGCCATGGCCAAAGGAGCCGGGATAGTCCTTCTCGATGATGTCCCGGGCGATCTTATCCACATCGCAGCAGGGCATTCCGGGCTTCACCCGGTGGATCACCGCCAGATGGGCCTCCAGCACCTTGTTGTAGATGGCCCGCTGCTCGTCGGAAACATGGCCCAGGGCCACCGTGCGGGTCATATCGGAATGGTAGCCGTCCAGCAGGGCCCCGGTGTCCATGGTGATGAAGTCGCCCCGGCGCACCGGGTTTTCCGAGGGCACCGCGTGGCACTGGGAGCCGTTTTTGCCGGCGGCAACGATCAGATCAAAAGCCACGTTTTCCGCGCCGTTTTTCCGCATGAAGAACTCGATCTCCAGGGCCAGCTCCCGCTCTGTCACGCCCTCCCTGATATAGGGGAGGATGTGGGAAAAGGCCGCGTCGGTAATGGCCTGGGAGTCCTCGATCTTCTTCACCTCTTCCGGGGATTTGATCATCCTTTGCAGGCGGATCACATCGTCCAGAGAATCGTCCAGCACGGCCTCTGCGCCGAATTTGGCAAAAGCCCCTTCGAACCGGCGGGCCTGGGCCACAGAGAGCATTTCCGTTTCCAGGTAGATCCGCTTCAGGCCGTGCCTGCCGATCAGCTCTCCCAGCTTTTCCATCAGATTGGAGAAGCCAACCACCTCGCAGTTTTTGGCTTTCATGCGGGCGGCCTCCTCATAGCGGAAATCCATGAGCAGGTAGGCGTGCTCCGCCGTGACCAGCAGGGCGCCGTCCGTGGCGGGAAAAAGGGTGAAGTACCGGCGGTTCCGCTCGGAAAATACCAGGGCCGCCGTCTGGGCGTCCCCATGGAGCAGGGACGCGGCCAATCGCTGGGTGGGATTCATCATTTTATAACATCCTTTCTGTTTTTCATCTTTTGGCGCAAGGGGCGTTCCAAAGACCGGCGAAGGCGGAAGGTGACGCCATCCTCCGGCTCGATGGGCGTCAGCAGCACAGACCGCATACCGCACAGATTGGCGCCCACAATGTCCGTAAAGATCTGGTCGCCGACAATGGCGCATTCCCGGGGCCTGACCCGAAGGGCCCTGCTGGCCCGCAGATACCCGAAGGGGAAGGGCTTGCAGGCAAAGCTGATAAAGTCCACGCCGAAGCGGGCGGCAAAGGCGCTCACCCTGCGCTTATAATTGTTGGAGACGATCAGCACCTGAAAGCCGGACTTTTCCATCTCCTTCACCCACTCCACCGCGCCGGGGACGGGCTCATGGGAGGAATAGGACGCAATGGTGTTATCCACATCCAGCAGCAGGGCGCGGACGCCCAGAGCCGATAAAAGCTCCGGCGTAACATCCGTCACCCGTTCCCGCAGGGCCGTGGGCCGAAAAAATGCCATTTTGTCTCCTCCATTCTATCGAACTGTCTCCTCCCGCTTTTGGGATCGGGCTTTTAGCCAGTTGTAGCCAAGTTGAACCCGCCGCCCTGCGGTTCCGTTTTTTCGGAGCGGATTTGTGCCCAGGCAAGGCAGAGGACGCAGGGAATACTTTGTGTATTTCCAAGGACGATAACAAGCCACCCGCAAAAACCGGGTTCAAGCTTGGTGACAGCTGGCTACGAAAAAAAGCGGGCCGCAAATGCTGCCCGCTTTTTGATGCTCGCAAAGCCGAAAAGCCGCCGCAGCCTTACTTGTACTTGCGCTTGCGGGCTGCTTCCGACTTCTTCTTGCGCTTGACAGAAGGCTTTTCGTAAGCCTCTCTCTTTCGGACTTCCTGAATGACCCCGGCCCGCGCACACTGCTTCTTGAAACGGCGAAGCGCGCTGTCCAGAGATTCATTTTCCTTGATCCGAATTTCAGCCATGTATATCCCTCCCATCCGCCATCCGGCAGGGGTAATTATCGTCATATTTCCAATATAACACCGTTAATTATACTGTCTCCTCCGGCGATTGTCAACCCCTGTGAAAAAATAAAGGGACGGAGACCCGTCCCTTTTGGTCTTACACGCGAAATTACTCGCCCAGCTTCGTGCCGCAGCCGCTGCAGAACTGTGCGTCAACAGGGCTCTGCTTGCCGCAGGTGGGGCAGATCACCTTGTTCTGCTTGTCGCTGAGCTCCTTCTGCACCGCGGCCATCTGAGCGATCTGCTCGTCCAGCTCGGCCATCTTGCCCACAGCCTCGGGGTCCTCAGCCAGCTTCTCGCGGCAGTTCTCATACACATACTGGCCCAGGGCCTCATACCCCTTGCTGATGCTGGCGTTGACCTCCGCCAGGCTGATCCGCAGCTTGGAGGCGTCTACCAGCTGACCGGCCTTTTTGCCGACTGCTTCAGCAGCAGATTTTGCGTTTATGACCACATCGTCGAGAATTCCCATCGTGATACACTCCTTCTCTTTTTCTTCTGTGAAATTTCATTTCACGATGATATTATAGCAATGTTTTTCAGGAAAGTAAAGAATATTTCTTTGCGGAAGCATGAAAATTCTATAAACAAAATCTAAGTTTTTTCTGACATTTTCTTCTGACATTTTTGGGGGATCATCCCAAGAATTCCCGGAGCATGGAGCTTTCCGGCACCAGGGCCGGGTCGATGGGTTCAAAGCGCATGAGCCGCGCCTCCAGGTCCCTGGCCTTCCGGTAGTTGGGGCTGTCCGCGGCGATCTCCCGCAGCAGGGGGATGGCCACGGTCCGCAGCACGCAGGGCTCGTAAATATGGATGGAGTTCACCGTGTAGTCAGCGCTGATCCGGTAGGGCCGGATATACCGGTTCTCCCCCGCCACCACCTCCGGCCACATGGAAATGGTACGGTCCGCCGGGCAGCTTCGGAACTGGACGTCCCGGACGATCCGCCGGACCAGCCGGAGATCCATGGGAGAGATCACCTCGCCGTTGGCGTCTTTGATCTGCTGCTTCACGCTCACGTAGAGCTTGACGCACACCTCCTCGGGCAGCTCCCCGGTAAAGACGGGGTTGAGCCCGTGGAGGCCCTCCACGATGACCACATCGGACATGCCGATGGCAAACTGCCGCTCCCGGAGATCCGGGCGGCCCTGGGCAAAATCGTACCGGGGCACGGAAAACCTGCCGGTGGCGGCCACGTTTTTCAGGCAGGCCTTGACCTTCTCCACATCCAGCGCCTCTACGGACTCGTAGTCGTATCTGCCGTTGGGCAGCAGGGGGGCCTTTTTCGCCCCCAGATAAAAATCATCCAGGGAAATGATATGGGCCGTAGTTCCAAGCTCTGTCAAATACTGCTGCAAAAGGTGGGCCGTGGTGGTCTTGCCGCTGCTGCTGGGGCCGGAGAGCATGACCACCCGGGTGTTTTGATGAAACTCCCGGATATTCCGGGCAATATTTTTCAGGTGCTCATGATAGGCTCCCTCCACCTCAGCGATGATCCTTTGAGGGCAGTGCACCGCCCCGTCGTTGATCTGCTCCAGATGGTTGATGTATTTAATGTATCCGCT
>CAZRLJ010000060.1:0-10641 GCA_964600905.1 uncultured Acutalibacter sp. | reverse complement strand
AACTTCCGTGTTCGGAATGGGAACGGGTGGACCCCCGCCGTAATCAACACCAACTTCGTCGTCTCTTAACGACTTGTACATGATACCACTGGAGCGATGAAAATGCAAGGCTTTTTTGAAAAAATTTCGGGAAATCCGAAAAAATACAAGATGTTGCGCCGTCTGCGGGAAAGCTATAGGTATTTTGGGGGGCAAACTACCAGTTGTCCAATCCGCTGCGCTCCATGGCCCCCAGAATCTTTGCTTTGATGTCCGGAAACCGGGTCTCCAGCTGGGCGATCAACAGCTCCGTGTCCTTTCGGGCGGTAGCCCCATCTACAGGACAGCCGCTTTTCACCACCGGAAGCTCCATGCGGGCGGCGGCGTTGCGGATTTCCCGTTCCTCACAAAAGAGCAGGGGACGGATTAGGGTGATGTTCTTCCGGGAGAGATAACTTTTGGGGGAAAAGCACCCCAGCTTGCCGCCGTAGCACAGGTTCATCAGGAAGGTCTGCACCGCGTCGTCGGCATGATGGCCCAGGGCAATTTTGTTGAAGCCCTGCTCCACGCAGATGTTGTGAAGGATCCCCCGGCGCATCCGGGCGCAGAGGCTGCAGGGGTTCTTCTCCTGCATTTCCTCAAAAATCAGAACGCCTACGTTGGTCCGCTTGATGAGATACTCCACATGCAGCTCCTGGCACAGAGCCGCCACCCGGGAGAAATCCGTGTCCTGCCCGCCGAAGCAGGGGTCCGCCGTGATTGCCGTGACCGTAAAGCGCCTGGGATAGTAGCGGGAAAGCTCCGCCAGCGCACAGAGGAGAAAGAGGGAATCCTTGCCGCCGGAAACTCCCACGGCGACCCGGTCCCCTTCCTCGATCATATTGTATTTTTCCACAGCCGCCCGGACCTTTCCGATGAGCTTTTGCATGGTGGCGTCTCCTTCCCGCGAACACTATATCTATTATATCGGGGAAACGCCCCGGAAACAAGCAAAAGATAAATGAAAATGCAAAGTGAGAAAACAGAAGAAAATCGGGCGAAAAGAGAAGAAAACAAAAGGAAATAAAATGACAATTAAAATTCAGCGAAAAAGCTGTTGACAGCGGGAAAACCTTATGCTATGATAGGAAAGCTCTCAAAGAGGGCTTCCCATGTTATCAGGTCCCGCAGCGCCGGGATTGAGATGGAAAAAATGTTGGAGGTAAAAAGCTATGTCAACTACGATGCCAAAGGCTGGACAGGTCGAGCGTAAATGGTACGTCATCGACGCTGCCGGCAAGCCCCTGGGCCGTGTTGCCGCCCAGGCCGCCGTGCTGTTGCGCGGCAAGCACAAGCCCACCTTCGCGCCCCATGTGGACTGCGGCGATCACGTGATCATCATCAACTGCAAGGACGCCGTTCTCACCGGCGGCAAGCTCCAGAAGAAGTACTACTACCACCACACCGGGTACATCGGCCATCTGAAGGCTGTCCGTTATGACACCCTGATGAAAACCAAGCCCGAGTTGGCCATGCAGCTGGCCGTGAAGGGTATGATCCCCTCCACCGTGATCGGCCGCGACGCCCTGAACCGCCTGCGCGTTTACGCCGGCAGCGAGCACAAGCACGCTGCCCAGAAGCCCGCTGAGTGGAATATGTAAAGAGGAGGACGTAAACTATGTACGAGACTGCACCTTATTTTTACGGTACCGGACGGCGCAAGAGCTCCGTGGCCAGGGTCCGCATTTACCAGGGCACCGGCAAGGTGACCATCAACGACCGGGACATCGACGATTATTTTGGCCTGGATACGCTGAAGTACATTGTGCGTCAGCCTCTGGTCCTCACGGATACTGACGGAAAGTTCGACGTTGTGTGCCGCGTTTCCGGCGGCGGCGTTTCCGGCCAGGCCGGCGCCATCCGTCACGGCATTTCCCGGGCGCTGCTCCAGTACGACAGCGAGAATCTTCGCTCCGTTCTGAAGAAGGCCGGATTCCTGACCCGCGACCCCAGAATGAAGGAAAGAAAGAAGTACGGTCTGAAGGCCGCCCGTCGCGCGCCTCAGTTCAGCAAGCGCTAAATTATATCAAGCATCAAAAGCACTCACTCCGGTGGGTGCTTTTTTTGCGAGTGTTATCCGGCAAAAAAAGACGGGAGCAGGTCTTTACAGACTTGTTCCTGTCCTCATTCACGCTATACAATTTCTTGCTATGTGTGCTCTTACACGCGCTTGTTCTTATGCTGCTCCTCATTGGGAATGTGTTCTGCGATTTCCGCCAGAGAACAATCCAGCAGGCTGCACAGATCATCCAGCGTATTTGTGGATACAGACATATTCCGCCGCAAACGCTGTACCGTACTGCCGCTGATTTGAAATTTAACTCTCAGCGTATAAGTGGAGAGGCCCTTTTTCTTCAATGTTTCCCAGAGCGGAGTATAAACAATCATGGGGCGCCTCCCTTTCTTCTTGGAGGTTATCAACCGCAGCTTTCCGTTTTATTGTTTTCGAAGATGAGCATCCCTACGAAGGGTATCTTTCAGCGCTTGGACCATATCCTTGACCATGCGGATTTCATATTCATCGCAGTCCGCAAGGATTCCGGCGATGTCCTTTTCAAATTGGACTTTCGCTTTTACTACGCTGTCACAAAGGAGGTCATCAACTGTAACGGACAGAGCATTGGCAAGACTTACAATCGCAGTCAGGCTTACGCGGGTGGTGCCAGTTTCAATGTTGCTAATGTGTGTCGGAGAAAATTGAACCATTTCGGCTAAACGCTCTTGCGTGAGATCGGCTCTAATCCGTGCAATTTTGATTCGCTTGCCAATTGCCTTGTAATCAAGCTCCATACTTTCCCTTCTTCATTTCAGAAACTTTTCTGAATATATTGTAACCACGGAAAAAGCACATTATAATAATCTATATACGTATTCTACGGATATAGATTATATTTATGAAAAAGGAGTTTTCTATGACTTCCTGCACCTTTTCCGGGCATAGGGAGGTATATCAACCTATGGTGGATGCGAAAATTGAGAAAGCGATCCATGAGCTTTTACAGACTGACAGCGAATTTATTTTCTATACGGGAGGGATGGGCGAATTTGACGGCATGTGCGCAGCAGCCGTCCGTACCGCAAAACGTCGGCATCCTGATTTGAAGATTCACCTTACTCTGGTTCTCCCATATATGTCCAACAAGGTAAATACGGAAAAAGCGCATTACGAATATTACTATGATGATATTATTTTGCCGGAGGAGCTTTACGGAGTTCACTACAAGGCTGCGATTCAAAAACGAAACCGCTGGATGGTAGATCGTGCTGACTACCTGATTGCCTATGTATTCCGGGACTTTGGCGGCGCCTTTGAAACCGTGAAATACGCGAAAAGGCAGGGCAAGCCGGTGAGAAACCTTGCAGAGTGAATGCTGAAATACGTCATGGCTTTTCCACACTATAATCCAATTTTTTCCACAAAAAAGCCACAGGAAAAAGGGAGTGGGGAAAAAGCCAGATTTTCTGCGGATTTTCAAGGGTCAATCTGTATATGTTTTCAACTGTTATACATAATAATTGTGTAAAACCACAGCAAGGCGCAATTCCTTCCGCAAGGTAGTGAATATTTATACAAAAATTTTTCATTTCTTTTGCTTTTTGGAAGGAAGAAACCTTCGATTTTGATACAAATTGCACATGGGTCAGTTTCCATAACTTGTGAAAGAGAGGTCAAAAGTGGACGAAAAAGCCGGAAAAAGCGAATTATGTTAAGGAATGCCCTATTCACATTTGTGCAACACATACAAAACTGACCGGCAAAAATTTTTGACACATCGGTCATTTTTGACTATAATACATCACGTACCTGCCCAAAAAGGGCAGCCGGCAGCAGGCCGGCGAAAGGAGCATCGTATGCACGGCAGACACAGTAAGAAAGCGCCGAAGCGCCTGATTTATCGGGGCGTGCTGGTGTTCGTTCTGGCGATTGTCATGTGTGTATCATCGTTTGCGACTGTTGTAATGGCAAATACCGTTTCCGCCATTGTGATTGACGGAGACAAGTCGTATACGTTCAACATGATCAACACCAATCTGGATCAGATTCTGGCCCAGGCAGAGGAACGGGGCTTGGAGCCTCTGGGACCCCTGGATGTGGCTGAACAGGTGGCCAATACCACTACAGTCAACGTGCGCAGAGGCGTTTCCCTCAGCGTGCTGGAATCCGGAGAACGGACGAACCTGGTGGCCTACCGGGGCGACACTGTCCTGGAAACCTTGGAAAGCAACAACATTATCGTAAAGGACAACGACCAGGTCCTTCCCTCCAGGGACGCGCTGGTGACCGCCGGTCTTACGGTTGAGATCCTTCGGTCCTGCCAGGTCACCGTTTCTGCGGACGGCAAGGCGAAGAAGCTCACCATGCTGGGCGGCACAGTTGCCGACGCACTGAAGGAAGCGGGCGTCACGCTGGGACAGCGGGATACCACCAGCTATCCGCTGGAGGAGCCTCTGTTCAACAGCATGATCATCCGGGTGAATCGGCCCGCAAGGCTGACTATCACCGCAGATGGGGAGACCCTGGAGAAGGAAGTTGCCGCAGATACTGTTTATGCCGCCCTGAAAAAGGCCGGTGTGGTGCTCGGCAGCCATGACAGGGTCAATGTGGATCTCAAGGCCAAGCCGGAAGACGGTATGAAGATCATTGTGACCCGCGTGACCGTGGAGAAGGTCATTGAGACCGAACCGGTGGATTACGAGACAGAGTATGTGGATACCGATGAGCTGTACGAGGGTGAGACCCAGGTACAGACCTACGGCGAAGAGGGAGAAAAGAAGGTCACCTATGAGGTGATTTATGTAGAGGGCGAGCTGGAAGGCAGAGAAGCCGTTTCTGAGGAGATCACCCGTGAGCCCGTGACAGAGGTGATCCTTCGGGGTACCAGCGAGAATCCGCAAGAAACACCCAGCGTTCCTTCGGGCGGCAGCTCTTCCGGCGGTGTGGGCACCTTTGTGGATATGTACGGCAACACCGTGTCCTACTCCAGCGTGATGGAGGGCACCTGCACAGCCTATTATCCCATCAATCCCACCACCTCCATCGGCGCTACGGCGGGATATGGATGCATTGCTGTGAATCCCAACATCATCCCCTACGGCACAAGGATGTATGTGACCTCCCGTGACGGCAGCGTGGTTTACGGCTACGGGGTGGCCTGTGATACCGGCGGCGCCTGCATGAGCGGAACGATCCTTGCAGACCTGTGCTATGACACCATCGAGGAGTGCAGCCAGATTGGCCGCAGGAACATGGTAGTCTATATTCTAAGCTGAGAAAGAACACAGAAATATGGGGGCCTCTTATGAGGCCCTTGTTTTTTTGGCTGTAACCGGCTATAATAGCAATACATTATTCCGGTAAAGGATGCTGTGCAAATGGAATATTTTTACGCCATTCTGTGGTTTATCGTGGGGATCATCCTCATCTTTTCCGTTTCCAAAGAGAATAAAATTTTTTGCTTCGCCGGGGCGTTTTTTATCTTCCTCGGCGGCTGGTGGCTGGCGGACGCCATCCTGCCCCAAAACCTGTTCCAGGGCCCGTTAGGCTGGGTCTTCCGGATCATAACCCTTCTGGCGCTGGCGGTGTTTTCCGTCGCCTTCTATTTGGAGCGCCGCCGCACCATCCGGCAGCAGGAGCAGGAAGGAGACCAGGAAAAGGAGTCTGATGGGAAATAGCCCATCATGGGAGAAAAGGGGGAAGGGCACAATGGGAGCCATGCTTACCGTGGTTGGCAAAGTGGGAGTCATGCTCATTCTTATCGGGGTGGGCTGCCTGATGACCAAAAAGGGAATGCTCACCGAAAGGGGCAGCGCGGAGATTACCGGCCTGCTGGTGAAGATCGTTACCCCCTGTCTGATCCTCAATTCCTTTTTGGGGGCGGGTGACGACCTGAAGCCTTCGGAAATGCTGCTGGCCATGGGTCTGTCCGCCCTAGCCATTTTACTGGCTTTGGGGATGAGCTATCTCTTTTTCCGAAAGGAACCCCTCAACCGGAAGAAGGTCCTGAGGTTTTCTGCGGTCTACAGCAACGCGGGCTTTATGGGCCTGCCGCTGGTCCAGGGGATCGTAGGGGACAGAGGCGTGGTTTACGGCTCCTTTTTTATTGTGATGTTCAATCTTATCTGCTGGACTCATGGCTACCGCATGATGACCGGCGGCAAGCTGAATCTCCGGGCAGCGCTGCTGAATCCCGGCATTATCGGACTGGCCTTTGGCCTACCGGTTTACTTTTTGAAAATTCCTGTACCGGCTCTTTTGGCGGAGCCAGTGGGGTTCCTGGCCGGGCTGAACACGCCCCTTGCCATGATCATCATTGGCAGCTATGTAGCGCGGGTCAGCTTACAGGCTTTTTTGGCGGACCGCAGTGTGTATAAGGTGGCGTTTTTCCGGCTGATTCTGGCTCCGGCGGTGTACCTGGCGCTTTTGCTGCTGATCCGTCCTGTCCCGGAGATGCTGGTCACCTTCGCCATTCAGGCGGCGACTCCTGTGGCGGCAAACGCCGTGCTTTTTTCCGTGGAATATGGCGGTGATTCGGAGCTTGCTTCGGAGACGGTGGCTTTCACCACCCTGTTGTCCATTGTCACCATACCGGTCTTTACCATTCTGGCGCAGATGGCCAGTTAGCGCCGGATAAAACCCGGTTTTTGCGGGATGCTTTGACCTCTCACATTTTTGGCGGCCGGGAATAGAATGAAAAAGCGGGCGGCGGCAGGACCGCTTCCCCGCTTTTTAGATATGGGGCCTCGTCTGGCTTTCAGGCGGGGCCTTCGGTCTCTTTCGGGCGGGATGGCTGCGGATTATGCATTGCAAAAGAGCACGGAATGGTGTAAAATGTTTCCGGAAGGATGGGGATGAAAATGAATCAGGTGCTTGTGGCGCCCTCTCTGCTGGCGGCAGATTTTTCTCAGCTTGGCCGGGAGGTAGAGCGGGTGCGGGGAGCGGACATGCTCCATCTGGATATTATGGACGGCTGCTTTGTGCCAAATATCAGCTTTGGCCCGGCGGTGGTGGCTGCTCTTCGCGGAAAGACCGGCCTTTTCTTTGATGCACATCTCATGCTGGAACACCCCCTGCAATATCTTGAGCCTTTTCAAAAGGCGGGGGCGGACAGCATTTCCTTTCATATCGAATGCAGCGATGATCCCGCCCAGGTGCTGGGGACCATTCGGGAGCTGGGAGTCAAGCCGGCGCTGGCCATCAGCCCCGGCACTTCCGTAGAGACCCTCTTGCCCTTCCTCGGCCAGGTCGAGATGGTAACGGTCATGACCGTGGAACCCGGCTTTGGCGGTCAAAAGCTCATGCCGGAGCAGCTGGAGAAGGTCCGCTGGCTCAGGGCACGGCATCCCGGGCTGCACATTGAGGTAGACGGCGGCGTGACCCGGGAGAATGCCGGGCTTGTCCGGGCAGCCGGCGCCGATATTCTGGTGGCCGGAACGGCGGTGTTCAAGGCCGGCGATCCGGAAAAAGCCATGACAGAGCTGCGGGGATAAAGCGCATAAGCCTCCACAGGCGGGCTGCAATCGAATCCTGCCTGTGGGGGATGGCTTTTATAGAAACGGAAGAAGGGAGAAAGGCATGGGCGGCAAGATCATCGTTGCCATGAGCGGTGGTGTGGACTCCAGTGTGGCGGCGCTGCTGGTCAAGCAGGGCGGAGGGGAAGCCATGGGAGCCAATCTGCGGCTGTATTCCAACGAGGACGCGGGCGTTCCGGAAGCGGAATTTCCCGGTCAGCGCACCTGCTGCGCCTTGGACGACGTCAACGACGCCAGAAGCGTGGCGGCCCGGCTGGGGATCCCCTTTTACGTTTTCAACTTCAAAGAGGACTTCCGGAGGGAGGTCATGGACCGTTTTGTAGCGGCCTACGAGCGGGGAGAGACCCCAAATCCCTGTATTGACTGCAATCGGTATATCAAATTTGCACGGCTTTTCCGCCGGGCGGAGGAGCTGGGCTGTGACGGCATTGCCACCGGGCATTACGCCCGGGTATGCCGGGATGAGGAAACCGGCCGTTGGCTGCTGAAAAAGGGCCTGGACGCCGCCAAGGACCAGAGCTACGTGCTGTACGCTCTGACCCAGCAGGAGCTTTCCCGGCTGCTGCTCCCTCTGGGGGGGCTGAGTAAGGGAGAGGTTCGGAGGATCGCAGAGGAAAACGGCTTTGTGAACGCCGGGAAGCGGGACAGCCAAGACATCTGCTTCGTGCCGGATGGGGACTACGCCGCCTTTATCCGGCGGTATGCGGACAAACAGTATCCCCCCGGACTCTTTGTAGGGACCCGGGGAGAGGTTTACGGCGAGCATAAGGGGATCGTCAACTACACGGTGGGGCAGCGGAAGGGCCTGAGCTTATCCTTCCCCCAGCCTATGTATGTGTGCGGGATCGACGTTCCCGGCAACAGGGTGGTCCTGGGCCGTCATGAGGAGCTTTTTTCCCGGACGCTTACGGCGGAGGATATTAATCTGATCTCGGTGGAGAGCATCCCCCAGCCCATGCGGGTGAAGGCAAAGGTGCGCTACCGCCACGCAGAGCAGCCTGCCACCGTTGTGCAAACCGGGGAGGACCAGCTTCGGGTGGTTTTTGACGAGCCCCAGCGGGCCGTCACAAGAGGACAGGCCCTGGTGCTTTACGACGGCGATACCGTGGTGGGCGGCGGGACTATCAAAGAAGCAGGAACATCAGGGCAAACATGAGCTCGTGGTGATTTCCGTCTCCCTCCAGCAGGAGCAGGAGTGCCAGAATGATGGTGCGGTCCTTGTCCTTGAACAGGGCCGTCAGGGCACTTTCCGGCGGTTTTTCCTCGGAAATGGGTTGGGGAGCGGGAGGCTCCGGAACGGGGGCTGGCGGCTCGGGGTTTCTGGGGGAAGGACTCCGGTTGTCCGGGCGGCGGCCAGGCTGGCTGCGGCCCCGGGCCCTGGCCTGCATTTCCCGGGCCCGACGGGCAGCGTCTTCCCGCATTTGATTGATGTCGTATTCCTCGGGCATGGCTGTACCGCCTTTCTGTTATATTCCCGGCAAGAATCCGGAGATCAGCCCGGTGTTTTTCAAAAGCGGCAGCAGCCGCATCATTTGCAGGATTTTTATGGCCTCGTCCAGCTTTTGCTGGCGGGGCTGGCTCAGAAGGGGCCGCAGGGCATGGAGCAGCCGGGTGGAGTCGTCCTCACGGTTGACCTGACCCAGCAGGGGCGCCAGCCGGCCCACCATTTGCAGCATTTCCGGGGTCACGCCGCCGAGGGCAGCTATAGGATTCGGCGCCGGAGGCGGAGCGGGACTCTGCTGGCCACCCCCACCCAGGGAGGACAGCAGGCCCGAAAGGACGGCGGGATCGATCCCCCCGCTCTGCGGGGGAGCGGACTCCGGCTGGGAAGCTGGCTGAACGCCCCCCAGCCCCAGAGCAGCGGCCATTTCCTGGATCTGCTGCATACTTTGGGGGTCCGACAGGATCTGATTGATCTGCTGGTTCAGGTCTTCCATGAGATCACCTCTCTATTTTTCCTTTTGGAACAGCTGAAACAGCTTCTGCGCCTGAGGCGTGGACAAAAGCTTTTTGGCGGCTTCCGGGTCGCTCAGCACTTTTTGCAGGCTGGCGGATTGGCTTTGGTCCATGCCGCCCAGAAGCTGATTCATTTCTCCGTTTTGGGCCGCCTGCTTCAGGGCCTCCGGCGTGGTGCCCAGCCGCTGGGAGGTAAGCTTTAAGAGGGCTTCCAGCTGGGCGTTGCTCATATTTGGTTTCTGATCCATGATGATCGCTCCTTTTTCCTTGGCCAGTTTGATGTTAACTGGCTATCTCCTCTATCATATGCGGGAGCGGCAAAAAGGATGAAAAAACAGCATAAAGGAGAGAAGTTCCTATGAGAATTCTCGTCACGTCCGACAGCCACGGAAACGAGGACAATCTGCGCCGTGCCATTCTGGCCCAGCCCAAGGCGGAAATCGTCATTCACCTGGGGGATGGGGAAGCGGAAGCAGACCGCATGAAGCGGAGTTTTCCGGAAAAAATGTTTTTGCAGGTCCGGGGCAACTGCGACTGGGGCTCCAACCTGCCTACCGAAGGGGTCTACGACGTTCAGGGTGTGAAGCTTTTCTACACCCACGGCCACATGTACGGCGTGAAATCCGGCCTGTACAACGCCGTTTGCGCCGCCCGGGAGAAGGGAGCCTCCATTCTGCTTTACGGCCACACCCATTTAGCCATGACCGATTATGAGGACGGCCTGTACATTATGAACCCCGGTTCTCTCGGCGGCTGGAAGCCCTCCTATGGCACCATCGATATTTTTGAAAACAGCATTTTGACCAATACCGTCTGTCTGGGATAGAAAGCGGCGGAAAAAGACGGAATTGCACCTCTGAACTGGACGATTTATTCAGAGCTTCCCTTGACAGGAACCACAAAAAATGGTAATCTAAAAAGTGAAATCTGAGCATTATTTCCAGTTACCCACACTTTGACCAGGAAAGGACGATTTTGCATGACGGAATATGAAAGATGGCTCCAGCAGGACCTTGACGACAAGGACCTGACCGAGGAACTGCTGGCGGTTAAGGGCCAGCCCGAGGAGATCAACGACCGCTTTTACCGGGACCTGGAGTTTGGCACCGGCGGCCTGCGGGGTGTGATCGGCGCCGG
>CAZRLJ010000059.1:0-10942 GCA_964600905.1 uncultured Acutalibacter sp. | reverse complement strand
CCATTGTGGGCCAGGGAGATTTCTCCGGGCTTGGGATTGCTTCCGCCGCCGGTAAGGCCGGTGGTGGAGGTGGTGTGGTGAGGGGAGCGGAAAGGCCTAGTGCGCAGCAGGGAGACGCCCTCCGGCAGCTTGCCCGCAATGGAATAAACCATGGTGGTCTCCAGGGATTCCCGGAAGGTCATTTCCGGCAAAATGGAGGGCAGCCGCTTTGCCAACATGCTTTTGCCGGAGCCGGGCGGGCCCAGCAATAGAATGTTGTGACCGCCGCTGGCAGCTACCTCCAGGGCGCGCTTGACCTCCGGCTGTCCCTTGACGTCGGAAAAATCCAGGGAAATCCCCTCCTCAGGCACATAGGGAGCGGCAGTGGCGGGGCCGATTTCCTCCTCGCCCCGGAGATGGGCCAGAAGCTGGGGCACATCCCGGACAGGATAGACCGTCAGGCCCTCCGCCACGGCGGCTTCCGCGGCGCAGGCCTCCGGTACAAAAATACGCTTGAAGCCGGCTTCCATGGCCCGGCAGGCCATAACCAGAACACCCTGGACCGGGCGCACCTGGCCGGACAGGGACAGCTCGCCCAGAAACACGGCGTCGTCAATGGCGCAGGCAATCTGCCGGGAAGCGATGAGCAGGGAGACCAGCAGGGGAAGGTCGTACAGCGGGCCGATCTTCTTTCGGTCAGCAGGTGCCAGATTCATGGTGATGCGTCCCACAGGGAACTGAAAGCCACAGTTTTTCATTGCGGAGCGCACCCGGTCCTTTGCCTCCTTTACCGCGGCGTCGGGGAGGCCGACGATCTCAAAGGCAGGGAGGCCCTGGGAAATGTCGGTCTCCACCTCCACGGGGAAGGCCTCCATTCCGAAAATGCCCATGCTGTATGTTTTTGCAAACATATACGGCGTTCCTTTCTGGGGATATTTTTTCTTCTTTTTCATTATACGGCAAAATTTGACAGAATACAACGGAGGAAGCTGGGAGAAGAAAAATATTTCTTGACGAAATGGGAGCCTTTGGATTATGATAAGGACAGTATAAGCCGATGCAGGAGAGATGCGGGATGTCCGGGGATTATCAGGCCTACAGTGACGGGGAGCTTACCCGTCTTGTCCGGGAGAACGACCCGGACGCTTTCGGCGAGCTGAGCTCCCGGTATCTGTGGCTGATCCGCTCCCGGGCAGCCAGCTTTTGCGGCCCCTCTGTTCCGGAACAGGAGGACCTGATCCAGGAGGGCTTCCTGGGGCTGTATGTGGCGGCGGTATCCTTTTCCGAGGAGGGGGGAGCTTCCTTCCAAACCTATGCGGGCCTCTGCGTGTACCGCAGAATGGTCAGCGCGGCCAGAAGGCATTCCAGCCTCAGAAACCGTCCCCTGAACGATTCCCTTTCCCTGGACAGCCCTGCTGCGGACGATCTTCCCGCGGAGGAAAACCCCGAGGAGCTCTACGAGATGCGGGACCGGATGCAGAACATTTTCCGGCATTTGGGCTCCGCGCTGACGCCCTTGGAGCGAAGGGCCCTGTTCCTATATGTGGGGGGCTGTAAGCGCTCGGAGATCCCGGCCCGGTCCGGGATGACCCTAAAAGCCTTTGATAACGCCATGTACCGGGTGCGCAGCAAGCTGCGGGACAGGCTGAAATCCCAGGCTCCGGAGGGCTGACCTGTTTTGGGAAAACGCGGCGCAGTCCGCTTTCCAAGATAATCCAGAAATGAGGAAAAGAACATGTTTGAAGACAAAACTCTCGTTTGCAAGGAATGCGGCAAGGAATTCGTTTTTACCGCCGGGGAACAGGAATTCTATGCGGAAAAAGGCTTCCAGAATGAGCCCCAGCGCTGCCCGGAATGCCGTCGGGCCAGGAAGAACGCCAGCCGGGCCAACCGGGAGATGTTCACTGCTGTATGCGCTTCCTGCGGCAAGGAGGCCAAAGTTCCTTTCCAGCCCCGGGAGGACCGCCCGGTATATTGCAGCGAATGCTTTGCCAAAATGCAGGAAGAAAGGAACCAATAATTGCCGAATCTGCCTTTGATTTGTATGGCAGGCGGCTGATGGGGAATCCTGTTTCTGCTCAAATTGCTTTGTAAAGGAGGAAATTGCCAATGAATGCGATCACGAAGGATACGGTGATCGGAGAGATCCTGGACATGGACGCGAGCACCGCTCCCATCTTCCTGGAGATGGGGATGCACTGTCTGGGCTGCCCCTCTGCCAGAGGGGAGTCGCTGGAGCAGGCCTGCGCCGTTCACGGCCTGGACGTGGACGAGATCGTGCAGAAGCTCAACGACCACGTGAGCAAGGCCTAGCCTGGTGGTTAGTCCTGCTGTCAAAAAATGTTCCGCTGCCGCAGGTTGCCAGCCGGCGGCAGTATTTTTGTGAAAGGCGGAATTTCTATGCGTCCTCTTTTTCAGCTGGGGCCCCGGCTGGCCCTGTGCGCGGAGCTTCTGCGGCCTGGCCGCCCTGTCTGCGACGTGGGGACCGATCACGCCTATCTGCCCATTTGGCTGCTGAAAGCGGGAAGGACTCCCCGGGCCATCGCTTCCGACGTGAATCCCGGCCCCCTGGAAACGGCTGGGGCCAATGCCCGGCGCTACGGCGTGGCCGACCGTCTGACCCTGCGCCTTTCTGACGGCCTGGGGGAGATCCGGGCCTGGGAGGCCGATGACATTGTGATCGCCGGGATGGGCGGGGATCTGATCTCCCGGATCGTCTCGGAGACCCCGTGGCTGAAAGATCCGGAAAAGTGGCTGGTGCTCCAGCCCATGAGCTCGGCGGACGCTTTGCGTATGACCTTAAAACGCCTTGGCTTTGCCCTGCGGGAGGAAAGGGCCGTGGAGGATGCGGGCAGGGTGTATTCCACTTTTTCCGCCTGCTATGTGGGCAAGGTACCGGAGACCGGACCGCTCTACCCCTATCTGGGGAAGCTGGCTCCTGCCCCCGGTCCCACACGGCGGTATGCGGAGAAGGTCCTGCGGGATCTGGAGGGCCGCCTGGAGGGGGCCATTCGGGGCAGGGGAGATGAGGAGCCGGAACCTCTCCGGGCAGTGATCGAGGAGATCAGACGAAGCTACCTTGATGGAAATGGAACTGATTAAGGAGAAAAGAAATGGCAAGGATTCAGGATATTTATGATACGATCGACGCGGTGGCGCCTTTTTCCACCGCCATGAGCTTTGACAATTCCGGCCTGCTGGTGGGGGACGGCAACAGGCTGATCGCCAGGGCCCTGATCGCCCTGACTGTTACGGAGCCGGTGGTCCGGGAAGCGGCGGAGCTGGGAGCCCAGCTTATCATCAGCCATCATCCCGTGATTTTCACGCCCCTGAAGGCCCTTGGCCCCAGGGATGTGTCTTATCAGCTGGCCCAGAAAGGCATTGCCGCCCTGTGCTGCCACACCAACCTGGACGCCTCCCCGGTGTGCGGGGTCAATGTGGCCCTGGCCGGGAAGCTGGGGCTGAAGGGCATCCACCGGGAAGATGTGTTCGGCGAGGAGTGCATCCTGTTTGCCGGCGAGCTGGAGGAGGCCCTTTCTCCGGAGGCTTTTGCAATGCTGGTCAAGGACCGCCTGAACAGCCCGGCCGTGGGGCTTATCCCCGGCGGCCGTCCGGTGAAAAAGGTCTTTCTATGCAGCGGCGATGGAGCAGAATTTGCCTCCTTTGCAGCCTGGCGGGGCGCGGACGCCTATCTGACCGGAGAGATGGGGTACCATGAGGCGCTGGACGCTGCCCGCACTGGGATCACCTGCGTGGCGGCGGGCCATTACGAAACGGAGCGCCCCTTTGGAGAATTTCTGGCCTCCTACCTGCGGAGGCGGATCCCGGACACGGAGTTCCTGCTGTCACAGGCGGAAGGCCCGGCTGTCCGGATATTGTAATAGCGTGTAAGAAAGGAGCGTGGCCCCATGGCACTGGACGGCGCGTTTTTACGCCATATCAAAAAGGAACTGGAGGAAAAGCTCATCGGCGGCCGTGTGGATAAGATACATCAGCCGAACCGGGAGGAGCTGATCATGGCCTTCCGCACCCGGGACAGCGCATACCGTGTGCTGTTTTCCGCCAGGGCCAACAGCGCCCGGGTACATTTTACCACGGTTTCCGTGGAAAATCCCATGCAGCCGCCCATGCTCTGTATGCTGCTGCGGAAAAAGCTGCTGGGGGCAAAGCTGACCGCCATCCGCCAGCCGGAGCTGGAACGGCTTCTGCATTTCGACTTTGACGCTGTCAACGAGCTGGGCGACCACGTGACGCTCACCCTGACCGCAGAGATCATGGGGCGCTACAGCAACATCATATTGAGCGATGAAAACGGGAAGATCATCGACGCCCTGAAGCGGGTGGACGCGGAAATGTCCTCCCAGCGCCTGGTGCTGCCCGGAATCTCCTATCAGCTGCCCCCGGCCCAGGATAAAAGGAGCATCCTCTCCACCACCGCCGGGGAGCTCACGGCCGCCCTGAAAGGGCTGCCGGGGGATATGGAGCTTGGAAAAGCCCTGCTTTCCCTGCTCCAGGGCGTGTCGCCCGTTGTGTGCCGGGAGCTGGCCTTCAACGTGGGGCGCGGCGTCGATCTGACGGTGAAAGCCATGGACGAGGAGCAGTATTTCCGCACGGGCTTTTTCTATCAGCGGCTGAAAGAAACCGTGGAGAGCTGTTCGGGCAGTCCCTATATGGCGGTGAACCTCCAGAAGAAGCCCATGGATTTTTCCTTTCTAGATATTCACCAGTACGGCTCCGCGGCAGTGGTCAGGAAGGGGGAGACCTTTTCAAGTTTGCTGGACGATTTTTACAGCGAGCGGGACCATCTGGAGCGGATGCGGGTCCGGGAGCAGGACCTGCTCCGGCTGCTGTCCAACCATTCCGAGCGGCTTTCCCGGAAGATCAATGCCCAGCGGGGAGAGCTGGAGCAGTGCGCCCAGCGGGATTCCCTGCGGATTGCGGGGGACCTGATCAGCGCCAATCTCTACGCGATCCCCCGGGGAGCCACCAGGGCCGATCTGGTAAATTTCTACGAGGAGGATCAGTCGGTTCTCCACATCAAGCTTGACCCCGCGCTGACGCCCAATCAAAATGCCCAAAAATATTATAAAGAATACCGGAAAGCGCGGACGGCAGAGGAAAAGCTCACCGAACAGATCGCCATTGCGGAGCGGGAGCTGGCCTATCTGGACAGCGTACTGGACGCCCTTTCCCGGGCTGAGACGGAGCAGGACCTTTCCGAGATTCGGGCCGAGCTGGGGGAGCAGGGGTATGTCCGGGTGCTTCGCAGCAAAAAGCAGAAGCCCGTGGGCGCCGGCGCGCCGCTGAAATTTACCACCACAGACGGGTTTACCGTTCTGGTGGGGCGGAATAACCGGCAGAACGATAAGCTCACCATGAAGACTGCCAACAATAACGACTTCTGGTTCCACACCAAAAATATCCCCGGCTCCCATACGATCCTGGTAACAGAGGGGAGAGAGCCCACCCCTGCGGCCATGGAGGAAGCGGCAAAGCTGGCCGCCGCCCACAGCAGGGCCAGGGACTCTGCCCAGGTCCCTGTGGATTACACCCAGGTGCGCAATGTTTCCAAGCCCCAGGGCGCCAAGCCCGGCATGGTGACCTATGTAAACTACAAAACCATTTTCGTGACGCCCGATTGATGGGGTCATATTTATCTAAAAAATCCTTGAACATACTATGCTGGGAGAGATTATTGAGTTTTCAGAGAGTATATTTCTTCATTCTACTTGCAGCAAAGTCTATACAAAAAAATGCGTCCCACTATGAGACGCATTTTAACGTTCCATTACTCAAGTAAACCGCACCACATCACCGGGGTCACAGTCCAAAATCTTGCACAGCTTCTCCAAGGTCAGCATAGTGATGTTCTTGTCCTTTTTCAACCAATCCAAAGTCCGGCGGTCGATCCCAGCTTGAATCAAAGCGTACTGGGTCACACCCTTGCGCTTCATCGTTTCCCACAAGGGGCTGTAATCTACCACCGACCTCACCACCCTACTTTTTTTATTATTATAGGGTGAAAAGTGAGAAATATATATTGCACATATATGTGGAATGCTTTATAATGTACTTAGTATATCCTTGGATATAAGATTTGAAGATACTTTATATGGAGGGAATCGCAATGAAAAAGAGAGCGCTCACCCTTTGTCTGGCCTGTGCTGTCCTGCTGACTTTGCTGCCCACGGCGGCGCTGGCGGCAGAATACCAGCACGACGAGCTGACTGTCCGGACCGACGAACCAGGCAGCTATGCGCTCACGCCGGAGAGCGAGGGGAGTGAGATATTTGATCTTGTCCTCCGCTCCGGCGCCCATGTCACATTGGGGGGAGACGGCAGCAAGTTCAATATCTTTGTGGAGGAAAACGCTCAGGATGTGATTATCACCCTGGACGGCTTTTCCAGTGACAGGCCGGTAGAGGGAGCTTGGGGCCGCCGGAATGGAATTGTGCTGCAAGCGGGCAGCTCTGCCACCATAGCTCTGGTTGGAGACAATACCATCCGCGCAGGCTGGGAAAGCTGCGCCATTCAGGTGTGCGAGACCGCCTCCCTGACCATTGACGGCGAGGGAACCCTCAACGCCTCCATCAACAACGGCAGTAACGCAGCCTATTCTGCTGTGATCGGCAGCCGTTATACGCTGCCTTGCGGCAACATCACCATCAACGGCGGCACAATTAACGCCCATAGCGCATCCTCCAGCGCCGCAGCCATTGGGGCGGCTTTGTGGCAGGGCAAGGAAGGAGCCTGCGGAACTATCGCTTTCAACGGCGGCGTTATCAACGCCAACGCCATCGGTGGGATTAGCCGCTCAGACGCCGTTGTGACAGGCAGCGGCAGGGCGGTAGTGAATACTGACGTCAGCAGGCTGAAAGCGGACATCAGCGGGTTTAACGGTATCATGTGGAACGGGGAAAAAGGCACGGTTTGCGGGAACGCCATAGCCAACGGTCTTGCCATTGAGGCGGAAAAGGCGCTCACGGTGCCTGATGGAGCTGCTCTTGTCATTTCTGAAAACGAGACCCTTACTATCAACGGAGCCATTATCCTCAAGGGAACAGTGGAGAATAGCGGCGCCGTGACAGGCGAAGGGAAGATCGTTACCGCAGGAGGTTCCATGTCGGGCAGTGGCGTCAGCGACATCATCCCGGATCCTTGTACCCACGAGAGCGCGGCCTTTGTCTTTGTGGACGAGACCGTCCACAAAAAGGTGTGCCTCCTCTGTGATGAGGAACTGGGGGAGGCGCCTCACAGCGGAGGGAGCGTTTGTCCGGACTGCGGATATGGCGCCGATCCAATCGGTGAGAACGCCTGTTATATCTTTGATCGGGAGACAAAGACCGTTCACATCTACGGGGAGGGAGACCTTTGGGATCGTGAGGAATTTTACGATCACTACGAAGAATGGAGAAAATGGCGAGAAATAAGCTATGAAGTGACCTCGGTTTTGATCTCACCCCATATCACTGCTGTAAACGATGTTTTTCAGAGCTGCTATCATCTGGAAACGGTATGCGCTCCAGAGGGCCTGGAGGTTGAGACCGACTCCCGTGTTACCAAGCTAACATACGAGATGACCGGCGATGGAGCTGTGATCAAGTCCATTACCCTTGGCGACGGCAGGGACAGCGTGGTGTTGCCTGCGGAACTAAATGGTAAGCCTGTTTTGACCCATCCCCACATCGGCGGCAACGCCACCTGTTCCCAGCCGGGCGTCTGCGCCGTCTGCGGTCAGACGTATACACTGCCCCACACCAGCAGCGACTGGATCATAGACAAAGAGGCCACCAGCTCCACGGCGGGCAGCAAGCATAAGGAGTGTACCATCTGCGGCTATGTTATGGAGACCGAAGTCATTCCCGCCACCGGCCAGTCCAGCGATTCTGACGGCGGCCAAACCACGCCCAGCGAGCCTTCTGCTTCTGTGGACGGGGAGGGCGGATCGGTCACAACTGCCCCTGACGGCACCGTGACCATTACCTCGGACAATGGGTATCAGATTGAAAAAATTACTGTCAACGGCCAGGAAGTGGAGATTCCCGCAGACGGCAACCTGACCGGCCTGAAGCCTACGGATAAAGTAGTTGTCACTTTTGCGGAGATTTTTCCCCGGTTTACTGATGTGGCCCCGGACGCTTGGTACTATGACACGGTAAAATACGCGGTAGAACACGGCCTGTTCTACGGCACCTCTGATACTGCCTTTAGCCCTGGCAACGCTATGACCCGTGGAATGCTGACGACGGTGATTTATCGTATGGAAAATGAGCCGGCGGCTGACCCCGCTGACTTCCTCGACGTGGAAAGCGGCCAGTATTACTCTGAGGCCGTGGCATGGGCGGCGGCAAACGGAATTGTTGCGGGCTATGGAAACGGGAACTTCGGCCCGGAGGATTTCATCTCTCGTGAGCAGCTTGCGGCCATCCTTTGGAGGTATTCCGGTTTTCCAGCTTCCTCTGGGACTCTTGCGGGATTTGCGGATGCGGGCACTGCAAGCGGCTATGCGCTGGACGCCCTGCGCTGGGCGGTGGAACAGAAATACATATACGGCAGGGGCAATGGTATTCTAGACCCCAGGGGCTGGGCCACCCGTGCCGAGGTTGCGGCTGTGCTGACGCGGTTCTGTAAGAAGACAGGTAGGTAATGCAATACTAAAAAAGGAAAGGAACACCTTTTGGGTGTTCCTTTCCTTTTGGTGGAGATAAGCGGGATCGAACCGCTGACCTCTTGAATGCCATTCAAGCGCTCTCCCAGCTGAGCTATACCCCCATATTCGGTGCGCCGGATTTTCAGCGCTTGCTTATCATATCATATCCTTAGAGCTTTTGCAAGACATTTTTTCAAAAAAATTTCAATTTTTGCCCAGAGGGGATGGCGCAGATGCTTTTGCGCGGTGTTTCGCACCAAAATCGACCTTTCACAATAAGATGAAATGGAAGAAAAAATTGTCCTCACTGATTAAATCTGCCAGAGACAGGCAAAACTATCAGTGCAGACGTCTGAATCACAGCGCAAGAGAGGAAGGTCGGAATTGTGATCGTACACAGAGGAGACATTTATTATGCCGATTTGAGCCCCGTTGTGGGATCAGAGCAGGGGGGAGTCCGCCCGGTTCTGATCGTCCAGAACGACGTGGGAAATAAATTCAGCCCCACGGTGATTGCCGCGGCCATCACCAGCCAGCACGACAAGGCTAATCTGCCCACCCATATTGAGGTGAACGCGGAAAATACCGGTCTGCTGAAGGATTCCATTGTTCTGCTGGAGCAGGTACGCACTCTGGATAAGCATCGGCTCAAAGAGAAAATGGGCAAGCTGGACCCCGGCTCCATGAACCGGGTGGATCAGGCCCTTTCCATCAGCTTCGGTCTGCCTACATAGGCGCCGGGCTAAAAATTCTCTGAATAAATCGCCCCGGCGCGCCTCGGTGAAATGCTGATTTGGCCGCCCGTTTGTTCAGAGTTTTCAAATAATTCCCCGGCAGCGGTTTTTGATCGCTGCCGGGGCCCTTTTTTGCTGTTTATCGCTGTAAAATCTCTCTGGCGGTCCGCTCCCGCAGCGTCTCCTCCGCGGCCTCCAGCAGGAAACGGTACACCGGAATCATGGCGCGGAAATCTTTGGCCAGCTTGTCCGGGAGCCTGTCGGAAAAGAGCAGCTCAAAATCCTTGCTCTGGGCGTTAAAGCTGATTCCCCGGCGCTCCAGCCAGTCCCGCTTCTTTTCGGGATGATCCGGATAGTGGGGGCGCTTGTAGCAGTCGCCCTCCATGAGAAAGATTTTTTGTGAGCGGTAAGCCTTATCCGCGGCCCGGAAGGAGGGGGAGTCCGCCAACACCAGGCCCCGCAGGGTGCTCAAAAATTCTGTAGCCGGCTGAAAAAAGCCGCAGCCGTAGGAAAAGCCATATTGGCCGATCTCAAAATAGACGCCGGGATAATCCGAGGCGTTCATTTTGCCGCCCCGGCGGAAGGTGATCCACATGTGGTCGCGGTACAGGGAAGGGTCCTTGGTGTACCGGGTGTCCCTCCAGATGCGGCAGATGGTCTTGTCAACCTTGGGTTCTACATTGAAGCTGCCATCCATATCGAGCATGACGGGGGTGAGAGCGGACACCAGCTGGCGCAGCGGCTCCAGCACCAGCGCCTGGTATTCCCTTTTGTGCTCCGCGAACCAGGAACGGCTGTCGTGCAGACGGTTTTCAAACAAAAAGTCAAGGGTCTCACGGGTAAAGGGCAATGCGATCTCTCCTTTGAATGAACTGCGGGTAAATGCCTTTGCAGCCATTGTATCACAAGCAGGCGGAAAAGAAAACTTTTTTCTTGCAGTTTCCCGGCGCATACCGTATAATAGGGCAGAGGAAACTTTCAGCTTTTTTCCGGGGAGTGACATCATACTTGCTTCTGTTGTACAGGCCGAAACTCGAGGATTTATGGTTTCGTGAAGCGCTTTTGGGCGATGAAGCCACCATGTCGTATAACCGGAAATGGGGCGGTGTCATTGATTTTCCAAGGGAAAAATGGCAAGCCTGGTACGAGCGCTGGCTCGGCGGGGATGAGGACAGAAACTTTTACCGGTATCTGTTTGACGAGGAGCTTTCCTCATTTGTGGGAGAGACCGCCTTTCACTACGATGAGCAGCAGGCACGGTTCCTGTGCGACGTGATCGTGCTTGCAAAGTACAGAGGGCGAGGGTACGGCGGCGAAGGACTCAGGCTTTTGTGTGAAAGCGCCCGGGAAAAGGGAATTCGTATTCTCTACGATGACATTGCCCGGGATAATCCGGCAGTAAGCCTCTTTTTGAGAAATGGCTTTGAAGTCGATTATGAAACGGATGAAATCATCATGGTGAAGAAATATCTTTGAAAGCGGACATCTGAATACGCACCTGTGGCGGAATTGGCAGACGCGCCAGATTTAGGTTCTGGTTTCGTAAGAAGTGCAAGTTCAAGTCTTGTCAGGTGCACCA
>CAZRLJ010000058.1:0-11215 GCA_964600905.1 uncultured Acutalibacter sp. | reverse complement strand
TGGGCGGTGCTGTTTCCCACCCTGTACCTGCTGTACCGGGCAGTATTTGAAGGGGAAAAGCGCTACTTTCTGTATGTGGGCGTGCTGGCGGGGCTGCTTCCCATGATCCACACCCACTCCTTTCTGTCCCTGGCGCTGATCTGCGGCACATGGCTGCTTTTCGCGCTGCTGCGGGAGCTTTCCCTGAACAAACAGGCGGTGCGTACGGGAAAAATCCTGATCCCGGTGGGGCTGGCTGTCATGAGCCTGGTGTATCCCCATCTGCGGCGGCTGAACCGGCCGGATTTTCTCCTCTGGATCGCGGCGGCTGTTTTTGGGCTGGCGGCGGTGCTGCTGATCTGCCTCACAGTCAAATGTGCCCGCCGGGGAAAGGGACGTGAGCTCCTTTTGACCTGGGGACTGCTTCTGGGCGTGACCTGCCTGCTGGCCCTGCCCCAGCTTTTCATCTGGACCTTCCGTCAGGTGGGAAACGGGGATATGATCCGGGGACATTTCGGATGGATCCTGGGACAGGGGGAAGACGGCTATCTCTGGTTCTATCTGAAAAACATCGGGCTGGTCTCCCTGCTGGCCCTGGGCGGCCTGCTGACGGCAGACAGCGGGAGCTTTGCCCGCTATGCTCCGGCGCTGGTGATCTGGTTTCTGGCGGAGCTGGTGGAGTTCCAGCCCAACGACTACGACAACAACAAGCTGCTCTATGTGGCCTATGGACTGCTGTGCTGTGCCGGGGCGGAGTTCCTGACAGCGCTTTTGAAAAGAATAAACCTTCGGGGATTGCAGGCGGCCCTGGGCGCGGTCTGCATTGCGGTGTGCTCCCTTTCCGCCCTGCTGACCATGGGGCGGGAGGCAGTGGCGCAGTATGAGCTGTTCGGCCAGGGAGCCCTGTCCCTGTGCGATTACGTGGAGGCCAATCTGAAGCCGGACGCGGTGGTGCTAACCGATACCCGGCACAACAATGAGATTGCCGCCCTCACCGGCAGGAATATTGTGTGCGGTTCTCCGGCTTATCTGTATTTTCACGGTCTGCCCTACGGAAAGAGCGAGTGGGCGGCGAAGCTGATGTATGAGGCGCCGGAGGAGTCCCGGGAGTTGTTTTATGAATTCGGTGTGGATTATGTGCTGGTCAGCGATTTTGAGCGCAGCGCCTACCAGCTGGACGAGGGAAAGCTCTCCGCCCTGTTCCCGAAGGTGTTCGACGATGGAAGCCGGGCCCTTTACCGGGTAGAGTTTTAGGGCCCATTCCCATAGCCAGATGACGCCAATTTGAATCCGAATCTTGCGGTCTCTTTACGAGGCCGTATTTTTTTTGCAAAAGCGGTTGACAAAGGAGAAACGCCGGCATATAATACAAGTGAACAATCGCTCATATGAAAGGATGATGAAACATGGCGGAGAAGGAAGCCCCCCGGTGCGAATACATGCATGTTCACGAAGATATTGTGGAGCGGGTCAACCAGGTGATGCCGGAGGAGGAGCAGCTTTTCGACCTGGCAGAGCTGTTCAAGGTTTTTGGCGATTCCACCCGGGTGAAGATCCTCTTTGTGCTGTTTGAGTCGGAAATGTGCGTGTGCGACATTGCCCAGCTGCTGGGCATGACCCAGTCCGCCATTTCCCATCAGCTGCAAGTGCTGAAAAAGAGCAAGCTGGTCAAGTACCGCCGGGAGGGTAAGACCGTTTTTTATTCTCTGGCGGACAGCCATGTCCGGACCATTCTGGGCCAGGGCATGGAGCATATTACGGAGTGAGGGCTATGGAGACAAAACTGATAGAGGATTTTATCGACCCGGGCTTTCGCGAAAGCTTCCGGCTCTATTTCCGGGAGCTGGGAATCCATGTGAAGGACTGGGAGGGCCTGTTCCGGGAGATGGACAGCGACGGCCGGGGCAACAGGGCCTACCTGCGCATGGACGGCGGACGGACTGTGGGATTTTTGCAGTTCTGCGTGATGGAATGCGCCGGGTGGTTCCTGACAAAAGAGCTGGGCTTCGTGCGGGAGTTCTGGATAGCGCCGGAGTACCGGGGACAGGGCCACGGCTCGGAGCTGCTGGGACTGGCGGAGGGATATTTCGCCCAAAGGGGTGTCACCACCGTGGCGCTGACTACCAATACCGCGCCGGAGTTCTATGTGAAGCAGGGATATAGGCACGACCCAGGATTTCGGGCCCAAAATACCGACTCGGTATATATAAAGCATTTATATTAAGAATAGGGGAGAGACGATAATTATGATGAAACGCTTTAAGCTTACGGACCTGGACTGCGCCAACTGTGCGCTGAAAATGGAGGAGGCCATCAAGAAAATCGACGGCGTCCGTGACGCCACCGTCAGCTTTATGACCCAGAAAATGACGGTGGACGCTGACGATGAGCGCTTTGACCAGATCATGAAGGAGATCGTGAAGGTCTGCAAAAGGGTGGAGCCGGACTGCGTGATCCATCTGTAACGGGCATAAGGCTGGAAACGCTCAGGAGGGAATGGATATGACAAAGAGACAAAGGAAAATGCTGGCCCGCATTCTCAGCGGGGCGGTTTTGCTGATTGCGGCGGTGCTGCTGGATCATTTTGCGGTGGGCGGGCTGCTGGGCGGATGGCGCTTTCTGCTGTTTCTGCCCGCCTATTTCATAGTGGGCTGGGACGTCCTCTGGAAAGCGGCCAAAAACATCGCCCACGGCCAGGTGTTCGATGAAAATTTCCTCATGGCTCTGGCCACGGTAGGAGCTTTCTGTACCGGGTTTTTCGGCGAAGGGGAATACCCGGAGGCGGTGTTCGTCATGCTCTTTTACCAGGTGGGAGAGCTGTTTCAGGGCTATGCTGTGGGAAAATCCCGGAAGTCCATTTCCAAGCTGATGGATATTCGTCCCGACTACGCCAATATAGAGGAGAACGGGGAGCTAGTGCAGGTGGACCCTGAGGATGTGGCCGTGGGGGACGTGATCGTGGTGAAGCCCGGCGAGCGCATCCCCTTAGACGGCAGGGTGCTGGAGGGCTCCTCGGCGCTGAACGCCTCCGCCCTCACCGGGGAATCCCTGCCCCGGCAGGTGGAGCCCGGAGAGGATGTGATCAGCGGCTGCGTGAATCTCAGCGGGCTGCTGCGGGTGCAGGTCACCAGGGTCTATGGAGAATCCACCGTGGCGAAAATTCTGGACCTGGTGGAGAATTCCAGCGCCAAAAAGGCACAGGTGGAAAATTTCATTACCCGGTTTGCCCGGTATTACACCCCTGCGGTGGTGCTGGGCGCGGCGGCGTTGGCGGTTCTGCCGCCTCTTGTCACCGGCGGGAGCTGGACCATGTGGATCAGCCGCGCCCTGATGTTCCTGGTGGTGTCCTGCCCCTGTGCGCTGGTGGTGTCCGTGCCGCTCAGCTTTTTCGGCGGGATCGGCGGCGCCTCCCGGAAGGGAATTCTTGTCAAGGGCGGCAATTATCTGGAAATTTTGTCCCAGGCAGAGACCGTGGTGTTTGATAAGACCGGAACGCTCACAAAAGGCGTGTTCCGGGTGACGGAGGTTTGCCCCACCGGCTGTGAAAAGGCACAGCTGCTGGAACTGGCCGCTCTGGCAGAAAGCTATTCGGATCACCCCATTTCCCGGTCCTTGAAGGAGGCTTGGGGAGGAGAGCCGGACAACGCCCGGGTGACGGAGGCACAGGAACTTTCCGGCAGAGGCGTCCGGGCAAAGGTGGACGGCAGACTGGTCTGTGCCGGCAATGATAAGCTTATGGCTGAGCAGGGGCTTTCCTGCCCGCCCTGCCATCAGACGGGAACCATCGTCCATGTAGCGGCAGAGGGCAGGTACTTGGGCTATCTGGTGATCTCCGACGAGATCAAGGCCGACGCGGCCGAGGCCATCCGGGCATTGAAGGCCCAGGGCGTGAAGCGGACGGTGATGCTCACCGGAGACGCCAAAGAGGTGGGGGAGGCTGTGGCCCGGCAGTTGGGTTTGGACCAGGTTTACACCCAGCTGCTCCCGGCGGATAAGGTGGCCAAGATAGAGGAGCTGCTCCGGCAGAATTCTCCCAGAGGAAAGCTGGCCTTTGTAGGGGACGGAATCAACGACGCGCCTGTGCTGTCCCGGGCGGACATTGGCGTGGCCATGGGGGCCTTGGGCTCCGATGCGGCCATTGAGGCAGCGGATGTGGTGCTCATGGATGACAAGCCCTCCAAGCTGGCGGAGGCGATGAAAATTTCCCGGCGGACCCTGCGGATCGTCCGGCAGAATATTGTCTTCGCCCTGGCGGTGAAGGCCATTGTGCTGCTTCTCAGCGCGGCGGGCCTCTCCACCATGTGGGCGGCGGTGTTTGCGGACGTAGGAGTGCTGGTGCTGGCGGTGCTCAACGCCACCCGGGCGCTGAAGGTGTAAAGCCTGTAAAAAAGGAAAAGGGCTTCCGGAAATCTTCCGGAAGCCCTTTTTGCTGGGGAAAAATCAGGTGACGGAAATGCGTTCCGCGCCGGTACACAGGCCGGTGCGCTCATCGGCGGTGAACAGCACGCAGTCCATGCGGCAGGGGCCTTTGGCGTTTTCAAAGCGCACAGGCAGCTTGGTGGTGAGCTTCTGGATGATCAGCTCCGGCTTGACCCCCAGCACGGAGTGGATGGGGCCGGTCATGCCCACATCGCTGATATATCCGGTCCCTTTGGGGAGCAGCCCCTCGTCGGCGGTCTGCACATGGGTGTGGGTGCCGAACAGAGCCGTCACCCGGCCATCTGCAAAAAAGCCCATGGCCCGCTTTTCCCCGGTAGCCTCGGCATGGAAATCCACAATGCAGAGGCGGGGCAAGTCAGGGGTTTTCAGCAGCTCCTCCAGCGTTTCAAAGGGGCAGCGCATACTTTCCAGATAGACGGTGCCGATCAGGTTGATAACCGCCACCCGGACCCGGCCCATGTCTACGATACACATGCCCCGGCCAGGGGTGGTGGCTGCCGGAAAGTTGGCGGGGCGCAGCAGCGTTTCGCAGGAATCGTAGGTTTCAAAAGATTCCTTCCGCCGAAAGCTGTGGTTCCCGGTGGTGATCACATCCACACCGCTGTCCAGCAGATACCGGACGGAGGCCGCGGTAATGCCGTTGCCGTCCGCTGCGTTTTCCCCGTTGGCAATGACAAGGTCGATCCCTTTCCACTTCTTGAGGGCGGGCAGCTTCTCCCGGAGGAATTCGCATCCTGCCGTACCCACCACGTCGCCAATACAGAGGATATTCATCTGGCAGCTTTCATCCTTTCTCTGAAACGCGGAGCCAGGGCTGGCTTCGCCGGATCAATCAAAATTTGCATAAGTATCGAAAAAACGGGGACGAAAACGCCCCCGTTTTTATCATATGCAGAATTACTTCGCGTAATCCACGGCCCGGCTTTCCCGGATCATATTGACCTTGATCTGGCCGGGATAATCCAGGTCCGCCTCGATCTTCTGGCAGATTTCCCGGGCCAGGAGCGTCATCTGTTCGTCGCTGATGCGCTCGGGCTTGACCATGATACGAACCTCGCGGCCGGCCTGAATGGCGTAGCAGCTGGAAACGCCGTCGAAGGAGGAAGCCACTTCCTCCAGCTTCTCCAGACGCTTGATGTAGTTTTCCAGATTCTCGCGGCGGGCGCCGGGACGGGCGGCGGAAATGGCGTCGGCAGCCTGCACCAGGCAGGCGATCACGGTTTTGGCCTCCACATCCCCGTGATGGGCGGCAATGGCGTGGATCACAGCCTCGCTCTCCTTGTACTTTCTGGCCTGGTCTACGCCGATCTGCACATGGGAGCCCTCGATCTCATGGTCCAGAGCCTTGCCGATGTCGTGCAGGAGTCCGGCCCGCTTGGCCACGGTGGGATCCAGTCCCAGCTCAGAGGCCATCATGCCGGCCAGGAAAGCCACTTCTTTGGAGTGGTTCAGCACATTCTGGCCGTAGCTGGTGCGGTAGCGCAGACGGCCCAGCAGCTTCACCAGCTCATGATGGACGCCGTTGACGCCCACCTCCAGAACAGCCCGTTCCCCTTCGGTCTTAATGGTATTCTCCACCTCGCGGCGGGCTTTCTCCACAGTCTCCTCAATACGGGTGGGATGGATGCGTCCATCGGAAATCAGCTTTTCCAGGGCGATGCGGGCCACCTCACGGCGGACAGGCTCGAAGCTGGAAAGGGTGATGGCCTCCGGGGTGTCATCGATGATCAGGTCCACGCCGGTCAGGGTCTCAATGGCACGGATGTTCCGGCCCTCACGGCCGATGATCCGGCCCTTCATCTCGTCATTGGGCAGGGGTACCACACTGATGGCGGCCTCGCTGACGTGATCCGCAGCGCAGCGCTGAATGGCCAGCGCGATGACCTCCCGGGCGGCGCTTTCGCTTTCCTCCTTGGTCTGCTGCTGATATTCCAGGATCTTCACTGCCTTTTCGTGCACCAGCTCGCTCTCCAGGTTTTTCAGCAGATAATCCTTGGCCTGCTCCACAGAGAAGGAAGAAATTTTTTCCAGCATGTCGAACTGGCTCCTTTTCACCTGCTCGGCTTCCTTCAGCCGTTCCTCGGCCTGCTGGTTTTTCTTCTCTGCCTGGGCCTCCTTGCGCTCCACGCTTTCCAGCTTTTTGTCCAGGCTGTCCTCCTTCTGGGAGATGCGCCGTTCCTGGTGCTGGATCTCTCTGCGGCGGTCAGCCAGCTCTTTTTCGGAATCGTTGCGCAGGCGGTGGACCTCGTCCTTGCCCTCCAGCACGATCTCCTTCTTTTTGGCTTCTGCGGTTTTTACGGCGTCATTGACAATGCGCTTTGCTTCCTGCTCGGCAGAGCCGATGGCGTTTTCCGCCTTGCTCTTGCGGTAGCTGACGCCCACGAAAAACATGAGCACGCCTGCAAGGGCGGCGGCAGCGACTGCGATGATGACGCACAGCAATACACTGATCAAAAAAATACCTCCGTTCTCAATCTAAAATCATATCAGAGTGAAAAATGCGGAGGCGCTTTATTCTATTCTGTTTTTGCTTTTCGGTTTGGCAAGAAAAATACCGCCCGGAACCCCGGCGGGAGCCTATACTGAAATTCCGGACCGGCATATCCCGCAGAAAGCGCGGATTTTCGACAGCAGTTGCCGGAATTTGAAGAAAAAACAAGAAGAAAATATCATAAAGCAGCCATTGCATTCTGCATTCTGTTTATAATTGTATCCGGATACGGCCCTCTTGTCAAGGCGATTTGTAACATTCTCTTAACTTTTTTGAAGTTTGACCTCCGCTGCGCGCCAAAAACGGCGGATGCCTTTTCAAATAGGGACGGCAGCAAGAGGAATCTCTTGCATTTTGGGCAGAATATGATAGAATTATGAAAATGCGCCAAGTGGGAGCCGACAACAATTTTCCTTGGCGGGCGGACGAAAGGGGGCGGCGGCGTGGACAATGAAAAGAGAACGTATCATGCTTATCTCATTACGGAGAGCCATGACGGCAGGCAGCAGGTGCAATATGCCAGCAGGGAAGCCTGCCGCCTTCTGAATATGACGGCGGATCAGCTGGCGGGAACCGGGGTGGAGGACCTTCCCGAGGGACGGCTGCTGGGACAGATCCCGATGCCCGACGGCAGAGAGCTGCTGGTTTTTGCCGAGGAGGAGGACAAGCCCATTCTGGACAGCCTCCGCCAGGTGAATTATGAGCTGGAGCAGGCCTTGGAGGCGGCCAACGCCGCCAACCAGGCCAAGAGCAGCTTCCTGTCCAACATGAGCCACGACATCCGCACGCCCATGAACGCCATCATGGGCATGACGACCATTGCCCAGAATCATCTGGACGAGAAGAACCGGGTCAAGGACTGCCTGGATAAGATCCAGACGGCATCCGCCCATTTACTCAGCCTGATCAACGACGTGCTGGACATGTCCCGCATCGACAGCGGCAAGGTCACCATCACAGAGGAGAATTTTTCCCTGGCGGATCTGGTCCACGACCTGATGGTGCTGCTCCGTCCTCTGGCGGAGTCCAAGGGACACAAGCTGCTGGTGGACGTGGAGGAGATCCGGCAGGAATCCCTGATGGGGGACGCGCTGTATCTCCGGCAGATCTTTGTGAATATCATCGGCAATGCCGTGAAATATACCAGCAACGGCGGGACCATCCAGGTGCGCTTTTCCCAGCGGATCGGACAGGACCCCATGCAGACGGTGCTGGAATTCACCTGTAAGGATAACGGCATCGGCATGAGCCGGGAATTCGTGCAGCGGATTTTCCTGCCCTTTGAGCGGGCGGGAAACACCACCGCCAGTCAGGTGGAGGGCACCGGCCTGGGTATGACTATCACCCGCAGCCTGGTGGAGCAGATGGGCGGCAGTATCCAGGTGGAAAGTGAGCTTGGGAAGGGCAGCACCTTTACAGTGAGCCTGCCCTTGAGCGTCAGCACCCTTCAGGAAAGCGGCACGCCCCTGTCCGGCAGGACCATCCTGGTGGTGGAGGCCGATCCCGGGCAGACGGAGCTGATTCAGCGGTATGTGGCGGAGGCCGGAGGAGCACCTGTCTGCGTGGATTCCGATACCAGGGCGATCCGGTGGATCACCCAGGCCCAGTTTGAGGAGAGGATCCCCGACATTGTGCTGCTGGGCGGCCACATGAGCGAGGGCGCGGTGCTGGACCTGGCCGCTTACCTCCGGGGACAGCTGGGGGAGGGGGTCCCAATTTTTCTGGTGAGCGAGCAGGACTGGTCCCACATGGAGTACGCCGGACGCCGGGCGGGGATCACGGGCTTTGTGCCATGTCCGCTGTTCCGGGGGAGACTGCTCCAGGCCCTGTGTGAACAGGAAAACGGCGGCAGCGACGGCGGCGAGGACATTCGTTTTGAAGGAATGCACATCCTGCTGGCCGAGGATAACGACCTGAACCGGGAGATCGCCATGGAGCTCATCGGCGAGACCGGCGCCCAGGTGGACCCGGCGGAAAACGGCCAGGCGGCCCTGGAGAAGTTCCGGGATTCCGTGCCGGGCTATTACGACCTGGTGCTGATGGACATCCAGATGCCTGTCATGGATGGCTACGAGGCCGTCCGGCAGATCAGAGCGCTGGACAGGGAAGATGCCGGGACGGTTTGCATCGCCGCCATGACGGCCAACGCCTTTGTGGAGGACGTGAAAAAGAGCCGTGCCGCCGGCATGAACGAGCACCTTTCCAAGCCCGTGGACGTGGACAGCGTCAAGGATCTGATGCACAGGTGCTATAAAGGGAACCACTGAGCAAAGTGTCCAGGCCACCTCGGCGGAAACTATGCTTCGCCAAACTCTTTCAGTGCTTGGTTTATTTTTAGAAAAAAGGAGGGAACCCTGTGCAGCCCTATCAGGAGGAATACTTGCAGAACTGTGAGACGATCCGGCGGCTGTCGGATTCCCATTTTGCAGATATGACCGACTTTGACAAGGCCTTTCGCCGGGCGGCGGAGGACATGCGGCGCGCCCGGGAGCTGACCACCCGCAATACCCAGCTGCTGCAGGAGGAGCTTCTGCCCCTGCTGGATACCCTGTACATGCAGGAGACCGGCGTGCTCGCGGAGCTGGAGGAATTTGCCGACGCCCTGACCAAAGGCCCTAAGGCTATCGACGTGGTCCTTGCCTGCCAGCTGCACCAGGCGCTGCTCACCTGTGCGCGCTACCGGGGCAGGCGGGAGGACGTGATCCGGGAACTCTACAAGCTGGGTATGGCTAGGTACGGCCTCTGGTTTATGCTTACGGGTTTGGAAATTCCGGACGCCATCAGCTACACCACACGGATGCGTTACTGCTTTGTGGAGGCCGGCAGCTATCTCAAATATTTTGAAGACTTTCAGGACGACGAGACCCGGGGATACATTCTGCGGTCCGTTGCCAATGTCTATCTGGGCACCTTTGAAAAGTGGGAGGATAAGCTCGCCTGCGTGCGGCACACCATGCAGGTATTCCAGGACGAGCGCTATCAGGCCGCCGCACCGGGGCTTCCCTGGGAGGCCTACCTTCGGGCGGTCCATCGGCAGATGGCAAGCGTGGTGCCCTACAACCTGGTGGGCGGCTCCCTGTCTCCCGACGACGTGGCGGACGTAATGGAGTCCGCCCATTTGGTGTATGAAAGCAAGTATGAGGATATTCGCCATAACGGACAGAACGTCAAGGCCCACGATCTGCTGCCCTACTACGCGGTGGAGTTCAGCTGCGGCCTGATCACCAAGGAGGAGCTTCTGAGAAATCTGGAACGGCTGATGGATGAGGCGGATCCTGCGAAGTATGACGCTGCCAGCCTGTACCAGATCGTTTCCCTGCCCGCCTACTATGCCCAGTATCTGCGGATGATGCCGGAGCAGATACTGCCCAGAAGACGTTATATCATACAGCTGTATGAGAGGCTTGTCCGCTATGTGAACGCCATGCCCAACGAGGCCATTACTGATGTGGTCCGGCTGTATGTGCGCCAGGTCATGTCCGAGTTTGTGGAGGTGGAGGGCGGCCCATCTTACCGGGAGCTTTTGCTTTTCCTGCTGGCCCGGTTCGCGCCGGAGCTCTATGCCCACGGCTATGCGACCGCCCAGATGGCCCAGGCCCTCTGCGAGACCATTTTTGCCGGGGACCCCGGCTATTTTGACGACATCCCGGAGGTGGCCGCTGCATCCTCCTCCCAGGAAAAGCGGGAGATCGTTCTGGACCAGGCCTATGCCTCCGGGATGCTCCATGATGTGGGGAAGATCAATTTTTCCTCCCTGTACGATCAGCAGGGCCGCCAGCGGGTTCAGAGCGAGGAGGAGATTCTCTCCTTTCACACCAACGCTGGCTGGCTGTATCTGAAGGAGCGGGAATCTACCCGCCGGTTCGCGGACGCCGCCCTGGGACACCACCGCTGGTATGACGGCAGTGAGGGCTTCCCCACGGCCTTTCACCGGAATGAAAGCCCCTACCGGGCCATGGTGGATGTCATTGCCTTTGCGGATTTTATGGACGGCGGGAATGACGAGGACGGCGGCGACCGGGATATGAGCTTTGAGGAAAGGCTTTCCGCCGCCCTGAAGCTTGAGGGCAGAAGATTTTCGCCCCTTGTCACAGGCTGGCTGAGAACTCCTGAGCTCCTTGACAGGCTCAGGCCGATTTATAAAAACGGCCGCCGCGATGGGATTTATCACTGCTTCTGCCTTTTTTCTGGCAGAGAGAATGATTCCGGGGCTTGCCAGATGGCGCAGATTTGAACCACAGTTTGGCAGAGCATCTTTGGCTTTATGCGGCGGCATTTCCCTTGCAAATACACAAAGTATTCGCT
>CAZRLJ010000057.1:0-11237 GCA_964600905.1 uncultured Acutalibacter sp. | reverse complement strand
CACCTGCACGCCGCAGCCCAGCACCTTCATCAGGTCGGTAATGATCTCGCTCTTGAAAATTTTATCGTAATCCGCTTTCAGGCAGTTCAAAATTTTGCCGCGGATGGGCATGATGGCCTGGAAATTGGAATCCCGGGCCTGCTTCACCGCGCCCAGGGCGGAATCGCCCTCCACGATGAACAGCTCCCGCTCGCTGACGTCCCTGCTGCGGCAGTCCACAAATTTGGCCACCCGGCTGGTCATGTCCATTTTTCCGGTGAGCTTTGTTTTCAGATTCAGGCGGGTGCGCTCCGCGTCCTCCCGGCTGCGCTTGTTCACCAGCACCTGGTTGGCGATCTTCTCCGCGTCCAGGGGATTTTCGATGAAATAGACCTCCAGATTGTGCCGGAGCATCTCCGTCATGGCCTCCTGAATGCCCTTGTTGGTAATGGCCTTTTTGGTCTGGTTCTCATAGGAGGTCTGGGTGGAGAAGGAGGAAATGACGATGATCAGGCAGTCCTCCACATCCTGGTAGGTGATCCTGCTCTCGTTCTTTGTGTACTTGTTGTTCTGCTTGAGATAGGCGTCGATCTGGTACACAAAGGCGCTGCGCACTGCCTTGTCCGGGGCGCCGCCGTGCTCCAGCCAGCTGGAATTGTGATAGTATTCCGTCACAGAGGTCTTGTTGGAAAAGGCCGCCGCCACATTGATCTTGGTGTTGTAGAGGGCCATGTCGTCCCGGTCCCGGACCTTCTTTTCGCTCTGCCAGAACTGCACGGGCGTCAGGAAACTGTCCCCCGCCAGCTCCCGGGCGTGATCCAGAATGCCGTTTTCGTAGTAAAAATCGGTATTTTCAAATTTGCCGGGGGCGGTCTCATTGCGGAAATGGAAGGTGATACCCGCGTTGACCACCGCCTGGCGCTTCAAAATATCCAGATAATAATCGGCGGAAATGTCGATGTCGGTAAAGACCTGAAGATCGGGCTTCCACTTGATAATGGATCCGGTATCCCGTCTGCCGTAGGGCTCCTTCTGCATCCCCCCCACGTTTTCGCCCTTTTCAAAGTGAAGGGTATAGCGGAAGCCGTCCCGGCGGATGTCCACATCCATATACTCTGAGGCGTACTGGGTGGCGCACAGGCCCAAGCCGTTCAGGCCCAGGGAGTATTCGTAGCTCTCGCCGGAATCGTTGTTGTATTTGCCGCCGGCGTACATCTCGCAGAACACCAGCTCCCAATTGAACCGCTCCTCCTTGGTGTTGTAATCCACCGGAATGCCCCGGCCGTGATCCTCCACCTGCACAGAGTGATCCAGAAACCTAGTGATGGTGATCTCCCGGCCAAAGCCCTGCCGGGCCTCGTCGATGGAGTTGGAAAGAATCTCAAAAACGGAATGCTGGCAGCCGTCAATGCCATCGGAGCCAAAAATCACCGCGGGCCGCAGACGGACCCTGTCCGCCCCCTTCAGACTTTGTATGCTGTCGTTGCCGTATTCCTGCTTTTTTGCCATTGTATTCTCCTTAAAAATGACCGCCCGGCAGCCCGAGCGGTCAGATTGTTGCGTTCTGTTTCGGGAGGCCGGTACGCCATACTGGGAATCTCTGAACGAATCGTCCGAGCACATCTCGACGGAATATATTTTGCCTGTCTTTGCCCCAAAATTTTGAAATACAGAAAGTATTCCTGCGATTTTGGGCCTTCAACATGCGAAATATCTTCTCGCCGATCTGGCATGTCCGATTCATTCAGAGATTCTCTTGCATTCCACGCTCCCAATTATACTTCACTTAGAAAATTCTGTCAACCGTTTGCAGGGTCCTCCGGCGGGTTTCCGGCCTCTTCGGGGGCGGGATTCTCCTCCCCGGCGGAAGGCTCCACAGAGGCGGGGATCTCTCCGGGGGCGCTCCCGGGCAGCAGGGTTCCCGCCATGACCTGTCGGAATTCCTCGCCGTCCAGCTTCTCCCGCTCGTACAGGACGGCCGCCAGACGATGCAGCTCATCCATATGGTCCTTCAAAATCTGCTCGGTCAGCTCATAGGCGGTGGAGATCAGGGCCTGGATCTCGGCGTCGATCTCCGAAGCGGTCTGCTCGGAATAGTTGCTGACGTGGCCCATTTCCTTGCCCAGGAAGGGGTTGGAATTGTCGGAACCGTAATTGATGGGCCCCAGCTTCTCGCTCATGCCGTATTTGGTCACCATGGCCCGGGCGATCTTGGTGGCGCGCTCGATGTCGTTGGAAGCGCCGGTGGAGATGTCGTCTAGCACCAGGGCCTCCGCCACACGGCCGCCCAGCAGCACCACAAGCTCCTCCCGCATTTCATTGCGGCTCTGGTAGGAGCGGTCCTCCGTGGGCAGATGCATGGTGTAACCCCCGGCCATTCCCCGGGGAATAATGGAGATTTGATGGACCGGGTCCTGGGTCTTGCAGTAATAGGTGGCGATGGCGTGACCCGCCTCATGATAGGCGGTGAGCTTCTTCTCCTTCTCGCTCATCACCCGGCTCTTTTTCTCGGTACCCACCACCACCTTGATGGTGGCCTCCTCGATCTCCTCCATGGTGATAGCCTTATGGTTCTTCCGGGCAGCCAGCAAAGCCGCCTCGTTCAGGAGATTTTCCAAATCGGCCCCGGTGAAGCCCGCCGTGGATTTCGCAATGGTGGAAAGCACCACATCGGGAGCCAGGGGCTTGCCCTTGGAGTGGACCCGAAGGATGTCCTCCCTACCCTTGATGTCGGGATACCCCACCGTGACCTGACGGTCAAAACGGCCGGGACGCATGAGAGCGGGGTCCAAAATATCAGGGCGGTTGGTGGCGGCGATCATGATGACGCCCTCGTTGGCGCCAAAGCCGTCCATTTCCACCAGCAGCTGATTCAAAGTCTGCTCCCTTTCGTCGTGACCGCCGCCCAGGCCAGCGCCTCTCTGGCGGCCCACGGCGTCGATCTCGTCGATAAAGACGATGCAGGGATGGTTCTTCTTGGCCTTCTCGAACAGGTCGCGGACACGGGAAGCGCCCACGCCCACAAACATTTCCACAAAGTCAGAGCCGGAAATGGAGAAGAAGGGCACCCCCGCCTCTCCGGCCACGGCCCGGGCCAGCAGGGTTTTGCCCGTGCCGGGAGGGCCCACCAGCAGCACGCCCTTGGGAATCCGCGCCCCCAGGGCGTTGTACTTGCCGGGGTTTTTCAAAAACTCCACGATCTCCCGCAGCTCTTCCTTTTCCTCATCGGCTCCGGCCACATCGGCAAAGGTGGTCTTGCGCTTTTCATCGCTCATCTGCTTGACCTTGGCCCGGCCGAAATTCATCTGCTTGTCGCCGCCCATGGTGCTGCTCATCCGCCGCATCATCACGATCCAAAACACGATGAGCCCCACAAACAGGATCAGCGTGGGCAGCATGCTTAAAAGCCAGCTGGTCTCTGCGGGACGAATGATGTCCTGCACCATCTTGGCGTCGGGGTGCGCTTCATTATAGGCGCGGATGGACGCTGCCACATCCCGGTAGAACAGATCGACGCTGGGCAGCTCAAAGGTCACCGACGAGGGGTGGGCGGTGTTCAGGGTCAGATGCAGCTCCCCGGTGCCCAGGTTCAGCTTGTATTCCGTGACCTCTCCGGCGTCGAAAAACTCGATGATGTCGGAATACTTGTAGGCCTCCTGCTGGCCGGCCGGGGCGTTGTTGAACAGAATGATGATGATAAAGAGCACCACCAGGGGGATCCCGATATACAGCAGGAGATTTCTGAGTTTCTTGCGATTTCCGTCAAACAATGGATCGTCCTCCTAATTTTTGGGGAGCGGCGATCCGCCCGCCGATTCCCCGAATAATTCTATCCGTTATTTACCTTCGTATACGGAGGGCTCCAAAACCCCCACGAAGGGCAGATTGCGGTACTTTTCATCGTAATCCAGGCCGTAGCCCACAATAAAGGCGTCGGGGATCACGGAGCCCACATAGGCGGCCTCCACCTCCACCTGGCGGCGTTCCGGCTTGTCAAACAGCGTGCAGATGCGAATGCTGCGGGGGCTCCGGCCCCAGAGCAGCTCCAAAAGGTAATGAAGGGTTTTTCCGCTGTCCAGAATGTCCTCCACCAGCACGATGTCGTACCCGGCCAGGTCGATGTCCAGGTCCTTGATGATCTTCACCACTCCGGTGGTTTTTGTGCCGGAGCCATAGCTGGAGGTGGCCATAAAGTCGATGCGGGCGGGAATGTCGATAGACCTCATCAGGTCCGCCATAAAGACCACCGAGCCCTTGAGCACGCTGACCAAAAGCAGATTTTTGTCCTTGTAGTCCCGGGAAATCTCCTTGCCCACACGCTCCACCATCACAGCGATCTGCCGCTCGGTAAACAGGACCTCCTGAATATCCTCCGTCAACACATTGCGCTCCAGCATACGATTTTCCCCCTACCCTTCCGCTTTTTCGGTTTCCTCATCATTTTTCACCGTCACTGTCAGGGCCGTAACGGTATCCTTCCCCACCTGAAAGCCCTCCGCCGGGCCTGCGCCCTCGCAGAATACCAGCCTGCCGTCCCATTCCAGCAGCAGGGCGCTCCCCCGCCGGTCCGCCGGCATCCCGATCTCCCGAAACACCTGCTTCAGGGGTTTGGACAGCCCTCTGCCCGCCGGGGAAAAGCGATCTCCCTCTCTGCGGGATCGGGCTTTCAGATTGCCTGTAATTATATCATAGTCCAGTGTGTTTTTGAAGTCTAAATTGTGAATTTTTTGAGGAGAATTCTCCGAATTCAGCTCTTTCTTTTCCAAAATCAGCGTCCGGCCCCCGGGCAGTTCCCATTTTCCGGGACCCACCTCCAGGGAAAAGGGCTCCAGTTCCTCCCGGCAGGACAGGAAAAGCAGTCCGCCCTGGCAGCGCAGCCCCACCCCGCCGGGGAGAAAGACTGCCCCGCCGAACCGCAGGCATTCCTCCGCGCTGTCCAAGTGCTTTTTTTCCAGATCCACACAGCCCTTCCGCTCCAGCCAGAGCTTCAGCGCCGTGGGCCGCAGAGCCTCCGGGGCCGCCAGCAGGGTCTCCCTGTCCAGCCCGTACTCTCTTTGGGCCCTCGCCAAAAGCCCCCGAGCCTCTCCCAGCAGAAAATCCCGGTCCCGCCGCAGAAGCCCGGCGGTTCGCAGCATGGTCTCCGCCAGCCGGGGATTCATCTCCCGAAGCACGGGAAGCACCTCCAGCCGCAGCCTGTTCCGGGAATAATCCGGCTGCAGGTTGGTGCTGTCCGTCACGTATGTCAGGCCGTGGACGGCGCAGTAGTCCTCGATCTCCTGCCGGGTGACCCCCAGCAGAGGGCGGAGGATCCTCCCCCGCCGGTAAGGAATGCCGCACAGCCCGGAAAGCCCTGTGCCCCGGCACAGGTTCAGCAGCATGGTCTCCAGGTTGTCGTCGGCCGTGTGGGCCGTGACGATGCAGTCCTGTTCCCCCTCCAGAAGGGATTCAAAAAACTCGTAGCGCACCGCCCGTCCGCACTCCTCCAGGCTCATGCCCCGGGCATTGGCAAGGGCCCGCACATCTGCCCGGAAAACCGTGAAACGAAGCCCTTGCCCCCGAGCAAAGGCTCTGGCGGCGGCTTCGTCCCGATCCGCTTCTTCTCCCCGAAGCATGTGATTCACATGGGCCAGCAGGAGCCTGTCCCGATCCACCCTGCCTGCAAGCCAGTGGGCCAGGGCGGTGGAATCCGCTCCCCCGGAAAAGCCCACCACGATCCGGCCCGACTGCGCCAGGCCGGACAGGTCTCCCCGTAGGTCCTCACTCATGACGGATGACCTCCCGGGAAGTAAAGCGCATATATTCCGGCTGCCAGTGGACGGCAATGCTGTCCGTGCTGCCGTGACGGTTTTTCGCCACGATGATCTCCGCGGCGTTCATGTCCATGTCCTCGGTGATCTGCCCGCCCTCGCTGGCGGCGTTGTAGGCCTCCCGGTGGAGGAAGATCACGATGTCGGCGTCCTGCTCGATGGAGCCGGAATCACGCAGCTCCGACAGGCCGGGCCGGTGATCCTTTGCCCGCTCGGTAGGACGGCGCAGCTGGGACATGGCGATGACGGGAACATTCAGCTCCTTGGCCATGATCTTCAGGCTTCGGGTGATCTCGGTGATCTCCTGAACGCGGTTGTCGATGTGACGGGCGCTGGACATCAGCTGCAAATAGTCAATGATGATCAGATCCACGCCTCCCAGGCGGCGGACCTTGGCCTTGATCTCCGGCACGGTCACCGCAGGATTGTCGTCCAGGTACAGGCCGGCCCCGTTGAGAATGTCGCTGGCCTCGATCAGCCGGGTCCAGTCGGCCTCATCCAGGTCTCCTGTGCGCAGCTTGGTGCCCTCCACCGAAGCCTCGCAGGAGAGAAGGCGGGAGGAAAGCTGCTCCTTGCCCATTTCCAGCGAAAAGAAGGCCACCTTCCGCTTGGCGGTAACGGCCACATGCCGGGCAATATTCAGGCCAAAGCTGGTCTTGCCCACGCCGGGACGGGCGGCCAGGATGATCAGGTCGGACCGGTTCAGGCCCGTGATCATGTTGTCCAGCTCCCGGATGCCGGTGGGAAGTCCCCTGTATTTGTCCTTATCCTCGGAATTCAGATGATCCAGCCGGTCAAAGGTCTCCAGCATGACCTCCCGGACAGGCTGGAGGCCCGTCATCCGCTTTCCCTGGCGGATGTCGTAAATTCGCTGCTCCGCCGCGTCCAGCAGCATGTCGGAGCCCGCCGCGCCCTCGCTGGCGTCATCCAGAATACTGCGGGCGGCGGACATGAGAACCCGGACGTCGTGCTTGTCCCGCACGATGTCCGCATAGCGGGACACATTGGAAATAGAGGGCACCAGCTGGGCCAGCTGGGTCAGATACACCTTGCCGGTGGCCTCGTCAAACCTGCTGTTTTCCTTCAGCCTTTCCAGCACGGTGACAAAGTCCACCGGCTGACCGGCGTTGTCCAGGTCCAAAATGGCCTCGTAGATCATCCGGTTATTCACCGCATAGAAAGGCTCGCCGCTGACCAGGATCTCCCGGACCTCCGGCAGGCAGGCGGAATCCAGCAGGATCGCGCCAAGCACGGACTGCTCCGCCTCCAGGCTGAAGGGCATATTCATTCCCGGCGCCGCCTGGGTCTCAAATTCATCAGATACCATAGAATCACCCGTTTTAGACGTTAGATGTTCCCTTTCTAAATAACTAACAGCTCACCTCTAACAGCTATTCTTCGCAGACGGCCACGGTCATGGTGGCGGTGACGCCGCCGAAAAATTTTACGTCAAAATTGTAGGAGCCGAAAGCCTTAATGTCGCTTTCCAGGGCGATCTTCCGCTTCTCCACCTCCACGCCGAACTGGCGCTTGATCTCCTCCGCCAGCTCCCGGGAAGTGACGGAGCCGAAGATTTTCCCGGCCTGTCCAGCCTTGGCGTAAATTTTTACGGTCTTCCCGTTCAGCGCATCCGCGCTTTTCCGAGCCTGCTCGGTTTCGGTTTTCAGCTTGTACTCCCTGGCAGCCTCGGCGTTTTTCAGCTCGTTCATGGCCTGGGCGTTGGCCTCCTTGGCCAGCTTCCGGGGCAGCAGGAAATTCCTGGCGTAGCCGTCGGAGACATTGACCAGCTCCCCCTTTTTTCCGATGGACTTTACATCCTGAATCAAAACTACCTTCATTGCAAATCCCTTCCTTTTCCTGAATTGGCGAAAAACTTACGGCTGGGGAGAAGCCTCTGCCAGCTTCTTATCCAGCGTGCGGATCAACGCCCAGCGGGCGTCGCTCATGGTGATATTGGGAATCTGGGCCCCGGCCATGGTGAAATGGCCGCCTCCGCCAAATTCCTCCAGAATGACCTGTACGTTCACGTCTCCCAGGCTCCGGGCAGAAATGTTCACATCCGTTCCGGAGCGGTACAGCACAAAGGAGGCCTTGACGCCCTGAATGGACAACAGCTCGTCCGCCGCCTGGGCCGCAGGGATCCGCAGATCCTCCACATCCCAGTTGGAGGTGGCGATGGCGCAGCCCTTGTAGACCTCCGCCCCGCTGACCAGCTGGGCCCGCTGCTTGTAGGTGTCCAGGGTGTTGGAGAACATCCGCTTGACGGACACGGTATCCGCCCCCCGCCGCCGCAGGAAGGCCGAAGCCTCAAAGGTGCGCACACCGGTTTTCAGCACGAAGTTTTTGGTGTCCAGCGTAATTCCCGCCAGAAGCGCGTCAGCGTCCACATTGTCAATGGCGGAGGAATTGATATACTGCACCAGCTCCGTAACCATTTCAGAGGCAGAGCTGGCGTAGGGCTCGTGGTAAAAGATCAGCGCGTTTTTGATATGGGAGACCATCATGCGGTGGTGATCAATGATCACGATCCGGGGAATGCGCTCCAGCAGCTCCGGATTCTCCACAAAGTTGACGGAATGGGTGTCCACCACGATGAGCAAGGAGCTCTCTGTGGCCAGCTGCTGTGCCTCATTGGGGCCCAGGAACACCGCCTGGTCCGCGTAAGCGTCCTCCACCCGGTCCACCAGGGCGGTGGCCAGCGTCTGGGCACGGTTGATCACAATATTGGCCGGGTGCTCCAGGCCCTTCTGGAGGGCCGCCCACATGCCCACGGCAGCGCCCACGCTGTCCAGGTCGGAATTCTTGTGGCCCATGATAAATACCCGGTCGCTGGCCTTTACATGGTCGGAAAGAGTGGCGGCAATGACCCTGGTGCGGACCTTGTCCCGCTTTTCCACGCCCTTGGAAAGGCCGCCGAAAAATTCATATGTATCGCCAGGCAGCTTCACGGCCACCTGGTCGCCGCCCCGGCCCAGGGCCATATCCAGCGCCTGCCGTGCCCAGCGGATGCTCTCTGCAGTGGAATCGGCCCCCCGGCCCACGCCGATGGAAATAGTGGCGCTCATGCTGCCGCCGCTCCTGATCTCCCGCACGTCGTCCAGCACCCGGAAGCGCCTGAGCTTTGCCGCCTCCGTATGGGCCTCATCGCTGAGGATCAGATACCGACCGTTTTCCATCCTGCGGATAAAGCCGCCCATGTCCTCCACCGCCCAGCGGCGCAGAACAGCCTCCACCTCGGCGGTGATCCGGGAATTTTCCACATCGGCGCTGTCCCGGGAGAGCTCCTCCCGGTTGTCAAACACGGCAAGACACACAACGGGCTTCTTTTCCCGGTATTCCTTGTGGATGGCCTTGAAATAGGTGTCGTCTACAAAATAGAGGATATAGCCCTGGGACGCCCTGGCGCCGTACACGGTGTACTCCCGGCCCCGGTGGGACACAGAGGCCCCCTTCTCCGCCATCACCTGGCGGAAGGTCTTGGGGTAGAGGAATTTCAGCACGTTCTCTCCCAGGTAATTCTCCCCGCCGCACAGGGACTCGGAAAAGGCTTCGTTGGCCCACACCACGTCTCCCGCGGGGGCGACAATGGCCACCGGCAGGGCGAATTCCTCCAGCGCCAGCTCTTCCTCGGCGGTAAAAATCTTTCTGGCGCTTCTCACTGTGGCGGAAACGGCGCTGCGGTGCACCAGGTCGGAAGCGCCCACCGCCAGCAGGCACAGACAAGCCGCGGTGATCTCCACCGCAAACACGATCCTGTTATAATTCCAGCTGACGATGGCCATGACCACCATGGCGGCCGCCATTAAATAGAACAGCGGCGACACCACCCATACCTTTTTCTTTCGTTTCCGCACCCTTTTCACCTCCGTCTTCTCCCGGCTTTCCAGGGAAACAGTTCATCGGCCAAGCATATGAATCCTTTTGGGATGCTCTAAGCAAGAGGACAGCTTCTCAGAGGTCCCCACAATTATACCTCCATAAGGATGGGCAGGATCATGGGATTGCGCTGGGTCTTGCGGTAGAGGAACCTGGAAAGCTCCTCCTTCACATTCTGCTTCAGCTCGCCCCAATCCCGCACATGCTGCTGGGCACAGGCCTCCAGTGTATTATACACCAGCTTCCGGGCTTCGTCCATAAGCTGTTCCGATTCTCTCACATACACAAAGCCGCGGGACACGATGTCCGGCCCGGCCACCACATGGCCGGAATTGGCTTCGATGGAGCTGACCACCACGATCAGGCCGTCCTCGGCCAGATGCTTCCGGTCCCGAAGCACGACGCTGCCCACGTCGCCGACGCCCAGGCCATCCACCATCACGTTGCCGGAGGGAACGTCTCCCAGCTGGCGCATGTGGTCCTCCTGGAGCTCGATCACATTGCCGATGCTGCCGATGAAAATATTCTTTTCAGGGATCCCCATGGCCAGGGCCAGATTCTTGTGCTTTTGCAAATGCTTCTGCTCCCCGTGGACGGGAATGAAATACTTGGGCTTCACCAGGCCCTGGATGAGCTTTAATTCCTCCTGACAGGCGTGGCCGGATACATGCACCTCGTACATAGATTCGTAGATCACGGTACAGCCCTGCTTCAAGAGCTCATCCACCACGGCGCCCACGGTTTTTTCATTGCCGGGGATGGGCCGGGCGGAAATGATGATGAAATCATTGGGATTGATGGCCACCTGACGGTGGTCGGAAAAGGCCATCCGGGTCAGGGCAGACATGGGCTCGCCCTGGCTGCCGGTGGTGATGAGCACCAGCTGGCCGGGCTCGTAGCGGTTGATCAGATTCAGATCGATCAACACCCCGTCGGGGACGTGCAGATACCCCAGCTCGCTGGCGATGCCCATGACGTTCACCATGCTGCGGCCGGAAAGTGCCACCTTCCGCCCGTACTTGACGGCGCAGTTGATGATCATCTGCACACGGCTGATGGAGGAGGCGAAGGTAGCCACGATGATCCGCTTGCCCTCCGCCCGCATAAACAGGGAATCCAGAGAGTTATTCACCGTCTGCTCTGTCTGGGTATAGCCCGGACGCTCGGCATTGGTGGAGTCCGCCAGCAGGGCCAGCACCCCCTCCTTGCCCAGCTCCGCAAAGCGGGCCAGGTCGATCATCTCCCCCTCGGCGGGAGTGCAGTCGATCTTAAAATCGCCGGTGTGCACCACAATGCCCGCAGGGCTGTGGATCGCCAGCGCCACCGCGTCGGCAATGGAGTGGTTTACATGGATCAATTCCACATCCATGCAGCCCAGCTTGATGTGGGAACCGGCATGGACCACCTGGAGCCGTGCAGAGCCCTTGAGGCCGTGCTCCTGGAGCTTGCCCTCGATGAGGCCGATGGTCAGAGGCGTGCCGTACACCGGCACATTCAGCTTTTTCAGCAGATAGGGCACGGCGCCGATGTGGTCCTCGTGGCCGTGGGTGATGACCACGCCCCGGATCTTTTCCC
>CAZRLJ010000056.1:0-11548 GCA_964600905.1 uncultured Acutalibacter sp. | reverse complement strand
ACACCAACTGCGACCCTGACGAGATCGACTATGTGATCCCCGGCAACGACGACGCCATCCGTGCCGTCAAGCTCATTGCCGGCGCTATGGCCGACGCCATCATCGAGGGCCGTGAGGGCCAGATGGGCGCCGCAGCCGTAGAGGAGGACGAGGACGAGGCTGTCGAGGAACCCGCCGAAGAATAATTTGCAGATCAGCGAATCGTGAAACGAAAGGATAGATTAACATGAATTTTACTGCGAAAGATGTTGCTGCCCTCCGGGAAAAGACCGGCTGCGGCATGATGGATTGCAAGAAGGCCCTGACCGAGTCGGGCGGCGATGTGGAAAAGGCCATTGATTTCCTGCGGGAAAAGGGTCTGGCCGCCGCTGTGAAGAAGGCCGGCCGTATCGCCGCCGAGGGCGTGGCTTTTGCCACTGTCAGCGAGTGCGGCAAGGTGGCCGTGGTCATCGAGGTCAACGCCGAGACCGACTTTGTGGCCAAAAACGCCGAGTTCCAGGCCTTTGTCAAGACCTGTGCCGATACCATCATCTATGAGAATCCCGCCGACGTGGAGGCCCTGCTGGCCTGCAAGGCCCATGGCTCTGAGCTGACCGTTGACGCGCTGCTCAAGGAAAAGATTCTGACCATCGGCGAGAACATCAAGATTCGCCGCTTTGCCCGCATGGAGGGCCCCGTTACCGCCTATGTCCATGCCGGAGGCCGTATCGGCGTTATCGTGAAGTTCGATACCACCGAGGAGATCGCCGCCACTGAAGCCTTCAAGATCTGCGCCCACAACGTGGCCATGCAGATCGCCGCCCTGAATCCTGAGTTCCTGGATGAGGCCTCTGTGCCCGCCGAGCGCAAGGAGAAGGAGAAGGAGATCCTCACCCAGCAGATCGTGGACGAGGGCAAGCCCGCCGCCATTGCGGAGAAGATCGTCACCGGCCGTCTCCAGAAGTTCTTCAAGGAGATCTGCCTGGTGGATCAGCAGTATGTGCAGGACAGCAAGCTCTCCGTTGCCCAGTATGTGGACAGTGTAGCCAAGGAACTGGGCGGTTCTATCAAGATCGCCGCCTTTACCCGCTTTGAGAAGGGCGAGGGCCTGGAGAAGCGCGAGGACAATTTCGCCGAGGAGATCGCCAGCCTGGTGAAGTAAGACAAAACAAAACGAGAGCGTCGGACAAAAATCCGGCGCTCTTTTTTTGTTTGGAATCTGTCTTAGTCTCCCTTGTCATTTTTCTTCTTCCCGCAGCCGCAGCAGCCGTCGCAGCTCCCGCCGCAGCAGGTCTTGCCGTTCTTTTTATCCCGCCAGAGCTTGCGCAGGGAAAAGAACAGGGCCAGGCCGATGAGCAATAGGATCACAAGGGTGGAAATGATCTCAGAAGGCATAAATTGTTTCCTTTCTCAAAGGATCAGCAGCCCAATGTGGTAGACCAGGAAGGTCACCACCCAGGCCACGATCACCTGAAATACAGCAGTGAAAATGGTCCAGCCCCAGCTTTCCGATTCCCTTTTGATAGTGGCCAGGGTGGCCGCGCAGGGAACGTAAAGCAGGGAGAAGGTCATCAGGCAGTAGGCGTTCAGCGGCCCGAAGCCCATGGCGCTCATGGAGCTGAGCATGGCGCTCATCCCCGCAGCGGAATTGATATTGGAGACGCCAAACAGCACCGCGCAGGAGGAGACCACCACTTCCTTGGCGGAAACGCCTGCAATCAGCGCCACCACCACCTGCCAGAAGCCCAGGCCAATGGGGGCGAAGAAGGGGACGATCCCATGGCCGAGCATGGCGCCGAAGGTCTCGGACATGTCCTCCGTCAGGCCGGAGGGACCGAAATTCAGCAGGAACCACATGATGATCGACGCCACAAAGATGATGGTACCGGCCTTGGTCAGGTAATCCTTGACCTTTTCCCACACATAAATGGCAATGGTGCGGGCGCTGGGGGCCTTGTATTCCGGCAGCTCGATCAAAAGACGGTCCCCGCCCTTCTTCCTGTCGAACAGGTGCATGACAAAAGCGCACAGCACGGCCACCACCAGGCCCAGCAGATACATGGAATAGGCCGCCAGCAGGGCATGCTCCGGGAAAAACAGCTCGGAAAACAGCACGTAAATGGGCAGCCGGGCGCTGCAGGACATAAAGGGCGTGATAAGCATGGTTTTAAAGCGGTCCCGGCGGTTTTCCAGGGCGCGTGACGCCATGATGGCGGGCACGGTGCAGCCAAAGCCCAGCACCATGGGAATGAAGGATCGGCCGGAAAGCCCCAGCCGCCCCATAATGCCGTCCATCACGTAGGCCACCCGGGCCATGTAGCCGCTGTCTTCCAAAAAGGCAAGGGCAAGAAACAGAATGAAAATGTTGGGCAGAAAGGTGAGAATGCCGCCGACCCCGGCAATGATGCCATCCACCAGCAGGGAGGTGACTACGGGGGAGACGTGCAAAGCTTCCAGCAGCCCCAGCACGGCTCCGGAAAACAGCTCCAGCCCCGCCTCAAAATAGCCCTTGAGCCAGTCGCCCACCGTGAAGGTGAGAAAGAACACCAGGGCCATGATCAGCAGGAAAACCGGGAGCCCCAGCCATTTGTGGGTCAGCAGGTCGTCGGCCCTGTCGGTGAGCTGGGCCTTGCGGTCCCGGTTCACCAGCACCTCCTGGATGATCTCGTCAATAAAGTCGAACTTCTGGTTGATGATGTCCTTCTCATAGCTCCGGTCCAGAACCTCTGGCAGGTCCACCGGATATTTTTCCCGGATCTCCTTGTCGTTTTCCAGCAGCTTCAAAGCGTGCCAGCGGTAGTTTTCCAAATCGGGGTATTTCTGTTTCAGAGCGTCGATGAGCTTGTCGATCCTGTCTTCCAGCTCGTCGCTGTACACCATGGCATATTCCTTGTGGTGATGGTGCTGATGCCGGGTCTCCTCGGTGTGGTGGTGCTCCAGGGGCACCTCCCCAGGTCGGTCCTTGTGGTGAGCGGCGGCGTGCATGAGGATGTCCAGCCCCGTTTTCCGCCGGGCGGATACGGGGATCACCGGGATGCCCAGCATTTCCGGCAGACGGTGCAGGTCGATCTCCATCCCGCGCTTCTCCACAATATCCATCATATTCAGGGCAAGGATCACAGGTTTCCCCAGCTCGATGAGCTGTAGGGTCAGGTACAGGTTCCGCTCCAGGGAGGAGGCGTCGGCCACGTCGATGATCACGTCCACGTCGTCGCTGAGAATGTACTGCCGGGTGACCTGCTCCTCCATGGTGTAGGAGGTCAGGCTGTAGGCGCCGGGCAGGTCCACCAGCTTGTATTCATGATTGTGGTATTGAAAGCGGCCCTCCTTCTTTTCCACGGTGACGCCGGGCCAGTTGGCCACCTTCAGGTTGGCTCCGGTATAGGCGTTAAAAAGGGTGGTTTTGCCGCAGTTCGGGTTTCCCACAAACCCGATGGATAAGGTGTGCTCCATCATATGCAGTCCTTTCTTTGGCTAGGCCCTGATGGTGATATTTTCCGAAATTCCGCCGCCCACGGCAAAACGGGTCCCGCGCACGGTGATGATCATGGCGCCGCGCTTCTTTTTGCGCAGCACAGTGACCTGAGAGCCCTCGATGAGCCCCAGGGCCTCCAGCCGCCTTTCCAGGTCCACAGGCAGCTCCAGCTTTTCTACGGTATACCGCTCTCCGGCATTTCCTTCCCGCAGTGTCATTGTGACGCCTCCTTTTTGCTCGTATATAAGGTTAGCCTGTGTTAACTCTTTTGTCAAGAGTTTCTTTCCGGGTTTTCTGAATTTTTTTGCGGAAAAGAGAAAGTTACAATTTTGTCATTTTTAGCCTTTACAGGGGAAAAAGATTGTGGTATACTCGAAAAAGCGGGAGAATTGTCGTAACATTTTCCCCCAGATAACGTCTAATGATTGCAGAGCATTCTGCAAGGTCGGGAAAGAGAAGGAGAAACGGGATGTACCGGAAAAAGATATGGATGCTGCGGGCGCTGGCTCTGACCCTTGCCTTCTGGCTGGCCCTTCCGGTTCGGGCATTTGCCATGACCATCGAGGAGGTGGAGGCCCGCCAGGAGGAGCTGCAAAAGGAAAACGAGGAATTGGAGGCGAAAATTGAGGCCCTGCGCAGCGACGAAGCCCAGGTGCTGGAGTATCAGGCCGTCCTGGAGGAGAAGATCAGCCTGACGGAGCAGAAGATCGATGCCGCCAGGGAATCTATCCAGGTGATGGACCGGGAGATCGGCGCCCTGGAGCAAAAGCTGGAGCTTTCCCGGAAGGAATACCAGAATACGCTGGACGTGTTTGCCGAGCGGATCAAGACCCTGTACAAGGCCGGGTCCGTCACCACACTGGAAATTCTTCTGAGCTCCTCCAGCTTTTCGGATTTTGCCATGCGCAGTGAGCTGATGAGCAGTGTGACCCGCCATGATGAGCAGCTGGTGGACAAGATCCAGGAATACCTGGAGAAGACCCAGGAAGACAGGGAGAAGGTCCAGAAGATGCGCCAGGAGGAGGCCCAGATCAAGAAGGAATTGGAGGCCGACAGAAAAGAGCTGGAGGAGCTCTATGAGGAGAATAACCAGATCGTTGCCGATCTGGAGGCTCAGCAGGGCCAGGTCCAGGCCGCCATTGAGGCCAACGAGGAGGAGGACGCCGCCCTGGACGCGGAGCTTACGGAGCTGATCCGCCAGAAGAATGAGGAAGAGGAACGCCGTCGGCAGGAGCTAGCCAATCAGGGGCTGCCGGACAATCCGTCGGTTCCCGGGCTGCACGATGGGTTCAATCCCTGCTGGCCCCTGCCTGGGGTGGGGATCGGCAATATCACCGGGCACTTTGGAGATATGTATTCCAACGGGCCCCACAACGGCCTAGATATTGGCGCTTCCTACGGGACGCCCATTGTTGCCAGCCAGGCGGGGGAGGTCATTTATGCCGATTATCACTATTCCTGGGGCAATAATGTGCTGATCCGCCACAACAGCACCTTTTCCACCCGGTATGCCCATATGAGCTCCATTGCCGTGAGCGTGGGCCAGTATGTGGAGCAGAACCAGGTCATCGGCTATGTGGGCTCTACTGGCTATTCCTTTGGCAATCATCTGCATTTTGAAGTATATGTTGACGGGTACCGCGTAAATCCCGATCCCTATTTGGGGATTTGAGGTCCGTGGAGCCATCTGGCAAGCGAAGCAGCCGGGGGAGTCCCCGGCTTTTTGCTGGCTGCGCGGAGATTTTGTAAACTGCAGAATCCTCCAATTTTTACTATTTTGCGCCAAAAGGTTGCAATTTTGTTATCAATTCGCTATAATGAAGGGGCAGTTATGTAAACGACCTGTACCGGCGCAGACGGGGGCGACCATCCCCGGCCGGAGAAAGGAATATTCCTGATGAAACGGATGAATACTGAATGGCTGAAACGCCTGACTGCCTGTCTGTTGTCTGCCGCCCTCTGTGTGGCTGTTTCCTGGAGCGCTCTGGCCGCAGATGAGGAAAATGCCGCTCCGGAGAGCAGCGGCCTGGTGGACGAAACTGTCTCCTCGGAGATTTCTCAGCCGCCCCAGGATGCTGCGGACGAGTCTTCCGGCGAAGTGTCTGATCCGGAGATTTCCTTCCCAGACGATCCCGATGGGGATTCCGGAGAAGAGGCTGACGGGGAAAGCAGTGAAGGGGAAAGCAGTGAAGGGGAAGTCAGCGAGGGGGAAGAGCTGGAGAGTGCAGAGCACGAGGTCCCCAATCACTTTCGCGAGGCCTCTCTTCTGGTCCTTGGCGGACACAATTATTATCTGAACGGATATACCGACGGCCTGTTCCGGCCGGGGCAGGTCATGACCCGCCGGGAGGTCTGCCGGATGCTTTACAATCTGCTGGAGGACAAATCTCCCTCCTCCGGGACGTCCTTCAGCGACGTTCATGACGATGGCTGGTCTTACGAGCCCATCAATAAGCTGGCGGGTCTTGGGGTGCTCCACGGCTACGGAGACGGAACCTTTTTGCCGGACAATCCCATCACCCGGGCGGAGTTTGTACAGATGCTTTCCAAGTGTGTGCCCTCCACCGTGGAGACCGGAGGGGTCAGCTTTACCGACGTGATCGAGGGAGAGCACTGGGCCTATAAGGCCATCACCAAGGCCGCCGCCAACAAGTGGATCAGCGGCATGGGGGACGGCACCTTTGAGCCCGACCGCGGCATCGCGCGCTGCGAGGTGGTTTCCGTGGTGAACCGGGCCCTGGGCCGTCAGGTCCCGGATGTGGCAGGCTCCGGAAACGCTGTCCGAATCTTTGCGGACGTTCCCGTGGATGCATGGTATTATAATGCCGTCTGTGAAGCGGCCAAGCCCCCGGTGAACGTCCCGGACACTGCCGGAGGCTTTACTGTGGGGAAGACGGTGCGGGTCACCGCCAGCGCCGGGCTGAACGTGCGGGAAGGCCCCTCTACGGATACCAGGAAGATCGTCACCCTGAACTATCATACGGTCATTAAGGTGACGGACGTTTCCAAGCTGCCCTGGCTGGGTGTGGAAACGGATTACGGCAAGGGCTATGTCCATTCCGATTATGTAGAGAATTACGAAGTGGGTGCGCCCTCCGGCGCTGCGCTTTCTGCCTCCTCTCTTTCGATGCGGCAGTACCAGTCCGCCCGCCTGGACGCTTCGGTCACCGAGGGTCTGGAAAAGATGAAGTGGACCAGCAGCAATCCCGGCGTGGCTGTGGTGGGGTACACCTTGAACTACAACAGCAAAGAGGAAGGGGCCATGGTCTACGCCAAGAGCCCCGGAACCACCACCCTGACCTTTTCCGATGAGGGCGGGAACACCAAGGCCTCCTGCACGGTGGCGGTCACTGGGGCAGAAGCCGTGCGCTACGCCTATGCTAGTGAAAATACCGCGGCCAAGGGCGTGAGCTTCGACCTGATCGCCGTGACCGATACCGGCAAAAATTCCGTGAAATTTGAGGTCACCGGCGGCCCTGCCCACCAGGGCTCCAGCTGGACCACCAGCACTTCTTCCAATGAGTCCCGGACCTCTCAGAGGGGCCTGCCCGTAAACAATGTGAAGGTGTTCCGGCAGACGGTTTCCTTTGGTACGGCCGGCACTTATACGGTGAAGGCCACCTCTAACGGCTCCTCTGAAGGAAAAACCTTTACCGTGCTGGTGAGAGCCGCCGCCGAATCGGCTACCACGGTTTCCGACGGTGAGCGCCGGGCCTCCAACGCTGGTCTGGACCTGATTGCCAATTTTGAGGGAAAGATTCCCGAATGCTACGACGATCCCATCGCCCGGAAGAATCCCACGGTGGGCTACGGCTATGTGGTTTCCAGGAATACCACCTTCTACAATAACCTGACGGATTCCGAGCTTCGGGCCCTGCTGGCGGAAAAGGTAAATTCCATTTACGGCGCGGCGGTGGAGCGTTTCCGGAAGCAGAACGGCATCAAAATGAGTCAGGCCCAGTTTGACGCCCTGACCTCCCTGGTGTACAATAACGGCACAGGCGTGCTTTCCGTGGGCACATATGATACGCCCAAGGTCATGCTCAACGCCGTGGTTCCTCCGGCGGATATGTCACCCTCCAAGCCCTATACGGGGACCCTGAATGTGACTTCCGCTTCCATCTACGAAAAGGCCGACGTCAACAGCAAGAATTTGAAGAAGATCGATTGGAATGGTACCGTTCAGGTGATCGGTGTCAACAAAATCGCGGACAAACAGCAGGTTTGGTATCAGGTGAAATCCGGCAATGTGACCGGCTGGATGCCCGCGGGCAGCGTACAGCTTTCCGGCGGCAGCCTGTCTCATGATTTCACCTACGTGGATTCCACCATTCTGGCCACCAATTTCCTCTCCTGGAATAAGGCCGGCGGCGTCGTAGAGGGCCTGGTTCTGCGGCGCAATGCGGAATGCAAGGTGTTCTTCTTCGGCAACTATGCGGAGGCTTCCCATAGCAGCGCCCTGTACGCGTACAATACCTACGGGTTTATCTACCCCAGTGACTGTGCGGGCTTTGATTACCGCCGATAAAGATTATATGGCAAAGAAAAGCGCCTGTCTCCCTGTGAGACAGGCGTTGTTGCGTGTCGAAAAAGTTCTTGCAGCCGCCCTTGGCTCCCTCTGACGTGAGGGCGGGAGAGAGCCCTTAACAAAGCTACATACACCGCCAAAAGGATAGGTCATCCATTTCTCTCCCTCCGTCACGGCTTACGCCGTGCCACCGTCTCAGCTTCGCTTCGGTCGGTTCGCATCAACGTGCCACTGGCACGTGCTCACCCTCGTCAGAGGGAGGCAAAGGTCGAGAGCAGCCTTCCCTAAAGGTTTATCGACAGACTGAAGCGCCTGTCTCCCTGTGAGACAGGCGCTGTTTTGTACAGATGTATGCACAGGGGCTCAGCCCTGCGTCAACTCCCGTGTCTCCATTTGCAGAAACATAGGGGTCAGCCCCAGCTTTTCATAAAATCTCAGGGCAGTCTCGTTAAAGGACCACACCATCAGGGTGACTTTTTCGGCGCCCATGGCCTTTGCACGCCTTACCGCCTCCCGGTAGAGAAGGGTTGCCGCCCCCTGACGGCGGCAGGAGGGTACGACGAACAGGTTCTCAATATGGGCGGAACGCATGGGGCAGAGGGGCAGAGCCGGGTCGTCGGGAATGATTTGCAGCTGCAAATCGCAGAAGCCCACCAGCTTGCCCTCCAGCTCCGCGCCGATCCATTGGTGGTTGGGCTTTTGCAGGTCTTGCTCATAAATTTCCTGAGGCTGCACACTGACGGCCTCCCGGAAAATATCGGGCCGCCCTTCAAAATGGATCCGGTGCAGCTGGCTGTAAAACCGGACGTAATCGTCATAGTCCGACCGCCTCATGGGGCGGATCAAAAACTCAGCCATTGGGCAGCTCCTTTTCGGCGGCTTCAAACAGGCCGTTGATATAGGCGGCGCCTAGGGCCCGGTCGTAGAGTCCGTAGCCCGCCCGGCCTGTTTCGCCCCAGATCATCCGGCCGTGGTCCGGCCGCACAAAGCCGTCAAAGCCGTTTTCCACCAGCGCCTTTACAATGGCATACATGTCCAGGGAGCCGCAGCTGCTCAGATGAGCCCGCTCCTCAAAGCCGTTTTCCAGAATTTGTACGTTTCTCAGATGTACAAAGTGGATGCGGCCCATTTTCGCGTATTTTGCCGCCAGCTTGGGCAGGTCGTTTTTGGGGGAGCAGCCCAGGCTGCCGCAGCACAGGGTCAGGCCGTTGTGAGGATCGTCCACCAGATGGAGAAGCCGGTCAAGGTCGGCCTCGTCCTTCATAATGCGGGGAAGGCCGAAAATGCTCCAGCAGGGGTCGTCCTGATGGATGGCCATGTTGATCCCGGCCTCCGCTGCCACGGGGATCACCCGTTCCAGGAAGTATTTCAGGTTGTCCCACAGATCCTCCTCCGTCAGGGCCTGGTATTGGGCGGCCACGTCCCGAAGCTCCTCCCGGGTGTAGCTGGCGTCCCAGCCGGGCAGGGTGAGGTCGCTGTCGGTTTTCAGCGGGTCCACTGCCAGGGCCTGCTCCTCATAGTACACCAAGGAGGTGGAGCCGTCGGGCAGGGGATGGTCCAGCTGTGTGCGGGTCCAGTCGAACACGGGCATAAAATTGTAGCACACGCACTGGACCCCGGCCTCGCCCAGGCGGCGGAGGTTCTCGCAGTAATTTTCAATCAACCGGTCACGAGTGGGCTTGCCCAGCTTAATGTCCTCATGGACCGGAACGCTCTCCACCACGTCAAATTTCAGCCCTGCGGCCTCGATGACCTCTTTCAGCCGGGCAATGCTTTCCCGGCTCCAAACCTGGCCCACAGGGACGTCGTACACGGCAGTGACAATGGATTCCATGGCTGGGATCTGCCGGATCTTCTCCAGTGCGACCTTGTCGCCCTCGCCGTACCAACGGAAGGAAAGTTTCATGTTGGCACCCCTTTCTGTATCGCTGTGATTGCAATCATTCTAGCATATCCCGGACAGCTTTGGCAATGTCATTCCCCAAAATTTTCAATATTTCCCTTCTGGAATTATAAACGGAGAGAATTGGAATATCCTATAGAAGAAAATCTGACAAGGAGGTAAAAAAGCATGGACATTTATGTATGCGACGTCTGCGGTTACCGGTATGACCCGGAAAAGGGCGATCCCGATAACGGCATTGCTCCCGGCACCAAGTTTGAGGACATTCCCGAGGATTGGGTGTGCCCTCTCTGCGGCGTGGGCAAGGATCAGTTCTCCAAGGAGTAAAAGCAGCAAAAAAGACAGCCCTTTCCCTGCTGGGAAGGGGCTGTTTCTTTTTTATGGGCGGTCAGACGTCGTATCCGTGGGCCTCGGCCAGCATCATATCCTTTACCTTCATAAGCCGGATCTGGGTGGAACGCTCGTTTTCGTCCAGCTTCATGGTGATATATTTGATGTTGGTTTGCAGATCGGGGATCATCACATGCTCCAGGGCGTTTACCCGGCGGCGGGTCTTTTCGATTTCCGCAGCCATGAGCTGACAGGATTTTTCGCATTCCGCCAGCTTGAGCATATCCGGGAACACGTCGGCCAGGGACTGTACCGCGTCGTCCAAATCGCTGGAGGTGAAGGCAAAACCGTAGGAAAACATGTCGTTTTCGTCGGGGGTGCGGGTCTGGAAGGTGAACTTGGGGATGTTCACGCTCATGACGTTTTCCACGCCGCTCTCCACGCTGACCTTCTGTTTGGGGGCCAGCATGGCGGTGTTCAGCACCTCGTCCTGCATTCCGGCCCTGGCCAGCATGAAATTCTTGTTGGCGGCCCTGATGCCTTCTTCCACCCGCTCCCGAAGGGCCCGGTTTTCCCGGACCTTGTCCAGGAACTGCCGCATAAGCTCATCCCGCTTATCCTTTAAGAGCTTGTGGCCCCTGGTGGCGGTGACCAGCTTCTTTTTCAGGCGGGTCAATTCCATTCGGGTGGGATTCACTTGTGTACCGGCCACAGGTCATCACACCTTTCCGTAATACTGATCCAGGAACTTGTCGTTGATCCGCTTGAGCTCGCTTCTGGGCAGGATGGAAAGCAGCTCCCAGCCCAGGTCCAGAGTTTCCTCAATATCCCGGTTCTGGCTGTAGCCCTGGGAAACGTACTCGGCTTCAAAGGCGTCGGCAAACTTTGCGTACAGCTTGTCGATGTCCGTCAGGGCGGCTTCGCCCAGAACCACCATCAGCTCCTTGGCCTCCTTGCCGCGGGCATAGGCGGCGAACAGCTGGTTCATGGTGCTGGCGTGGTCGGCCCTGGTCTTGCCCTCGCCGATGCCCTTGTCCTTCAGACGGGACAGGGAGGGGAGCACGTCAATGGGCGGGGCCACATTTTTCCGGTACAGCTCACGGCTTAAAATGATCTGCCCCTCGGTGATATAGCCGGTCAGGTCGGGGATGGGGTGGGTCTTGTCGTCCTCGGGCATGGTGAGGATGGGGATCATGGTGATGGACCCCTCCTTGCCGATCTGACGGCCGGCCCGCTCGTAGAGGGTGGCCAGGTCGGTGTACAGGTAGCCGGGGTATCCGCGGCGGCCCGGGACCTCCTTCTTGGCGGCGGACACCTCACGCAGGGCCTCGGC
>CAZRLJ010000055.1:0-12164 GCA_964600905.1 uncultured Acutalibacter sp. | reverse complement strand
GTGCGGTAGGTGTCCTCGGAAAAGTCCTGGTGGCCGGGGGTGTCCAGAATATTGATGCAGTAGCCCTCGTACTGAAACTGCATGACGGAGGAGGTGACGGAAATGCCGCGCTGCTTCTCGATTTCCATCCAGTCTGATACGGCGTGGCGGGAATTGCGCTTGCCCTTGACCATGCCCGCCAGCTGAATGGCCCCGCCGTAGAGCAGGAATTTTTCCGTCAGCGTGGTCTTTCCGGCGTCAGGATGGGAGATGATCGCAAATGTCCTGCGCCGCTGGATCTCGTTTTGAATATCTGCCAAAAGTAACATCCTTTCTGTGTTTCCTGTTTTCCGGACGGCGGAAAAAATCAATGGGGACCCTTCATGGCGCTATCCTCGTTTCCAAAATGATTCTCGCAATAGTATGGGTGATACCTAATCAGTATATCATGGAGCGGAGGGAATTTCAAGGACAGCCGCCAGAGTTTGACAGATTTCCGGGGCGATCTGTGATAGCGTGGAGAAAACCTATGGCAGCGCCGCCGCAAAATTTGCCGACGCAATCTGGCACTTGGAATTGTGCGGTGTTGTCCTATCGTATCCGCGCAGGACGCGGGAAAGGAGCGCACAATGAAGGAAAACAGAAAATGGAATCGCCTTTTCGGGATGATGGTCGGTTTTTGGGCCGTTTTTGCCGTTATGCTTCTGCTGCCCGTCAGGGCCCGGGCTTTGACGCCTACCGAGGACGTCAAGGGAACAAAAATTGCTGTCGCCGTGGATGAGAAGGAGCGGACCTACCGGCTGGAATACAAGGTCTGGTCCGGGGAGACCGTCAACCGGTCGGTTATGCCCTGCGACGTGATCCTCCTGCTGGACAGAACCGCCGCTTCGGACCTGGCCCCGGTGAAGGAGGGGATCGGCAGCTTCCTGCGGGAGCTGGGCAGCGCCGCTCCGGGCTCCCGGGCCGCTCTGGTGGGATTTGGGGAAAATCCGGTGGACGCCGGCCCCGTATCCCTGGGGGAGGAGGAGCTTGCCGGGCTGGAAAAGGAGCTTGCGGGCTGGCAGTTTGATTCCGGAGAGGCAGATTACACCGCCGGACTGCAGCAGGCGGAAAAGCTGCTGGAAAACTGGCCGGAACGGGGGGACCGGCCCCTTTTTCTCATCACTCTGGCCTCCGGAACCTGGGCGGGGACCTGTGAAGGAACAGACAGCACCCTGGCGGCCCTTCACCGACTGCGGGAGCAGGGAGCAAGGGCCTACACGGTTCTGTTGCGCACCGATCCGGAGGAGGAGATCGGGGAGTTCTGGCAGACCATGTCCTCCGCCTCGGTGGCAAGCCACCATTTCCTCTGCGGGGGAGACCCGGCAAGTTGCCTGACCCTGATCCGCCGGGACATTGCCTCCGCCTTTGACGTGGAGGTGCGGCAGCTGGTGGACCCCCGGTTCTCCCTGGATCGGGAGGAACAGGACCGCCTCCGGAAGGAGGGGGCCCATATCAGTATGGAGGAGGACGGCTCCTACAGCCTCTCCTGGACGGTGACGCTGCCCAGAAGCGCCGACCGGCCCTGGACCGCCTCTTTGACCCTCCGGGCCAGGGAAGACTTCCCCGGCGGCAACGACGTGCCTACAGACCGGGAGGGCACCGGGCTGTACCGCTCCGGCAGGTCGGTGGGAGAGCTTCCGGAAACCACCGTGAACGTGGACTGGAGCCTGACTCTGGAAGGGGTGGAGGAAAGGATCTTTCTGGGGGAAAAGGTACCGGTGGAGCTTGGCGGGAAAACCGTGGAGGAGCTGATGCGGACGTCTCCTGCCGCCAACTGGTACGGAAAGGGGCGCACCGTCAGCTTCACCTATCTCTGGGAGACCCTGGCCGGGCGATCCGTCGGGTCCCTGGAGCAGCTGGCGGAGCTGCGGCCCAAAACCAACACAACTTACCGCTTTCAGGTGACCTGTCAGCCCGGAAGCCCCGGGCGGACCTCGGCGGGGACGCCTGTCAGGTCCAAAACCTTTTCCGCCCTTTACCAGGTCCGGGTGGCGTCAGGCACGGTCCGGGTCATCGCCGAGCCGGAAAGGGACGGCCTTCTGGACAGGACCTCCGGGATGCTGTTCCGCCTGGAGGGGCCGGAGGGCCTTGTGCGGTTCTTGGCTGCCGTGCCGGAGGAGGACCCGGAAAGCGGCAGGCTTACGCTGCAAGCGGAGTTTACCGGCCTGCCCCGGGGAAAATACACCGTGACCCCGGTGTCCGAAGATTCCCTCCGCTGCCGGGAGAGCTTCCGGACCTGCCGCCTGGGTCCGGAGGTCGGGAAAGAGCAAAGCACCCTGCGTTTCACCCTGGGAAAGGGCCGCTCCCGGGCGGGATGAGTGCGCGTTTTCTCCCGGAAAGGCAGTGAAATATTCCTGCGTCCAACTTTTTGTGGTTTTCGCTTTACAAAACCTGGTATTTCATGTACAATAAGCGTGAATATATTGTGTAGGGGACGTAGCTGGAATGTTTCCTGCCGGAACGGAGAGATGGTATGTCACTGAAATATAAGAGAGTGCTCCTGAAGCTCAGCGGCGAGTCCCTGGCCGGGGACCAGGGCCATGGGATCGACTTCGACACGGTGCTGAAAATCTGCAAGCCCGTAAAGGAATGTGTGGACATGGGGGCGGAGGTGGCCATCGTCGTAGGCGGGGGCAACTTCTGGCGCGGCCGCAGCAGCGGAAAGATGGACCGCACCCGGGCCGATCACATGGGAATGCTGGCAACGGTGATCAACGCCCTGGGCGTGGCCGACGGCCTGGAGCAGCTGGGACTGGACGTCCGGGTGCAGACGGCCATCGCCATGCAGGAGGTGGCGGAGCCCTACATCCGCAACCGGGCCGTGCGGCACCTGGAGAAGGGCCGCGTGGTGGTGTTTGGCTGCGGCACGGGCAACCCCTTCTTTTCCACGGATACCGGCGCAGCCCTGCGGGCGGCGGAGATCGACGCCGATGTGATCCTGAAGGCCACCATGGTGGACGGCGTGTACGACAGCGATCCCAAAAAGAACCCCAACGCCGTGAAATACGATCAAATTTCCTACATGGATGTGCTCAATAAGAACCTGGGCGTTATGGATATGACGGCGGCGTCCTTCTGTAAGGACCGGGATATTCCCTTCTTGGTGTTCTCCATTGAGGACCCAGAGAATATCGTCCGGGCCGTTTCCGGCGAGCAGGTGGGCACGCTGGTGCGCTAAGGAATCTCTGACTTTTCCCCTCCTGCGGGAGGGCGAATATAGAGCCAACTGGCTGAACAGTGAGAAAACGAAACAGGGAGGAAAGAAAAATGGCAGAAATGAAAGAGGTCTTTGAAAAGGCCGAGAGCAAAATGAGCAAGACCATCGACCATCTGGAGGAGGAGTACGCCGCTGTCCGGGCGGGCCGGGCCAATCCCGCCGTGCTGGATAAGATCACGGTGAACTACTACGATACCCCCACGCCCATCAATCAGCTGGCCGCCGTGGCCGTGTCGGAAGCCCGGGTGCTGACCATCCAGCCCTGGGACGCTTCTGTGCTGCGGGCCATCGAGAAGGCTATCCAGACCTCCGACCTGGGCGTGAACCCCCAGAACGACGGCCGGATTATCCGCCTGGTGTTCCCGCCCCTCAACGAGGAGCGCCGCCGGGACCTGGCAAAGGACATCGCCAAGCTCTGCGAGGAGGCCAAGGTGGCGGTCCGCTCCATCCGCCGGGACGCCATCGAAAAGCTGAAGGACATGAAAAAGACCGGCGACATCACCGAGGACGACCTGAAGCAGGCTGAGAAGAAGACCCAGGACCTCACCGACAAATACATCAAAAACGCCGACGAGAGCTTTAAGCGCAAGGAAAAAGAAATCATGGAGATTTAGGGAACCTCTGAGCAAAATGTCCGGGCGCACCTCGGCGGAAGGTATTCCGTCTGTCTTTTGGAGGGATTCCATGCTTTTCAAAAAGAAGAAGAGAGAGGCAGGAAAATCCGCCGCACCCCTGGCGGTTCCTGCCCACATCGGCATTATCATGGACGGCAACGGCAGGTGGGCGCAGAAGCGCCGCCTGCCCCGTTCTGCCGGGCATAAGGCGGGAGCGGAGAACTTCCGCACCATCACCCGGTATGCCTCGAAGATCGGCGTAAAATACCTGACCCTCTATGCCTTTTCCACGGAAAACTGGCAAAGGCCCCAGGAGGAGGTGGGCGCCCTGATGGGCCTTTTCAAGGACTACTTGGAGGAGGCCCTTCGGGATTTTATGGATGAAAATATCCGGGTCCGCTTTATCGGCGATGTGTCCGCCTTTTCCCCGGAGCTGCAAAAGCTCATTCACGAGGTGGAGGAGGCGTCCGCGGTAAAAACCGGCATGGTGCTGAACCTGGCCATGAATTACGGCGGCAGAGCGGAGCTTGTCCGGGCTGCCGCGGCCTTTGCCCGGGATGTGCAGGAGGGGAAGGCCTCTCCCGATTCCCTGACGGAGCAGGAGTTTTCCGGCTATCTCTATACCGCGGGACAGCCGGACCCGGACCTGATCATCCGTCCCAGCGGCGAGCAGCGCGTCTCCAATTTTTTGCTGTGGCAGAGCGCTTACGCCGAGTTTGTTTACTTTGATATTCTCTGGCCCGATTTCAGGCCTGAAGATTTGGACGAGGCCATCCGCGTGTATTCTTCCCGGAAGCGCCGTTTTGGCGGCGTGTGAACCGGAAAACTTCCTTTTCTGACAAAAAATCTGACTGCGCAATCCGCGCACAATCGTTGTGCGGTGTTGCCTTTGGAGATGAAAAAACCATGAAGCAGCGAATTATGTCCGGCGCCGTGCTGGTTTTGTTCTGTGCGGCGGTAGTGGTGTGCAACGGGATTTTTCCCCTTGCGCTGAACCTGGTGGTGTCCCTGATCTCTGCGGCTGCCGTCTACGAGCTGATCAAGGCCCTGGATCTGCTGAAAAAGTGGTTCCTGTGCCTTCCGGCCCTGCTGACTGCGGCTGCGGTGCCCTTTTGTCCGGAATCGCTGCAATTTCTTGTTTACTGTCTGTTTACGGCACTGATTTTCACCTCTCTGCTGATGTACCATCATGAGACCTCCTTCCGGGAGGTGGCGGTGCTCTACAGCATGACTGTGCTCATTCCCATCGCCCTGCGGACCCTGATCCAGCTGCGGGACTTGAACCGGGACCACGGCACCTATTACGTGCTCATTGCAGTGCTCTCCGCCTGGGTGGCGGACGCGGGGGCCTATTTTGTGGGCACCTTTTTCGGCAAACATCAGATGTGCCCGGAGATCAGTCCCAAAAAGACGGTGGAGGGGGCTGTGGGCGGACTGGTGATCAATGTGCTGATCCTTATGGTCAGCGGCCTTGTGATGGCCCAGTGGCTTTTCCCCGGCCAGGTGACGGTCAATTACCTGTCCCTGTTTTTGGCGGGATTTTTGGGAACGCCCATCTCCATTCTGGGGGATCTGAGCTTTTCCCTGATCAAGCGCAGCTGCCACATCAAGGACTTTGGCCAGCTGATTCCCGGCCACGGCGGGATTTTGGACCGCTTTGACAGTGTGATTTTTACCGCGCCTTTTATCTATCTTCTGGCAAGTTATCTGCCGTTTCTGCTGTAAGGCAGCGGTGTTGATCCCCATGTGTTTTTGATCTGGAAGGGAAATATACTATGAAGCGTTTGTCACTTTTGGGCTCCACTGGCTCCATCGGCGCCCAGACCCTGGACGTGGTCCGGGGACTGGCGGATTCCCACTGCCCGGTGAAAATAGAGGCTTTGGCAGCCGGCCGGAATGTGGAGCTGCTGGAACGGCAGATTCGGGAATTCCGTCCCGCCGCAGCCGCCGTGTTCGACCCCGCCGCCGCAAAGGAGCTCCGGGACCGCACCAGGGACCTGGAACTGAAGGTGCTTGTGGGCATGGAGGGCCTCTGTGAGGCTGCCGCCTGGGAAAGCGCCGATATTACGCTGAATTCTGTAGTGGGCATGGTGGGGCTTCGGCCTACCCTGGCCGCTGTTTACGCCAAAAAGGACCTGGCCCTTGCCAACAAGGAAACCCTGGTGGCAGGGGGAAGCCTGGTGATGGAAGCCGTCCGGGAAAGGGGCGTAAAGCTCCTGCCTGTGGACAGCGAGCATTCCGCCATCTTCCAGTGCCTGCAGGGCTGCCCGGAGAAGGGGGCGCTGAAAAAGCTGATCCTCACCGCTTCCGGCGGTCCCTTTTTCGGCAAGACCCGGCAGGAGCTTGCCTCCGTGGAGCCGGAGCAGGCCTTGAAGCATCCCAACTGGAACATGGGGGCCAAGGTCACCATCGATTCCTCCACCATGATGAACAAGGGGCTGGAGGTCATTGAGGCCTCCTGGCTGTTCGACATGCCTGCGGAGCAGATCGACGTGGTGGTCCACCGGGAAAGCATCGTGCATTCCCTCATTGAATACGCGGACAATTCCGTCATTGCCCAGCTGGGCACGCCGGATATGCGCATTCCCATCCAGTATGCTCTGACCTGGCCCCGGCGGGTTCCCTCTCCGGCGGCGGAGCTGAGCCTTTGGAAGCAGCGGGAGCTGACCTTCTTTGAGCCGGACCTGGAGACGTTCCGCTGCCTGGCGGTGTGTATCCAGGCCCTGAAAAGGGGCGGCCTTGCCCCTGCGGCGGCCAATGGGGCAAACGAAAAGGCCGTGGAGCTGTTTTTGCAGGGAAAGATCGGCTTTTTGGAGATAGGCGAGCTGGTGGCCGCCGCGGTGGAACGCCAGCCCGGCGGGACCGCCGTGACCCTGGAGAGCATTCTGGAGGCTGACCGGCAGGCCCGGCAGTTTGTGGAGGAGAGCGTGGCTGCGGACTGATAGCCGATTACTGATTTGGGAGATGATTTTTTGACAACTGTTCTGTTGATTCTCATCGGTGTGCTGCTTTTTGGTTTTGTCATATTTTTCCATGAGCTTGGCCATTTTCTCATGGCAAAGGCCTCGGGCATCCGGGTCAATGAATTTGCCCTGGGCATGGGGCCCAAGCTCTTCGGTTTTCAAAAGGGGGAGACCCTGTATGCCCTGCGGGCGTTCCCCATCGGCGGCTACTGCGCCATGGAGGGCGAGGACGAGGAAAGCAGCGATGAGCGGTCCTTCGGCAACAAGCCGGTGTGGCGGCGCATTCTGGTGGTGGTAGCCGGCGGAGCGTTCAATATCATTTTGGGCTTTTTCCTGATGCTCATTTCCCTGGGGCAGGAGGACGTCTTTGCCACAGCTACGATTTCCAGATTTGAGGAGAATTCCGCCCTGGAGGCCGCAGGCGCACAGGCGGGCGATACCATTGTGGAGATCGACGACTACCGGATCTACACTGAACGCGATCTTTCCTTTGCCATGGCCCTGGCGGATCCGGATTCCGTTTCCATGAGGGTGGAGCGGAACGGGGAGAAGGTGGATCTGGGTACCTTTGCCCTGCATACCCGGGAGGTGGATGGCAGCAGGATACTGACCCTGGACTTCCGGGTGGAGCCGGAAGCGTCTACGCCTTTGGTGGTTTTGCGGCGTGGCGTTACGGACACCTGGTCCATGGCCCGGATGGTCATGCGCAGCCTAAAGCTGATCGTGACCGGCCGGTTTGGCCTCAACGACCTTGCCGGGCCTGTCGGCACTGCCCAGGCCATTTCCAAGATAGCGGAGGCAGGGCTTCAGGAGAGCTTCGGCGCCGCGGTGAACAATATTCTGATGATGATCATTCTGATCACCGTAAACCTGGGTGTGGTGAATTTGCTGCCATTGCCGGCTCTGGACGGAGGAAGGCTCCTGTTTCTGCTGTGGGAGGCTGTCACCCGTCACCCCGTGCCTCAGAAGTATGAGGCCTGGGTCCATGCGGCGGGCTTTGTGCTGCTGATCGGCCTGATGCTGGTGGTCACCTTCAACGATATTCTCCGCATAGTGCGGGGAGGATGATGATTATAGCCAGCTGTCGCCAAGAAAGGAAAAAGAGATTATGAGAAAATCCAGGCAGGTAAAGGCGGGGAGCGTGCTGATCGGCGGGGGAGCGCCCATCACGGTGCAGTCCATGCTCAGCGTGCCCTCTACAGATATTCCGGGCAGCGTGGCCCAGGCAGAGGCCCTGGAGCGGGCGGGCTGTGAGATCCTCCGGGCCGCCATTCCGGATATGGCCGCCATTGCCCTGATCCCCGCCATCAAGGAGCGGGTAAAGGCCCCACTGGTGGCGGATATTCACTTTGACTACAGGCTGGCCCTGGAGGCTGCGGCAGCCGGGGTGGATAAAATTCGCATCAATCCCGGCAACATCGGCGGGGACGACCGGGTAAAGGCTGTGGCCGAAGTGTGCCGTCAAAAGAAAATCCCCATCCGCATCGGCGTCAATTCCGGTTCGGTGGAGAAGCACATCCTGGCAAAATATGGAGGACCTGTGCCGGAGGCGCTGGTGGAAAGCGCCATGTATCACGTGTCCCTTTTGGAAAAATTTGACTTTACCGATATTGTGATCTCTCTGAAAGCCTCCACCGTGGACAGCATGATCCGCGCCTATGAGCTGATGGCGGAGCGCTGCGACTACCCCCTGCACCTGGGGGTCACCGAGGCGGGAACGGCCCGGATGGGCCTGGTCAAATCCGCCATCGGCATCGGCAGCTTATTACAGCGGGGGATCGGAGACACCATCCGGGTGTCTCTCACCGCCGACCCCGTGGAGGAGGTCCGGGCCGCCCAGGATATTTTGAAGGCCCTTGACCTCCGGGGCGGCGTGCGGTTTGTTTCCTGTCCCACCTGCGGCCGCACCCGTATTGACCTAATCGGCCTGGCCAGCCGGGTGGAAAACGCCCTGAGGGACTGCCCCAAGGACATCACCGTAGCTGTGATGGGCTGTGCGGTCAACGGCCCCGGAGAGGCCCGGGAGGCCGATCTGGGCGTGGCCGGCGGCAGGGGAGAGGGACTGATCTTCAAAAAGGGAAAAATCCTCCGGAAGGTGCCGGAGGACCGCCTGCTGGACGAGCTGCTGGCGGAAGTGGAGAAGCTGTAGCGTACCAAAACGACTGGAATAAGGGGTATTGTGGGAATTGAACACGTTAGGGCATTTTTTTGAGCGGGAATTGAATGGGGAGACCTTTCCGGAGGCGCTGCTGAAGGGGGAGATCCTCCTTTTTTCCGTCAGCCGGACAGACCGGAAGGTGAAAATCAGCGCCAGGTTTGATGAGCTGGTGGAATATGAGGAGCTGAAGCGCCTTTCCCAGACCCTTCTGGAAAAGCTGGACAGCCCCCAGTTTGGCGTCAGCCTGGTGAAGATTCAGCCCCGGTTCCCGGAGGAGGCCTTCTCAGCGGCCTGTGTGGATTCCCTGGTATTGGCCCTCAAGGAGCAGGACGCCACCTTAAACGGCACCTTCAAGCAGGCAAAGGCGGTTTGCGGACCCGGCAAGCTCACCATTCAGCTGGCCCACGGCGGGCACAGTCTGCTGGCCGCCCACAACACCAATGTGAAGATGAAACGGCTCATCAAGGAGTGGTTCGGCCTGGACTGCGCCGTAGAGTTCACCGGAAAGCTGGAGGTCACCTCCGGCGACGCCACTATGCTGGAGCAGGTCCATCATGAAGAGGAAAAGAAGCGCCGGGAGACCGTGATCCGGGAGATGGAGGAGTATGAGGAATCCGTCCGCGGGAAAATTGCCCGGGAAAATGTGAGCATACGCACGGAGGAGACCCTGCTGCCCGCCATCCTGCCGGAGACCGCGAAGCCCGTTATGGGCTCGGTGCCCAGGGGAAAGCTCACTCCCCTGCGGGACGCCGCCCTGGACCTGGGCGCCATTGTGGCCTGGGGCGACATTTTCGCCATGACGGCCAAGGAGACCCGGGACAATTCCAAAAAAATCTACAGTGTGGATATTACCGATTACACCGGCTCCATGACCCTGAAGATCATCCAGGACAAGGGCGAGTGCGGGGAGCTGGACAAGCTGAAACCCGGCATGGCCGTGCTGGTGCGCGGCAGCATAGAATACGACAAATACGACAAGGAGAATGTGCTCCGGCCCAGGGCCATTGCCACGGTGGATCATGTGAACATCGTGGACGACGCCCCTGAAAAGCGGGTGGAGCTGCATCTGCATACCAATATGTCCGAGATGGACGGCATGTCCTCTGCCGCCGATCTGATCCGGCAGGCCCACAAATGGGGCCAGAAGGCCGTGGCCATCACCGACCATGGCGTGGCCCAGGCCTATCCCGAGGCCATGAATACCGAGGCCGCCATCCGCAAGGAGGACCCGGATTTCAAGGTGATCTATGGCACCGAGGCCTATTTTGTCAACGACCTGGTCCCGGCGGTGTTTGGAGAGAGTGAGAAGTCCCTGGACGAGGATTTCATCTGCTTTGACCTGGAGACCACCGGCCTTTCCCCCCAGAAGGACAGGATCACCGAAATTGGCGCGGTGCGCATCCATAACGGAGAGGTCACGGAGCATTTCGACACCTTTGTGAATCCGGAAATGCCCATTCCCCAGAAGATCACGGAGCTGACGGGCATCACCGATGAAATGGTGGCGGACGCTCCCTCCGAGGCCGACGCCCTGGACGCTTTCTATCATTTCTGCGGCGGCAGCGACATGGTGCTGGTGGCCCATAACGCCGGATTTGACACCGGCTTTCTCCGGGCCGCGGGAGAGCGCACCGGCCGGGCCTTTTCCCACACCTATATCGACTCTGTGCCCATCTGCCGCTCTCTGCTGAAAGACATCAAGAACTGCAAGCTGGATACGGTGGCGGCCTACCTGAAGCTCAAGCCCTTCAACCACCACCGGGCCGATGACGACGCGGCGGTGCTGGGGGAGATTTTCCTGAACCTTGTCTCCCGCTTGAAGGAGGACTGTGGAGCGTCCAAGGTCAGCGACATCAATTCCGCCCTGGCGGGAGGGGACCCCAAAAAGCTCAAGCCCTTCCACCAGATCATTCTTGTGAAAAACCAGACGGGCCTGAAAAACCTGTACCGCATCATCTCCGCCGGCCATCTGGAGTATTTCTTCCGCCATCCCCTGACGCCCAAGAGCCTCTTAAACAAATACCGGGAGGGGCTGCTGCTGGGCAGCGCCTGCGAGGCCGGAGAGCTGTTCCGGGCCGTGGTTCGGGGGGATTCCTTTGAAAACCTCTGCAAGATCGCCGAGTATTACGATTATCTGGAGATCCAGCCCATCGGCAACAACATGTTCATGGTGCGAAATGGCGAGACAGACGAGGAGGGCCTCCGGGAATACAACCGCACCATTGTGAAGATCGGCGAAAAGCTGGGAAAGCCTGTGGTGGCCACCTGCGACGTCCACCTTAAGGACCCCAAGGACGCGGATTTTCGCCGCGTTCTTATGGCTGGCCGGGGCTTTGAGGACGCCGACCAGCAGGCCCCCCTGTACATGCGCACCACCCCGGAAATGCTGGAGGAATTTGCCTACCTGGGCAAGGAAAAGGCCTATGAGGTGGTGGTGACAAATCCCAATAAGATCGCCGATATGATCGAGCATGTGCGCCCGGTGCCCATGGGCAATTTCCCACCCTTCATTGAGGGCGCTGAGGAGCAGCTGGTGTCCATCACCTGGGAGCGCGCCAGGGAAAGATATGGCGTGGGAGAGGAGAAGAAGCTTCCCAAGATCGTGGAGGACCGCCTGAACAAGGAGCTGGACTCCATCACCCGGCACGGCTTCTCCGTGCTGTATATGACCGCCCAGAAGCTGGTGGCGGATTCCGAGGAGCACGGCTACCTGGTGGGCTCCCGTGGTTCCGTAGGTTCTTCCTTTGTGGCCAGTATGTCGGGCATCTCCGAGGTAAATCCCCTGGAGCCCCATTACGTGTGTCCCCACTGTAAGCACAGCGAGTTTATCACCGACGGCAGCATCGATTCCGGCTTTGACCTACCGCCCAAGGACTGTCCCGAGTGCGGCACGGCCATGGACCGGGACGGCCACACCATTCCCTTTGAGACCTTCCTGGGCTTCGATGGCGACAAGGTCCCCGATATTGACCTGAATTTCTCCGGCGAGTACCAGAGTGGCGCCCACCGGTACACGGAGGTGTTGTTCGGCAGGGACAACGTGTTCAAAGCCGGCACCATCGCCACTGTGGCGGACAAAACCGCCTATGGTTATGTGAAAAAATATGCCGAGGAGAAGGGGATCACCCTGCACAAGGCGGAGGAAAACCGGCTGACCCTGGGCTGTACCGGGATCAAGCGCACCACCGGCC
>CAZRLJ010000054.1:0-12217 GCA_964600905.1 uncultured Acutalibacter sp. | reverse complement strand
GCACCGACGCCGACGTGGACGGCTTTCAGATCCGGGTTTTGCTGCTGACCATGATTTACCGCTTGGCTCCGGCCCTGATCGAGGAGGGAAAGGTGTTCATCGTGGAGTCCCCCCTCTATGAGATCAACACAAAGGACGAGACCTATTTCGCCTACGATGAATCGGAAAAGGCGGAGTTCCTGCAAAAGCTGGAGGGACAGAAGTACACCATCCAGCGGTCCAAGGGCCTGGGCGAGAACGAGCCGGAGATGATGAGCCTGACCACCATGAATCCCAAGACCAGGCGGCTGATCAAGGTGCTGCCCGGGGACGCGGAGTACGCCGCCAAAATGTTCGACATCATGCAGGGCGACGACCTGGCCGGGCGCAAGGACTACATCGCCGAGCACGGCGCCGAGTACACCGACGAGCTGGACGTATCCTGACCGGCATATATTGGCGGTCTTGGCTCTCACGCTGTTTAGATATTAGACTTTAGATGTTAGATATTTAGATAAGGGCAAGGGCGGCGAAGGGCATAGGTAACCATCTTCAATTTTTTTGACAGTCTAAAAACAGCCCCGGCGATTGAAACGCCGGGGCTGTTATCGTTGTCCACCCGGATAGCACCGAAAAACTTCGGTGAAAGATTTTTTCATGGATTTCGGATGGAGTACACCTGAAAAGTTCAGAAAATCCAAGCCCAAGAAATAAAAATTTCCGAAAATTTGTAAGGTTTTCGCCTATTTCCTGTCTTATAAGGTAGAGGAATCAATTACCCAGCAAAGGAGCGGAGAGAAATGGCAGAGGTTAGAAAGAGGAAGCGGCGGATCATCCTGATTGCCCTTTGCACAGTGATTGTCCTGGCCGGGGCTGGGGCGGGAGTGCTGGTCTGGGAAAACCGCGTGGAACGGCAGTTCCCCATGTGGCAAACTCCTTGCAGGGAGCCCGATGAACAGGGCATCAACCCCGATATTTCCCTCAGATTTTCGGGGATTGATTTTGAGGTTTCCCTGTCCAGCGGCCATGTGTATGACAGAGTGCTGATGAAGGCAAAGAACAATTCCGGCAGCGGAATCTCAGGCGGCAATTTGGCATGGATCGATTACCAGAATGAAGGAGAATGGCATACAGTCTGGTGTAATTACCAAACCAACTTAGCATCAGTATTTTATGAAGGGCCAAAAACAGATGACGGGGGGATTCTCATAGATCAATACGTTCCCGTAGGACTTTTTGCCCGGGATGGGCAGTACCGCCTGTTCAAGGATGGACTTGGCTATTGCGACATAGACATCATCGGGATCGATTCGATAAAATGAACGGGTACAACCAATGCAAAAAGGCCGCCGCGGTTTCGCGGCGGCCTTTTTGCAGCTTGGTTCCCCCAAAAAGCCACTGAGGAAAAATCCCTTGCGCCGGCCGGAACCATTGGATATACTGTGAATGCCATGGCAAAGGAGGATGCAAATGAAAATCACCATTGAGGAAAGACCGGAGCTGCTGGAGACAGAGGTAGTGATCCGCTGTCGGGAGACGGGGCCGCAGATTAAAAAAATGATGGCGGTGCTTCAGGCCTTTGACCGAAAGCTGACGGGCCTTCGGGACGGGCAGACCTTTCTCCTGGACGCGGAGGAGGTCCTGTACATCGACACGGCGGACAAAAAGACCTTTCTCTATACGGCGGACAGCGTATACGAAACGCCTCTTCGGCTCTATGAGCTGGAGGAGCGGCTGGAGCCCTGGGGCTTCTTTCGCGCCACCAAGGCTTCCATCGTCAATTTTGACGCCATCCGTTCCCTGCGGCCGGATTTTGGCGGCAGGCTGCTGGCCACCATGACAAACGGCGAGCAGATGGTCATTTCCAGACAGTACGTGGCCTTTATCAAACAGAAATTAGGCATATAGGAGGAACGGTATGAAAAAAATTTTGCGGTTCATTGTGGAATTCAAATCTTGGCTTTGCCTGTGCTTTACGGCCGCCATGTTCTTTTTTCTCACCATCAGCTGGATCGTGGGGGAGAGGACCGTGGAGATCGTGACCCTGTTCCAGATTTTTCTGCTTTCCCTGGGAACAACGCTTTTGCAGTTCATTTTCTTCTCAGGCATGTTTTTCAAGAAAACCCGGTATTCTCTGCGGCTTTTGCTCTTTGCGCTGCCCATGCTGGCGCTGGTTGCCGGCTGCGCGGTGGGATTTGGCTGGGTCCCGATGACGAGCCCCGGCGTCTGGCTCATCTTCCTTCTCAGCTTTCTGGTGAGCTTTGCCGTCATCTGCGGCGGATTTGAGTTTTACTTTCACATCACCGGAAAAAAGTACGACGGCCTGCTGGGGCAGTACCGGGCCAGCCGGGAAAGGAAGCCTTGAAAATTTCCCCTCCGTCCGCTATACTGAACGAAAGGAAAGGCGGGGAGGAAAATGGAACAAGAGGAGCTTGACAGGCTGATGCAGGAGCTGGCGGCGGAGCTTCGGGAGCTGGGCATTCCCCTCTCCCGGAGCATCCTGCCCGCTGTGCAGGTGAATTCCCGGGCAAAGCGGCGGCTGGGGTGCTGCTATTTTTCCGGCGGCCAATATACCATTGAGGTGTCCGCCGCCCTGCTGGATCAGCCGGAGCGGCTGCGCCAGACCTTGGCCCACGAGCTTTTGCACACCTGCTGGGGCTGCCGGAATCACGGCAAGACCTGGAAGGCTTACGCGGCCAGGGTCAACGAGGCCCTGGGGCTTCAGATCCAGCGGCTTTCTCCCGCCGGGGAGGACCGGCAGGAGCCCCTGCGCCGGGATGAGATCAAATATGTGCTGGAGTGCCAGTCCTGCGGGGCGCGGATCTATCGCTCCCGGATGAGCAAGGCGGTCAAGGCCCCCTGGCGGTATCGCTGCAAGTGCGGCGGACGGCTCAAGCGCATCCTTTAGTACAGACCAAAAGCAGCCGCAGAAACATTCCTGCGGCTGCCTGCTGCTCGGCAGAGCTATTGATGCACCAGGCGTTTGAACTCCTGGGCCGTGACGTTGGAACGGTAAATCTGTTCCGGGTTGGCCGAAAGGGGATAGGTGAAGTCGATAAACTCCCCGTTCACGTCCACAATGGCGGTGAGCAGGTCGGAGTCTTTCAGCTTCAGCTCCAGCTTGTAATCCGGATAGTAGGCAAACATGGAATACTCCTTTTCCAACGGCTCCGCGTTCAAAAGAGCCTGGTGAAAGGCCTCCATGCGCTCCTCCTTTGCATGGGAGCTGGCATTGAGGTGCAATAATTTCATCTCCCGGCCAAAGCCCTGGTACAGGTTGAGCTGCACATCGTTGGGGGAGGAGCAGCCTCCGCAGAGACAGAGCAGCCCGCAGGCCAGCAGCGCACAGACAAGTCGTTTCATACCGTTTTCCCTTCAAATGTGTTACCTGTACACTATTCTACCCGGTTTTCCATAGGAAGTCAACCGGACAAGGAAAAATCCCCTGCCGGTGGCAGGGGATCGTTGTTTTACTGTAAGCTCAGTCGCTGGTGTAAGGCAGCAGCGCCAGATGACGGGCGCGCTTGATGGCCACAGTGAGCGCGCGCTGATGCTGCGCGCAGGTGCCGGTCACACGGCGGGGGAGGATCTTGCCTCTCTCGGAGATGAAACGGCGGAGCTTGGCCACGTCCTTATAATCGATGAACTCAGCCCGGTCCACGCAGAAGGTGCAAACCTTCCTGCGGCCTTTGCGGCCGCCGCGGCGGACTTCTCTTTCAGGTCTGTCAGCCATGTCAGAAAGCCTCCTTGTCAAAAATGTGTGGGGACGATTCCTTAGAACGGGAGATCGTCGTCCCCCAGGATCTCTTCAAAATCCTCGTTGCTTCCGCTGGAGTAGGCGGGGGCCGGCTCGCTGAAGGCCGGCTTCTGGGGCGCGGGGGCGTCGCCGTAGGGGCTCTGTCCGCCGCCCGATTCCCGCTTGGATCCGGTGAAGCTGACGTTGTCTGCTACGATCTCCACAGCCTTGCGCTTGTTGCCCTGCTTGTCCTCATAGCTCCGGGTTTGGATGGAGCCAGTAACGGCCATCATCTGTCCCTTGGAGAAGTACTTGCACACAAATTCCGCAGTCTGCCGCCAGGCCACAACTTCAATAAAATCTGCCTGCCGCTCGGCGCCCGCACGGACGTAAGAGCGGTCCACAGCCAGGGTGAAGGTGGTCACGGCTACGTCTCCGGGCGTGTGTCTCAGCTCGGGATCGGCGGTGAGCCGTCCCATAATAACGGCAACATTCAGCATCGTTTAGGCCTCGCTTTCGTAGTCAGTGAAAATCGTTTGGTCCATTACGCCTCGGTCTCGGTGGGGGCTTCTTCCACGGCGGGAACTTCCTCCACAGCAGGGGCCTCCTCCACTACAGGAGCTTCTTCCGCAGCAGGAGCTTCCTCCACAACGGGAGCCTCCTCCACTGCGGGAGCGGCTTCGGCGGCTTCGGCTTCAGCCTTCTGAGCGGCCTTGCGGCTGTTCTCAGCAGCCACATGACGGGGATCGCGCTTGACGATCAGCGTGCGCAGGATCCCATCAGTGATCTGGTAGCGTCTGTCCAGCTCAGCAGTGAACTCGGGATCGCTCTCGAAGTTGATGAGGGTGTAATAGCCCTCGGACTGCTTGTCGATGAGATAGGCGAAGCGGCGCTTCCCCCAATCGTCAACACTCTGAACAGTACCGCCGTGTCTCTCGATCAGAGACTTGAATCTCTCTACGAGCGCGGCATTGCCCTCCTCGCCAAGCTTGGCGGAAGTGACGATGACGGTCTCGTACAGGTTCCTTCCTTCTGCCATTTTGTATTGCACCTCCTTCTGGTCTTTTGGCCCCGCGAATCTCTGCCGCGGAGCAAGGAATTGAATTCTGTCTGTCCGGAGCACCCGAACAGCTTATCTATTATAGCATAATTTGGCTCTAAGTCAAGAAAAATCTGCAGGAGCCTTAATATAAGAGACCTTCCATCTGCAAGAGGGCACTCAAAGTGGAAGCAGGGCGGAGGTCTTTTGTTGAGTATAGCTGAAAAATGAAAAACAGGATTAGAAGAATATTGCTTTTTGCCCAAAAATCTATTGACATATTCCAGATAATAGTGTATTATAAACACAATCTCCAAAATGAAAGGAAAATCAAGTTATGAAAAAGACGAAACGCCTTGTGGCCGTTCTGCTGGCCGTCCTGCTGCTGGCCTCCACCCTCTCCGTTCCCGCCAGCGCAAAAGGTTTTTCTGACATATACAGAGAGCCAGAAGACCTCCTGGATGCCGTCAACTATGTATCTGACAACGGCATTATCGTGGGGGAAGACGATGGAAAGTTTTACCCCAATAATGCCGTTACCAGGTGCCAGGTGATTGCAATTTTGTGGCGCCTTGAGGGGCGTCCTTACGCAAGCAGCTATAACAAATTTACAGACGTTAGCCCTGACGACTACTTTGCCCCGGCAGTCACCTGGGGCGTGAATAACCGCATTGTCGCGGGGAAGTCTGACACCACATTTGCTCCCCATGAAAGCGTTTCCAGGCAGGACGCCATCACTTTCTTCTATCGGTATGCGACCAGACTCAGCGGTCACAATCCCTATGGCAGGACAAAGAGTATCTCCGGCTGTTCTGATTACTCGCAGGTTGACTCCTATGCCACCGAGGCCATGCGGTGGGGCTTGGGCAGCGATTTGATCCAGCTTGCCGGCAATTCTCTCTCTCCCAAGAGAGCCATGACTCGTGGTGAATTTGCCAAGGCCGTCACAAACTATGGATTTAATGTAAAAAGGATCGTGAATGGAAAAGATAATTTCTCTTTTTCAAATGCAAACCTTTCCAACTTTTCCAACCTGGTGTATATGAATAACAACCACAGGTCGCAATTTCATTTGGTCGCAAGAAAATATATGAATAAAACGTTATGTGAAGACTTCTTAAACACTCTTGATGACGGTCTTTTCGATCAAAATGGGCTATGCTATGGCATGGTTGCAACAGAAATACTGGACAAATTGGGAAAAATTGCCTTTAATGAAAATTTCGGTGGTGCTTCTGATATGCATTCCGCTTACTGCTTTCCCGGAAGCAACGTTGAGAGTGCAATCACCTACTACCAGCTTTCCCAATACTTTATAGGGTACGGTTCTTATTATGGCCTAAAAAACGCCATGAATGCGTGTATAAACTCCACAGGGCCCGTGCTGTTAACATACGGTTTTTCTGGAGAAGAGGGAAATCATGTGATACTGGTAAACAGCTGTAAAAAGAATGGGTCTGTCTACGAAATGGAAGTATATAACCCTAACTGCCCAGGAATGATAAAAGCTACACTGACTCCCATAAACGAATCTACAGGAGATCTGAAATATACGGGATATTCTCAGGATAACGCAACAATCACCGCTATTAAGGCCATGACGGATTTTTCTGATTTTGACAAGATAGATATTGACGGGTATCAGAATAATAATGGAGGAGGCGGGGGACGCAGTGCTTCTCTGGAAGCTGGGAAACCCGACGCGGCGTCCAGCTCAGTTGGCGATGATGACGTCGAGTCCATTCTTCTCAATATTACACTGCACGGTCCCTTCCACCTTGAAAATGCCGAAGGAGAATTTCTTGATTGGGACGGTGCAGAATTGACCGGCACAATGAACTGGAATATTGAGCCTAGCCCTATATTTACTTCCTCGCATCTGCTTCTGTATGTGCCTGTCACCGAAGCACTCACATTTACCCCCCAGACAGACGAAGCGACAATGTCCGTATCCAGTAATAGTCAGTGGAGCTACATTGACGGCACAGGAATCACTTTAGCGAAAGTGGAGAACGGCCACATTTCTCTTGAGGGTGATTCCATGGATTTCACTTCCATTCTCCGCATAAATGATAACGTTGCGTCCACCTATGCGGATAGCACCCTGCCCGGCGTGCGCCTGGACGCTCACGCGGAGGAAACCGTTACACTGACCGCGTCTGCCACAAATTACACCGCGCAGGGAATCTCAGGAGAATACACACTGCAAACCTTGTACTCAACGGACGAGATCCTCACTAAGGTGGAGGATGTTGCCGAACCCGGGGAAGTGATCTCCCAGCCCATTTCGGAATCTTGAGGTAACCATTATGAAGCAATGTCAAATGTGCCTTTGCGTTCTGATCTCTTTTTTCCTGCTGGCCCTCGCTTCTGGTTGCGCCCGGGAGCCTGATGTCACTTCCGGGCAAGAATCCAGCCAGATCAATAATAACGACTTCCAATCCATTTTTGTTACACTGAACGGGCCTTTTCGCCTTGAAAATGAAAAAGGGGAATTTCTCGATTATGCCGACAAGGAAGTGTCTGGCACCATGGAACACTGGAATACTGAGTACATGGAGGGAGGCCCCCTTCTGTTCCTGCAGGTGCCCGCTACCGCAGCTCTCACATTTACTCCCCAGAGGGACAAAGCGTCCATTTCCGTATCCGGCAATGGCCAGCGGGGCTATGTTAACGGCACAGGGATTACCTCAGTGGTAATAGAGAGCGGCCACGTTTCTTTAGAGGGCAATTCCATGGATTTTCGTCTCTTTCACCACCCTACTAACGACAGCACATTGCCCGGTGTGCACTTGGAAGCTCACGCAGAGGAAAGGGTTATAATGACCGCATCTGCCACCGATTTTACCGTGACAGGAATCTCCGGAGCGTACACGCTGAAAACCATGTATTCGACGAATGACATCCTTACCAAAGAGGAAGGCTTTGCCGAACCCGGGGAAGTGATCTCCCAGCCCATTCGGGGACGATAAGCTGGATAAAGAAAAGGTGCAGGTCAAAGTCAACTTTTGACCTGCACTTTTTTGCAGAAAGCTCATTTATGCAAAGAAAATGCAAAAATTCCCGTCCTCGCTTTACAAAGCTCCTTTGCCAATAGTAAAATAGACATAAGAAAAACGAAAATCAGGCAAAAAGGAGAGAAAGGGCATGACCTCCATTTTTATTGTGGAAGACGATGAAAATATTGCGAAAATGATCGAAGCCACCCTTTCCATGGTGGGCTATTCCTGCGAAAAATGCGGGGACGGGCAGGAGGCTGCCCGCCGCATTCTGGAGGGCAGCTTTGATCTGATCCTTCTGGACGTGATGCTGCCCGGAATGGATGGCTTTGAAATTCTGGAAAAGGTGAAAAAGAAGGGCGTCCCCGTCATTTTTCTCACTGCCCTGCAGGATGTGGGGGATAAGGTCAAGGGCCTGCGCGGCGGGGCGGAGGACTATATTGTCAAGCCCTTTGAAACGGTGGAGCTGCTGGCCCGTATCGAGGTGGTGCTGCGCCGGACGGGAAAGATTCGGCAGAGACTTTCCTATCAGGACATCGAGGTGGACCTGGAAAAGCATCTGGTCACCAAGGGCGGAGAGGCTGTAGCCCTCACCCCCAAGGAGTTTGACGTGCTGGTGTTTTTTATCCAGAATCTGGACATTGCCGTTACACGGGAACGGCTGCTGGCGGTGGTGTGGGGCTACGAGTTTGAAGGGGAAAGCCGCACTGTGGACATCCACGTGCAGCAGGTCCGGAGAAAGCTGGGGCTGAAGGGGAAGCTGGTCTCCATTCCGAAGCTGGGCTACCGGTTGGAGCGCCTATGAAGAAGCAGGGAATCGCCCTTTGGCAAAAGCTGTTCTTTCTCCTGCTGGCCCTGACGGTCCTGGCGGTGTTTCTTGCCACCCAGGCGGTGCTGCAAATGAATTTTCGGGAGACCATCTCCGGGGAGGTGGAGCGCTCCCGCTGGGATCACAGCTTTCTGTGTACGGGCATTCAGAATAAGCTGTCCTATGAAAAGACTGCCTCCGGCGCCCCCTTTCTGGGGAAGGAAGGCATCCGCCGGGCGTTGATCCAAATGACCGACCAGCAGCAGGCCATGAGCGGCCAGGAGGGGCTGGCGGTTTATCAAAATCAGTCCTGTATTGCCTTTTCCAATACGCCCTTTGAGCTGCGTACCGGCCCCCTTTCGGAGGACCTGGAGAAAAGCCCCCTTTCCTCCGGGGAATGCAGGGTGACCGTGCGGAAAGAACAGGACCGATATTACGCCGTGTCTGCCTCCCTGCTGACCGTGGAAAACGAGAGCTACGAGCTTTTTGTGGTCCGGGAGATCACTTCTGTCTATCAGGTGCAGGCTCGGGCGGTAAAAACCGTGGAGGACTTTCTCTTTCTTTTTACGCTGATTGCGGCCCTGCTTTTCTACCTTGCATTGCAGGCCCTTCTGTCCCCCCTGCGCAGGGTGAATTCCGGCATCCGGGAGATCGCGGAGGGAAATTACCATCTTCGCCTTGCGCCCAAGGGGTCCGCGGAATTTCGCAGCCTTTCCCAAAACATCAACCGGATGGCCCAGTCCGTGGAGGAAAATATCGAGCAGATTCAGAACCTGGCGGACAGCCGCAAGCGCTTTACGGACAATCTGGCCCATGAGATGAAAACGCCCCTTACCTCCATCCTGGGCTTTGCCGACCTTCTGCGGGTGAAGCGTTCTGTGTCCGATGGACAGCGGGTGGAATACGCCGGGGTGATCGTGGAGGAGGCAAAGCGCCTGCAAAGCCTCTCCGGCAAGCTGATGGAGCTGATCTTTGCCGAAAGCGCCAAGCCGGACTACCGGGAAATTCCCCTACAGGAATTGTTCCGGGAAATTTCCCTGTCTGTTGCGCCCCTGCTGGCCAGGAGAAACGTGCGGCTTCTGTGCAGCTGCCCCGAGGGCACTGTCCAGGCTGACCGGGAGCTGCTGAAATCCTGCCTGTACAATTTGATCGACAACGCCGCCAAGGCTTCCCTGGAAGGGGAGGAAATTCAGCTTTCCTGTACCCGGGTCTCCGGCTCCGTCCTCTTTTCCGTATCCGACTGGGGAATGGGGATGGATGAAAAAACGGTTCGGCGTGCCACGGAGCCTTTCTACATGGCGGATAAATCCCGCTCCCGGAAAAATGGCGGGGCGGGGCTGGGACTTGCTCTTTGCTCCCGCATTGCCCAGCTTCACGGAGGCTCTCTGCAAATTAAGAGCAAGCTCCACGAGGGGACTACGGTTTTTCTCTCTCTCCCGGAAAAACGGCCCGTGCAGGAGAACGGGCAGGAAGGTGGTGAGCGCCTATGAAAATTCTTCGCAAGCTGGCGCCCTTCCTGCTAGCGGCCCTGATCTCTGTTTCGGGCAGCGCCCTGTTTCACCTGGTTTCGGAGAGAATGCCGGACTATTCCGGCCAGGTCTTTCCCGGGAAAATGGAGGAGGGGATCCAAAACGTCTTCCATCTGGACGACAACAATCAGGTGGTATTGTACCCCTGGAATCTTTCTCTTGACACAAGCGCCGAGCATTCCCTGGAGCATTTTGTGAAGCTCTATGGTTTTCCGGAGGATGTGTTATACGATCCGTCCGCCTGGCCCGACTTCTTTTTTAACTGGGGAGATGAGGACCGTTTTAATGAGCCCTGGTGGAACGATCCCCGCTTTCAGGAAGGCCTTTGCGCTTACTATTCACTGAAGGATGGGTTTGGCACTGCCTACACGCCCGAAAGGGAAAAGATGGCACGCCTTCCCTGGGAGCGGTACATCTTTTTCTCGGAGGATGAGGACCTGGTATTTGTGAAGGAGGAGCTGCTTGCTGAGGAAGGCAGCGATTCCGTCGGCCTGGCCTTTAATTCCCAGGGCATTTATTATCTCCATCAGACCTTTGCTGACCCCGGCTGGTATCCGGATGTGGAGCGAAACCCCAACCCTTCGGAGGATCAGCTTTCCTCTTATGTGGAAATGACCAAGCAAGCTCTCTTGGCCTTCGCGGTTCCGCCTCTTTCTGGGGGCTCCCCCGATGACATCGGAGAGATGTCTTCCTCTGTAGAGGAGCAGAACCCTGTAGGGGAAATGAGAGGTCCTGCGGAGACCTCTCCCTCTCCGGAACCGCCCCGGAATAATCCCGACAAGAACCCCCTGCTCCGCTTTTTGACAGTTGACATCCGTGGTCTTGAGCTGGGCTATCCCGACTTTGCAGTGATCGACAATGAACAGGTGTACATCAAAATCTACCAGGTGATCCTATCCGGAAATTACAGCACCCTGTACCAGGACGGGGAGACCCTGCTGGCCTTTTCCGATTCCCAGGGAAATACCGTGGTGTTCTTTTACCTGGAGGAATACGACCTCTTCACAGGCTATTCCGCCCATTTTGCCGACCCTTGAGAGCGTCTTTTTCCGGAAAACAATTTTTGTTTTTCTTTTGCCGTTTCCAGCGGACTTGTTGTCCCTCCCTATGAGACACTTGCCTCATAGGAGGAATGCCATATGTCTACGAATTATGAAACCTTCAGGAAGCTCCCCCGAAGCAAAAGGAAGTCCCGGAAACAGCGCTTGGCCATGCTTGTCCCGGTATCCCTGATCCTGGCCTCCCTCTGCCTGCTGTGCCTGTGGGACGGCAGCCCTGTGCGACTGTTCCGATCTTCTGCCGCCCTGCCGGATGACCTCTTTCTCGCCCGTTCATCCTCGGAAGTCCTGCTGGACGTCCCCTTCCTCGATCAGCGGCAGGACTTTCCCACCGGCTGCGAAAGCGTTACGGCGGTCATGGCCCTGAATTACTATGGCAAGGAAATGGACCCGGAGACCTTCATCTCCAATTACCTGCCCCTGGGAAACGCGCCCTACCGCAATGAGGCGGGGGAGCTTGTGGGCTGTGACCCCAGAAAGGCTTTTCCGGGGGACCCCCGTTCCCAGACGGGCTGGGGCTGCTATGCAAAAGTGATCCAAAAGGCTTTGCTGGAGGCCGCCGGGCCGGGCTTTCGCGTGGAGGAGCTTTCCGGCAAATCCCTTTCCTCCCTATGCAGGGACTATTTGGATTGGGGCGTCCCGGTGCTTTTGTGGGTCACCATCGATATGGACCCGCCCGTGGAGGGGGCTACCTGGCAGATCGAGGGCAGCAATGAGACCTTTACTTGGATCGAGCCTCTGCACTGCGCCCTGCTGGTGGGCTACGACAGGGATCATTACTATTTCAACGATCCCCTGCAGGGAAAGGCCGTCTGCTACGGAAAGGACCAGGTGGAGACCGCTTACCACGGCATGGGCGAGCAGGCGGTGGTGCTGATGAAATCGGACGATCCCGCCGCATAAGGCAACACCGCACAAAGGCTTGCGCTCGTTTTTGTTACACATCATTGTAACACCTGCACTTTGTGGGGCGTTGCCTGAAAATTTCCTGTGGATTTTTTTGAAAACCTATGCTATAATGACCGCAAGCGGTCATTAGGAAGAAGGCCTGAGGTGTGAAACACCTCTC
>CAZRLJ010000053.1:7458-12251 GCA_964600905.1 uncultured Acutalibacter sp. | reverse complement strand
GATTACGTCCGGGCCGTCCGGGGCGGCATCGGCGAGGCAAAGACCGGCGGCAACTATGTGGCCAGCCTGGCGGCCCAGATGAAGGCCCATGAGGAGGGCTACGAGCAGGTGCTGTGGCTGGACGGCGTGGAGCGCAAATACATTGAAGAGGTGGGGGCCATGAACATCTTCTTCAAGATCAACGGCAGGGTGGTGACCCCCATGCTCACCGGAAGCATTCTGCCCGGTGTGACCCGCGCCACCTGCATTGACCTGTGCCGCCATTGGGGCCTGGAAGTGGAGGAACGCCGGATCTCCGTGGAGGAGCTGGTGAATGCCGCCAAAACCGGGGCCTTGGAGGAGTGCTGGGGAAGCGGCACCGCCGCGGTGATCTCTCCTGTGGGAGCTCTCCGGTTTGAGGACACGGTCATGGAGATTTCCGGCGGAAAGATCGGCCCGGTGAGCCAGCGGCTTTACGATGCCGTCACCGGCATCCAGACCGGTAAAGTGACCGATGAATTCGGCTGGACGGTGGAAATTCCGTAAATTCTATTGAATAAAAGAACAGAGGTTCCTAAAAAGAAAAGGCCGGGACTATTCCCGGCCTTTTTGTATATCTTTCGCCCGGCGGAGAAGGGCCTGCCGCTCATTGGAAAGTCGGTTCTCCAGCACCTCCTCCAGCAGTTTGTTCAGCGTTTCGCCCAGCGACCGCCCACTGGAAAAGCCCAGGGCCAGCAGGTCATTCCCGTTCACGGCCAGGTCCCGGAGGGTGAGGCAGTCCTGCTGCTCGATAATCTCCTGAGCCAGCTTTCGTACCTCCTCCAGCCAGGGCAGCCGCTCTTCCAGCAGTCCGGGAACCAGGGCTGCCCAGTCCGCCTGGACGAGAGCAAGCAAATTTTCAAAGCCCTCGGTGCCCAGCCTGGCCAGCAGCTTTTTCACCCGAATCTCTGGCAGGGGGAAATACTCGCTGTGAAAGTGAATGAGGGAAAGAATCTTCTCCTTTTCGCCGTTAGAAAAGCGGAGGCCGTCCAGCACCCGCTCCGCGATTTCTTCGCTTTTTCCGGCGTGGCCGTAAAAATGGGCCGTTCCGTCAGGCCCGAAGCTTTTGACCTCCGGCTTGCCGGAATCGTGAAGCAGCGCCGCCCAGCGCAGGATTGGCGTTGGGGGAATGGCATCGACTGTGTGAAGGGTGTGCTCCCACAAGCCGAAGCAGTGGGAGGGATGCTCCTGGGTGCAGTCCTTCATTGGAAGAAGCTCCGGCAGCACAAAAAAGAGCACCGGGGAGTAGGCACGAAGGATTTCCGCGGCCCTCTGTCCGCAGAGCAGCTTGGTCAGCTCCTCCCGTATCCGCTCCCGGGACACGTTTTCCAGTAGATTCTGCTCCTTTTGCAGAGCCTCCGCCGTGGAAGAATCTATGGAAAAATCCAGGACGGAGGCGAACCGGAGACACCGGAGAATCCGCAGGGCGTCCTCCCGGAACCGCCGCTCCGGCTCTCCCACACAGCGAAGGGTGCGGCTTTTCAGATCGGCCTGCCCGCCGAAAGCATCCCGCAGACCCCGTTTTGGATGGTAGGCCATGGCGTTTACCGTGAAGTCCCGGCGGGAAAGGTCGTCCTCCAGGCTGCGGGAAAAGGTGACGGCCTGGGGATGGCGGTGGTCAAGGTAGCTGCCGTCCGCCCGGTAGGTGGTGATCTCCACAGGCTGGCGGTCAAAAAGCACCGTGAGGGTGCCGTGTTTGAGGCCGGTTTCCAGCACAGGATACCCCGGAAAGCAGCCCTTCATTTCCTCCGGTGTGGCGCTGGTGGTCACGTCCCAGTCCTTGGGGGACAGGCCCAGGAGGAAATCCCGCACGCAGCCCCCAACGCACCAGGCCTCATACCCCGCCTGTTCCAGAAGCTCGATGGCCTTCGCCGCCCAGGGGGGCAGGGAAATTTGAATATTTTCGTCCATAGGGCGCTCCTTTCCCATTTTTCTTTCCTCACCATAGCACGAAATCTTCTATTTTTCAAGAAGATTTCCCACCGGATTCATTGACAGGAATCGGGAAAAATGGTAAGATTTGCAAGGAAAAGTTCCAAACTATCCGATGAGGAGTGGTCTCATGGCACTGCTGGAGAAATGGCGCAAGTACGCGGAAGAACAGCAACAGAAGACGGGGACAAAATTCTGGAACGATTATTTTGCCGCCGAAACGGAAATCTACAAGAAGATTTTGAAGAGCAAGCCCCGGAAAAATACGGTGAAGGGCTACGCCGAGAAGTACGGCGTGGACCTGATGACCATGGTGGGCTTTCTGGACGGCATCAACGACAGCCTGAAGGAGAAGAATCCCCTGGAGGAGATCGAGGAGGATTCCGAGGTCAACCTGAACTATGAAAAGGAGCTGCTCTATAAGAATATGGTGGAGGCCAAGGCGGAATGGCTCTACAATCTGCCGGAGTGGGAGCCGCTGATCCCGGAAGAGCGCCGGAAGGAGCTCTATAAGGAGCAGAAAAGCTCCAAGACCGTGGTCAAGGGCCCGAAGATCGGCCGAAACGATCCCTGCCCCTGCGGCAGCGGAAAAAAGTACAAAAAATGCTGCGGCAGAGATTTGTAAGGTGCGTCGTTGTGGTTTCTCGTTAGGCCAGGCTCTGTGCGCAGTGGGCAGTCTGTCGATAAATCTTTCGGGAAGGCTGCTCTTGACCTTTGCCTCCCTCTGACGAGGGAGGTGGCACGGCGTAAGCCGTGACGGAGGGAGAGAAAGCGATGGCCTATATTTTGGCAGTGAAGCTATCTCTCCCTCAGTCAGCTGCGCTGACAGCTCCCTCATCAGAGGGAGCCAAGGACAGTTACAATAACTTTTTCGACACGCTCGCCGCTGTGCAGATTTGCACAGCGGCTTTTTGTGTATCGCCCTTAAAAAATTTTCCGAAAATTTGTAAGATTTTCCCTTGTTTCCTGTCTTATAGGGTAAGATGAGAAATGCAGGCAGACCGTTCAAAAGGTCATTCCTTTCTCAGCAAAGGAGCGTGGCAAAATGGCAGAGGTTGGAAAGAAGAAGCGCAGAATCGCCCTGATCGTCCTTTGTGTTGTGATCGTCCTGGCCGGGGCAGCGGCGGGCGTGCTGGTCTGGGAAAATCATGTGGGACGGCAGTTTCCCATGTGGAGAACCCCATGCTTGGAGCCCGACGCAAAAGACATTGACCCCAACGTTTCTCTCAGATTTTCGGGGATCAATTTTGATGTTCCCAATACCAGCGACGAGCTGCGCGATGTGATTCTGATGAAGGTGACGGCCACGCCCGGCCGCGAGATTTATGGCGCTCCTTTGTCATGGATCGATTACTGGTACAAAGGAAAATGGCATACGGTCTGGTGCAAAGAGTACAGCACGGCAGCAATGACAGAAGGGTACGGCGCACCCAAAACGGCTGATGAGGAGATCCCCATCATAGAATCCGTTTCTCCCGCAGGGCTTTTTGTTCTGGACGGGCAGTACCGCCTGTTCATGCAGGGGCTTGGCTATTGTGACATTGACATCACCGGAATTGAACGGCAGTTCCCCATGTGGTACACTCCCTGTCGGGAGCCTGAGGAAGATGACATCACCCCAGACCTTTTCCTTTATTCAGCAGGGATCGACCATGGGTACACCCTTGCCAGCGGCGGGCTGTACGACAAGGTGATGCTGAAATGGCAGGGACCTGCCGGTCGTGGAGTTAGTGGCAGCAATGCGCTGTGGGCCGATTACTGGTATGAAGGAGAATGGCATACGGTCTGGTGTAGTGGAGGTGAAAGCATGGCGGTGTCCGTATCATATGATCCACCGGAAACAGATCACGAGCAGATGTCCCTCACAGAATTTGTCCCCGCAGGGCTTTTTGTCCGGGACGGGAAGTACCGCCTGTTCAAGAGTGGGTTTGGTTATTTTGAAATTCGCATTGCCCATGATAAATATAAGAACGTTAAGCAGTAGCTGCGGCATCTACATCATAAGGGAGAGCTGTCGGCACATCTGACTGGGAGGGCCTGGCCGCGTCTTGATTATTTTTGAAAATATTGCAAAGACTACCTTCGTAAAAACACTGCGGAGGTAGTCTTTTTCTGCCTCCGGGGATGGAGGCGGTTTTCATGCAGGGAAAAGTGGAAATATGCGGCGTGAACACCTCCCGCCTGCAGGTGCTCAAAAGCGCCGAAATGCGGGAGCTGCTGGTGAAAAGCCACGCCGGGGACAAGGACGCAAGAGAAAAGCTGATTTCCGGCAATCTGCGGCTGGTGCTCAGCGTGATCCAGCGGTTCGGCAGCCGCGGGGAGAACCCGGACGATCTGTTCCAGGTGGGGTGCATTGGCCTCATCAAGGCTATCGACAATTTTGACGTGACCCAGGGCGTGCAGTTCTCCACCTACGGCGTCCCCATGATCATCGGGGAAGTGCGGCGGTTCCTGCGGGACAACAACTCGGTCCGTGTCAGCCGTTCCATGCGGGACACCGCCTACAAGGCCATCCAGTGCAAGGAGCGCCTGACCGCCCAAAACGGCAAGGAGCCTACGGTGGAGGAGATCGCGGAGCAGTTGGAGCTGAAGCGGGAGGACGTGGTGGTGGCACTGGAGGCCATTGTGGAGCCCGTTTCCCTGTACGAGCCGGTTTTCTCCGACGGGGGCGACACCATCTATATCATGGACCAGGTGGGGGACGGCAGCGACGACGGAGACTGGCTGGAGGAGATCGCCATCAAGCAGGCCATCCGCAACCTGGCGCCCCGGGAGAAGCAGATCCTGTCCATGCGCTTCTTCGATGGGAAGACCCAGATGGAGGTGGCGGGGGAGATCGGCAT
>CAZRLJ010000053.1:0-7358 GCA_964600905.1 uncultured Acutalibacter sp. | reverse complement strand
GACCTGGATGAAACGGGCCGCCGGCGTGCTGCTGCCTGTCAGCAGCCTGCCCTCCAAATTTGGCATAGGGACCTTTGGGAAAGCGGCGTACAAATGGGTGGATTTCCTGGCGGAGGCAAAGCAGCGCTACTGGCAGGTGCTGCCCATGGGCCCCACCAGCTATGGGGACAGCCCTTACCAGAGCTTTTCCGCCTTTGCGGGCAATCCCTATTTTGTGGACCTGGAGCTGCTCTGCAAAGAGGGCCTGCTGGAAAAGAAGCAGTGCAAGGAGATCGCCTGGGGCGAGAGCAAGCGCTATGTGGATTACGGCACCGTTTATGAGAACCGGGAGACGCTGCTGCGGAAGGCTTTTGCCAATTTTACCGATGAAAAGGCAAGGCGCGCCCTGAACCGGTTCCGCAAGAAAAATGGGGAGTGGATCGAGGACTACGCCCTTTACATGTCCGTCAAGGCCCGCATGGACCAGAAGGCCTGGAATGAGTGGGACGAGGACATCCGGATGCGCCGCCCGGAAGCGCTGAAAAGGTGGAAAGCGGTCTGCGCCGAGGATATGGAGTACCACATCTTTGTCCAGTACCTCTTTTTTGAGCAGTGGGGAAAGCTTAAAAAATACGCCAATCAAAAGGGCGTGGAGATCATTGGCGACGCGCCGATCTACGTGGCAATGGACAGCGCCGACGTCTGGGCAAACCCCGGCCTGTTCCAGCTGGACGAAAACAACAATCCCACCGAGGTGGCGGGCTGCCCGCCGGACGCCTTTTCCGAGGACGGCCAGCTGTGGGGGAATCCCCTGTACCGCTGGGACGTGATGGCCGGGGACGGCTTTCGGTGGTGGCTCAAGCGCCTGCGGGCCAACCTGACCCTGGTGGATGTCCTGCGCATCGACCACTTCCGGGGCCTGGAAAGCTATTACGCCATTCCCTATGGGGATACCACCGCTAGGAACGGGCGCTGGCGAAAGGGGCCGGGCAAGGCCTTTGTGGACGCCATCAACAAGGAGTTTGACGGCGCGTCCATCATTGCCGAGGATCTGGGCTATTTGACGCCCGCTGTCCACCGGCTGCTGAAGGCCAGCGGATACCCGGGCATGAAGGTGCTGGAGTTCGCCTTTGATTCCCAGGGGGAAAACGATTACATGCCCCACAATTACGGGAGAAACTGCGTGGTGTATACCGGCACCCACGACAACGATACCGTCCGGGGCTGGCTGGCCGGGGCCGATCCCGCCACAGCCGCCCTGGCCATGGAGTACATGGGCGTCTCCCAGGAAAAGGAGCTGACCGGGGCCTTTGTCCGGGCTGCTCTCGGCAGCGTGGCCGACCTGGCTGTGATCCCCATGCAGGATTACCTGGAGCTGGGCAGCGAGGCCCGCATCAACATGCCCTCTACCCTGGGCGGAAACAACTGGCGCTGGCGCTTGACAAAGAAAATGCTGAAGCCGGAACTGGCTGCCCGGATGGCTCGTATGGCGGAGCTTTACGGCCGGGCCAGGGACTGAATCAAAAGGAGGTACTCCACATGACATTGCAGGAAGAACTGGAGCTGAAGCTCAAGGACTGGACTGACCGGGACCTGGCGGCCGCCGACGACCGGGACGTTTACTATGCGCTGCTCTCACTTGTCAGAGAGCGGCTGGAGCGCGCCCCCCGCATTGCCGGGGACCGGAAGCTCTATTATATTTCCGCGGAATTTCTGGTGGGCAAGCTGCTGTCCAACAATTTGATCAATCTGGGGCTTTATGACCAGGTCAGGTCCCTGCTGGCCCAGGTGGGAAAAAGCCTTGCCGCCATTGAGGAGATGGAGCCGGAGCCCTCTTTGGGCAACGGCGGCCTGGGCCGTCTTGCCGCCTGTTATTTGGATTCCGCCGCAACCCTGGGTCTGCCTGCCGACGGCGTGGGACTACTGTACCATTTCGGCCTGTTCCGGCAGGAATTTTGGGACTGCAAGCAGTGGGAAAAGCCCGACGTCTGGCTGACTTACGCGGAGAACTGCGACGACGTGGGCTGGAAATGCCAGCGCTGCTATAAGGGGCAGCTCTGCTGGCCCAGAAAGACGGAGGTCTCCTTTGAGGTGCCCTTCCCCCAGGGCAGTTTGAAGGCGGTGATGTACGATGTGGACGTGGCAGGGTATGAAAACGGCGTGAACACCCTCCACCTGTTTGACCTGGAAACCGTGGACGAATCCATGGTGGGGGACGGCATTGACTTTGACAAGAAGGACATTGCCAGAAATCTGACTTTGTTCCTCTATCCCGACGACAGCGACCGTGCCGGCCGGGTGCTGCGGGTCTACCAGCAGTATTTTATGGTCAGCGCCGCCGCCCAGCTGATCCTGCGGGAAATGAAGGAGCGGGGCTTCCCGCTCCGGGAGCTGCACAAACACGCGGTGATCCAGATCAACGACACCCACCCCTCCATGGTGATCCCGGAGCTGATCCGGCTGCTGACGGCAGAGGGCCTGTCCATGGACGAGGCTGTGTCGGTGGTCTCTAAAACCTGCGCCTACACCAACCACACCATCCTGGCGGAGGCCTTGGAAAAGTGGCCCATGGACTTTCTGGAGGAGGCCGTTCCCCAGCTGGTTCCCATTATTAAAGAGCTGGACCGCCGGGTGAAGGAGCAGCTGAAGGAGCAGAAAATCGAGGCTTCCGGCCTTGCCATCATCGATGAAAACAAGCTGGTCCACATGGCCCACATGGACATCCATTACAGCTTTTCCGTCAACGGCGTTGCCGCCCTGCACACGGAGATCCTGCGGAATACGGAGCTGAAACCCTTTGCGGAGCTGTACCCCGGCAGGTTCAACAACAAGACAAACGGCGTCACCTTCCGCCGCTGGCTTATGCACTGCAATCCGGAGCTCTCCGCCTTTTTGACCGAGACCATCGGCGACGGCTGGAAGCGAAATGCCGATGAGCTGGAAAAGCTGCTGGCCTACCGGGATGATCCCGCCGTCTTAAACCGTCTGCTGGAGATCAAAAACGGGAAGAAGGAGGAGCTGCGGGAATATCTGCGGAAAAAAATGAAGGTGGAGATCGACCCGGGCTCCATCTTTGACATTCAGATCAAGCGCCTCCACGAATACAAGCGCCAGCAGATGAACGCCCTTTATATCATCTGGAAATATGGGCAGATCAAGGCCGGAAAGCTCCCCCGGAGGCCCATCACCCTGCTGTTTGGGGCGAAAGCGGCCCCGGCCTATATCATCGCCAAGGACATCATCCATCTGATCCTGTGCCTGCAGCAGATCATCGACAGCGACCCCCAGGTCAGCCCCTGGCTGAAGGTGGTCATGGTGGAAAATTACAATGTGACCTGGGCGGAAAAGCTCATTCCCGCCTGCGACATTTCCGAGCAGATTTCCCTGGCCTCCAAGGAGGCCAGCGGCACGGGCAATATGAAATTTATGCTCAACGGCGCTGTGACCCTGGGCACCATGGACGGCGCCAACGTGGAGATCCATGACCTGGTGGGGGACGACAATATCGCCATCTTCGGCAAGTCCAGCGATGAAGTGATCCACCTGTACCAGGAGGGGGAGGACCGCTATTCCCCTGCCCGTTTCTATCCCGGGGATCCGGAGATCGAAAAGCTTTTGGACTTTATCATCAGCCCCCAGGTCATGCGGGTAGGGGACCCGGAAAACCTGGGCCGCCTGTACAGGGACATGACCCGGAAGGACTGGTTCATGGCCCTGCTGGACGTGAAGGAATATATCGCGGTGAAGGAGCGGCTGCTGGAGCAGTACGAGGACCGCACCGCCTGGGCAAAGAAAATGCTTGTGAATATTGCCAAGGCCGGGTTCTTCTCCTCTGACCGCTCTGTGGCCCAGTACAACGAAGAAATTTGGAAGCTGTCATAGAAGCCGGGGACTGCCAAGTAGAATGTACAGACCGATGTTTCTCCGGCGGCACGGGAGGTATTATGGGAATTTTTTCGCTGTTTGTCCTTGCGGTGGGGCTGTCCATGGACGCTTTTGCCGTGGCGGTCTGCAAGGGACTGGCGCTGAAAAAGGCAGCAGTTCCCCATATGGCCCTGGTGGGCCTGTGGTTCGGGGGCTTTCAGGCGCTGATGCCCGTTGTGGGTTATTTTGCGGGGGTCCGCTTCCGGGACGCCATAGTGTCTGTGGATCACTGGATCGCCTTTGGCCTGCTGGCGCTCATCGGCGGCAATATGATCCGGGAATCCTTCTCCGGGGAGGACGAGGAGGCCGACGCCTCCCTGTCTCCCGGCAAAATGCTGCCTCTTGCGGTGGCCACCAGCATTGACGCCCTGGCGGTAGGCGTGGGCTTCGCCTTTCTGGATGTGAACATCTGGCTGGCCGCGGCCCTGATCGGCGTTACCACCTTCCTGCTGTCCGGGGCAGGGGTCAAGGCCGGCGCCCTTTTCGGCGCAAAATACAAGAGCAGGGCGGAGCTGGCCGGCGGGGTGATACTTATTATACTTGGCATAAAGATTTTGCTGGAGCATTTGGAAATTATTCCTTAACCAGCAGGCTTGTTCCGCTGTAAAAAACGGGGCTGATAGCCCTCGCTCATTAGGTCTTGCATTCAATTAAAAAATGTGCTATGATAGTCAGCGAAAAATTCAGGGAATCTCTGAATAAATCGGACAGGTCAGATCGGCGAGAAGATATTTTGGCTGTCAAAGGCCCAAAATTGCAGGAATACTTTGTGTATTTCAAAATTTTGGGGCAAAGACAGGCGGAATATCTGCCGCCGAGGTGTGCCTGGATGATTTGTTCAGAGGTTCCTAAAGATAAGGCGGTCGTAACCATGTCTGGACATTCAAAATGGAACAACATCAAAAGGAAAAAGGAAAAGGCGGACGGCGCCAAGGCCAAGGTCTTTACAAAGATCGGCCGTGAGCTGGCCGTGGCCGTGAAAGAGGGGGGAAGCCCCGACCCCGCGGCCAATTCCCGTTTGAAGGACTGCATCGCCAAGGCGAAAGCGGCAAACGTCCCCAACGACAATATCGAGCGTATTATTAAGAAGGCTGCCGGGGAAGGCAACGCCAACAGCTACGAGGACGTCACCTACGAGGGATACGGCCCCTCCGGCGTGGCCGTCATTGTGGAGGCCCTCACCGATAACAGGAACCGCACCGCTGCCGACGTCCGCCATGCCTTTGACAAATTCGGCGGTAATCTGGGCACCACCGGCTGCGTATCCTTCATGTTCAACAAGAAGGGCGTTATCGTCATCGAGCGGGAAGGCCGGGACGAGGATACGGTCATGAGCGACGCCTTGGAGGCAGGCGCTTCCGATTTCTCCGCCGACGAGGATGTGTTTGAGATTTCCACCGAGCCCGCCGATTTCAGCGGCGTCCGGGAGGACCTGGAGGCCAAGGGCTACGAGTTCGTTTCCGCCGAGGTGGAAATGGTGCCTGATACCTACACGGCCATCGAGGACCCGGAGGTCGTGGAGAAGATGCAGAAAATGCTGGACCTGCTGGAGGACAACGACGACGTGCAGAACGTCTGGCACAACTGGGACGCCCCCGAAGACGAGGACGACGAATAATTTTGGCGCCTCTCTGGTGAGTATACAGAGGGGCGTTCTTCAAAGAAAGGAAACCTGTATGCGCCATCTGATTGACCCCATGAGCTTTTCCCGGCAGGAGACGGACCGGCTGATCGCTCTGGCGGAGAAGATCGCCGACCGGCCGGAGGAATACGCCCACAAATGCGAGGGAAAGATTCTGGCCACCCTGTTTTACGAGCCCAGCACCCGCACCCGGCTGAGCTTTGAATCCGCCATGATGCGCCTGGGCGGCAAGGTGCTGGGCTTCTCCTCGGCGGACAGCAGCTCCGCCTCCAAGGGGGAGAGCGTGGCTGATACGGGGCGAATCGTGTCCGGCTATGCGGATATTATCGCCATGCGCCACCCCCTGGAGGGCGCGCCCTATGCCGCCGCCCGCCATTCCGACGTCCCAGTGATCAACGCCGGAGACGGCGGCCATCAGCACCCCACCCAGACCCTCACCGACCTGCTGACCATCCACCGCAGCCGCGGGACTTTAGGCGGCCTGACGGTGGGCATGTGCGGGGACCTGAAATACGGCAGGACCGTCCATTCCCTGATCCAGTCCCTGGTGCGGTACGAGAACGTGCGCTTTGTGTTCATCTCTCCGGAGGAACTGCGGCTGCCGGAATATGTGCGCCGGGAGGTGCTGGAGCCCTCCGGCTGTCCCTTCCGGGAGGTTTTGAGCCTGGAGGAGGCCATGCCGGAGCTGGACGTGCTGTACATGACCCGCATCCAGCGGGAGCGCTTTTCCGACCAGCAGGAATACCTGCGGCTGAAGGATTCCTACATCCTTACCCTGGACAAGCTGGGCCTGGGCAAGCGGGAGCTGGCGGTTTTGCACCCGCTGCCACGGGTCAACGAGATCGCCACTGAGGTGGACAGGGACCCCAGGGCCATGTATTTCGAGCAGGCCAGAAACGGCGTGTTCGTCCGCATGGCGCTGATCCTGGCCCTGCTGGGCCTGGCCCCGGGAGTGCTGGAGGAGGAGACCTGCCCGGAGCCGGAGCTGGAGCCGGGAGACATGGTTTGTGAAAATCCCCGGTGCATCACGGCGGCGGAGAATGTGGAGCAGCTTTTCACCCCCAATGAGCGGGGCGGCTGCCGCTGCAAATACTGCGAGCAGGAATATCGGGGCAGGGGAGGAAGATCATGAGCAAAGTGAGAAATGGCGCCGGGCGTTACGCCGGGCCCGAAAAGCACGGAAAAAGCGAAAAACAGTCCAAGGCCGTGACCTGGTCAAAATTGGCTCTGGGGCTTGTGACCCTGACAAATCTTTTGCTCAGCGTGACCCTGTACCTTTTGCGCCGGCGGGACATCGTGCAGGCGGTGGAGTCCGACGAGGGCGTGAAGCTCCTGCTGACCCGGGCCAAAGAAACGAAAACCGGGGAGAAAAATCACGAAAACCCTTGACTTTTCAGGGTTCCCTGTGTTAATATGTTAAAGCCGCATATGGCGGGCAGCGGAATCGTTGTGTTTTTCCGACAGGGAAGTTGTGCTCTTCCGAAAGGAAAGACCGGTTTCCGCGCAAGCGGGTTTTGCCCCCGCCCGGCCGATAAGCCGCTAAGGAACCTCTGAATAAATCATCCAGGCGCAGTTCGGCGGAATATATTCCGTCTGTCTTTGCCCCAAAATTTTGAGATACACAAAGTATCCCTGCAATTTTGGCGCTTCAACATACGAAATATCTCCTCGCCGACCTGACCTGTCCGATTTACTCAGAGCTTCCTCTAAAAAGCGCTCGGTTCCCATAGCGAGTCTACCTAAGAAAGCAGGAAAGAGAATGTTTGCAGTCATTGAGACCGGCGGAAAGCAGTACAAGGTCCAGTACGGCGAT
>CAZRLJ010000052.1:11530-12717 GCA_964600905.1 uncultured Acutalibacter sp. | reverse complement strand
CAGAGGTTCCCAGAAAAAAAGGTAGTGGTTTTTTCTTTTATGGACAGTCACAGTACCACCTTACTCCTGGTTTTGATCGTTCTCATCGTTCTGTCGGCCTATTTTTCGGCCACGGAAACCGCCTTTTCCTCCCTCAACCGGATCCGTTTGAAGAATCTGGCCGCCGGAGGCAACAAGCGGGCCAAGCTGACCTATGACCTCTCCGAAAACTACGACGAGCTTTTGTCCACCATCCTGGTGGGAAACAACCTGGTGAATATCGCCTCCACGGCCATTGCCACGGTGCTTTTTACCCGGGCTTTGGGGGAAGGCGCAGGTCCCACTGTCTCCACCATTGTGATGACCGTGGCAGTGCTGATCTTCGGCGAGGTCTGCCCCAAAAGCCTGGCAAAGGAAAATGCCGAGGGCTTCGCCATGTTCTCCACCCCTATCATCCGGGTGCTGATCGTGGTGCTTAAGCCCGTGAATTTTCTCTTCACCCTGCTGAAGCGGGGACTACGCAGGCTGTTCCGCTCCAGCTCTGACCACTCCGTGACGGACAGCGAGCTGCTGACCATCGTGGAGGAGGCCCAGCAGGGGGGCGGCATTGACCGGGACGAGGGGGAAATGCTGCGCAACGTCATTGAATTTGACGACATCGAGGCCATCGACATCATGACGCCCCGGGTGGACGTGGAAGCCCTGCCCCGCGACGCCACCCAGGAGGAGGCCGCCCAGCTGTTCCGGGAGACCGGCTATTCCCGGATCCCTGTCTATGAGGAAACCATTGACAGCATTGTGGGCGTGATCCACGAAAAGAATTTCTATTCCTCAGTTTGGGGAACCGACAGGGCCATTGAGAGCATTCTGCGGCCGGTGGAATTCGTTCCGCCCTCCATGAAGATCTCCGCCCTGCTGAAGCTCTTACAGCAGCACCAGCTGCACATGGCGGTGATTGTGGATGAATTTGGCGGCACAGAGGGGATCGTCACCCTGGAGGACGTACTGGAGGAGCTGGTGGGCGAAATCTGGGACGAGCATGACGAGATCGCCAAGGAAAGCTTCCAGAAGATCGGCGAGGACACCTATCTGGTGTACTGCTCCACGGACCTGGATGACCTGTTCGATTTCTTCCACATCCACTGTGAAACGGAGGCCTCCACCATCAACGGCTGGGTCATCGAAAACCTGGAGGACCGCATCCCCGC
>CAZRLJ010000052.1:9979-11430 GCA_964600905.1 uncultured Acutalibacter sp. | reverse complement strand
TAAAGCAAAAATCCCTTCCCATGTTCAGCCTGGGAAGGGATAATTTTTGCTGTTTTTTACCCGATGAGCATCCGGCCCTCGGGAAGGATGGGGTCTCCCTTTCTCCGGCGGTCCATCATAATGGACAGGCCGAAGGACAGAGGCCCCACCCGACCGATGAACATAGTCAGACAGATCAGCAGCCTGGAAATGGGCTCCAGGCGGGGTGTGACGCCGGCGGTAAGCCCCACGGTGCCAAAGGCAGACGCCGCCTCAAACAGGCAGTCCACAAAGGCAATGCCGGGATTCAGCAGGCTGATGATCCCCGCGTCCAGAAACACCACCAGCACCCCCAGGGCAACGATGGTCATGGCCTTGTGGATGGTCCCCGCTGTGAAGCGGTGCTTGAGGATCACCGGCTCCTCCCTGCCCCGGATGGTGGAGATCACCGTCACCACCAGCACCAAGAAGGTACTGACCTTGATACCCCCCGCCGTAGAGCCGGGACAGCCGCCGATGAACATGAGCAGGATGGTGACCAGCTTTGTCAGGTCCCATTCCGACCCAATATCCACGGAGGCAAAGCCCGCCGTTCTGGTGTTGGCGGACTGGAAAAAGGCGGCGTTGAGCTTTTCCAAAAAGTTCAGGTCCTTCATGGTGTTTCCGTATTCCAGCAGGAGAAAAGCCAGAGTACCCAAGGCCAGCAGCACCGCCGTGACCCGAAGGCAGACCCGGGAATAGAACCGCAGGCTTACCGGGTCCTTATGCCGGAACCGGGCGGCGATCCTGCTTTCAAAAATATCCTGCACGATGACAAAGCCCAGCCCGCCGATGATGACCAGCAGGGAGATGGTCAGGGACACCAGGGGGTCCCCGGCGAAAGCGGTCATGCTGGAATTGCCCGGCACAAAGCCCCAAATGTCAAATCCGGCGTTGCAGTAGGCCGAAACGGCCACGAATACCGCAGGCCAGATCCCGGCAGTCCCGTACCTGGGGATAAGCCGCAGCATCAAAAGCCCTGCCCCCACCGCCTCGCAGGCAAAGGTAAAGCCCAGCATCAGCTTTAAGAGAAACGTGATATTCTGGGTGCTGCCGCCGGAGGTCTCCTCCACCAGGCGGATCTCCCGGAAGCCCAGCTTCCGCCGGACCAGCAGGGAAAAGCCGATGGCAAAGGTGGAAAGCCCCAGGCCACCCAGCTGGATCAGGCCCAGGATCACACCCTGGCCAAAGGGGGTCCAGCAGGTGGTGGTATCCACCACGGAAAGCCCCGTCACGCAGGTGGCGGAGGTGGCGGTGAAAAAGGCGGACAGCAGATCCACACCCTCATAGGAGGCGGCGGGCAGCATGAGCAGCCCCGTCCCCAGCAGGATGAGCAGCGCAAAGCTGACCACGATCACCCGGACCGGGGCCACATTGCGAAGCCGCTCTCCAAAGGGCCTTTTGCTCTCTGTCATGCTCTAACCTCCTTTTCC
>CAZRLJ010000052.1:0-9879 GCA_964600905.1 uncultured Acutalibacter sp. | reverse complement strand
GCCCCGCTCCTTTGCAGGGCGATGATCAGCGGCAGGCCCAGCAAATAGCAGACCGCCAGCTCCCCCAGGCCCACGCTCAGGGCGCTGGCTCCGTAGGCGGCCCAGGTGAAATTCCCGAAGCCGAAGCCCACGTCGTTCAGGCAGGCGATCTCAAAGCCCACAACAAAGGTATTGGCCAGCACCGGAGGCAGCGGGGCCAGCACCGGGACGGTTCCCAGGCGGACCTCCTTGAGCAGCCAGGTGCCGATGGCGGCAATCAGAGTGGCCGCCGTGCCGAAAACCCAATCCACAAGGCCCAGGGGGCTGGCAAGATTGGACAAGAAGCAGCCCACCGCCAGGCCGGGAATGGCCGCCGGGGTAAAGACTGGCAGAACCGTCAGGGCCTCGGAGAACCGGAACTGTACCGGGCCGTAGGCCAGGTTCACCGCTGCCGCCAAATAGGTGAGCACAGTGTACAGCGCCGCGATCACGGCGGCCTGTGCCAGAAATCGGACTTTTTCAGAGTTTCTTTGCATGATGCATTTTCCTTTCTAATCAGTTATCCCCGGCGGAAAGCGTCCAGGTCGATGACCTTGCCCCCGTGGAGGCGGGATTCCTCCGCCGCCAGGGCCATAAAATGGCTTTCCATGGAATGCTCCAGGGTAGTGGTGCGCTCAGTGGCCTCGGTATCGTTGATGAGCATGTCGAGAAAATCCGCCACAATGCCGCTGTCGCCGCCGCCATGGCCCTTCAAGTCGGAGGAAAGGGTATTGACGTCGATGACCTCTTCCCCTTTCCCGAACTCCCGTACCCGGATGAGATTGGACTTCATGTCCGCCTCGATCTCTCCTTTGGTTCCCATGGCCTTAAAATACCGGTAGCAGTCCTCGGTAAAGGCGCACATGGTAAAGGTGATGGTGGAGCCGTCCTCCATCAGAAGGTTTGTCTGCTGGTGATCCACCACGTTGTTGTCGCACAGGTAAACGCAGCGGCCGTAGGGGCCGCTTTTCAGGGCCTCGTAGGTGCTTTCCAGGGTGTTTTCCACGCTGAGCACCGAGGTGATCCAGTTGCCGCTGTGGTGGGCGATGCCGGTTTTGGGACTCTGGACGTAGATTTTCTCCGCGTCAAAAACACAGGTTTCCTTGGCCTTGCAGCCCCCCAGGCAGTAGGGCGTGGCGCCATCGGGGGCCCGCTCCTTCTTAAAGAGCTGGGTGCTGCCAAAGGAGGACACGGCCTTGCACCGCTTCCCGGTGAGCCAGGTAAAAATGTCCATATCGTGGCAGGATTTTTGCAGGATCATGGGGCTGGTCTGGTCGGAATTCCGCCAGTTGCCCCGGACAAAGGAATGGGCCTGGTGCCAGTAGCCCACGTTTTCATTGGCGCAGATGGTCACCACGTCGCCGATCCTGCCGCTTTGCAGCAGGTCTTTTAAGGTGTTGTAAAACACAGTATAGCGCAGCACATGGCAGACGATGATCTTTCCGGGGGCGCTTTTCGCCACCTCTAAAATCTCCCGGCACTTGGAAAGCTCCGGGGAAATGGGCTTTTCCATCATGATGTGATAGCCCAGCTTCAGGGCGGGAATGGCATGGCCCACATGCTGCCGGTCCATGGTGGAGACCACCATCACGTCCGCCAGCCTTCCCTGGGCCAGCATTTCCTCGGCGCTGGAAAAGCAGTTTTCCGCCGGGATATTGTAGAGCCTCCGGGCCTTCTCCACCTTTTCCGGGATCAGGTCCGCCACGGCTACCACCTTCATTTTGTCAGGAAACAGGTTTTGCATGGAAGCATAGGTGCTTCCCCGGTCTCCAAAGCCGCAGATTGCAAATGTAACAGGCGCCTTCATTCGTACACCTCTCTCCTCTTTTGATTCAGGGGAAACGTCTTTTGGGGGTTCCCCGCTTTTGGCCAACGGTCACCCAAGGCGGAGGGAATCCGCTTCCTGCCCCAAAAATTCCAAAAAGGCAGGCAGGTAATCTTCCAGATGATCGGTCAGCGACATGGGGAATTCTCCTTCTTGGATCATCCTCACAAAATCCGGGAAGCTGACCCACTTCGCATCACAGGTCTCACCCTTCTGAAGCACCACGTCCTTTACGTCCAGATCCAGCCGGACGCCGTAATCCCTGCCCAGATAAGGCCAGGAACAGGAGCCGCCCAGAAAGGTCAGCTGCTCCGGGCTCACCGAAACGCCGGTTTCCTCCTGAAGCTCCCGGATCACCGCATGCTCCGGCGTTTCCCCGGCCTGCACATGGCCGGCAGGGTTTTCCCATTTGCCGGGGGCATAGCTCTTTTCCAGGCTGCGGCGGGTCAGGAAAATCCGGTTCTGGCTGTCAATCAGCCAGATTCCCACGGCGAGCCGGTATTCACCCTCCTGCAGGGGTTCTTCCTTGTCCGCAACCCTTCCTGTGACGTTCCCATCCCGATCATAAATATCAATTCTTTCCACTCACGGCCTTCCCTTCTCAATTACAATCCAGCGCCCGTTTGCCGATGTCCTTCCGGTAAAAGACGCCCTCGAAGGTGATCTTCTCCGCGGCGGCATAGGCCCTTTTCAGCGCCTCCGCCAGGGTGGCTCCCCGGGCGGTCACGCCCAGGACCCGGCCGCCGTTGGTGGTAAATTTCCCGTTTTCCAGCTTCGTTCCCGCGTGGTAGACCGTGGCTCCCGGCACTTGGCCATCCTCGTCCAGTCCGTGGATCTCCAGGCCCTTCAAATACTTGCCGGGATAGCCGCCGCTTGCCAGGATCACGCAGGCGCAGGCGTCCTGGGACCACCTTACCTCCAGGCGGTCAAGGCGCTCCTCCGCCACGGCGGTGATCACCTCCGCAAAATCCGTTTCCAGCCGGGGCAGCACCACCTGGGTCTCCGGGTCCCCGAACCGGGAATTGTACTCGATCACCTTGGGGCCGTCGGGAGTGAGCATCAGGCCGAAATAGAGACAGCCCTTGAATTTCCTGCCCTCGGCGTTCATGGCCCGCACGGTGGGCAGGAAGATCCGCTCCATGCACTCCGCAGCCACCTCTGCCGTATAGAAGGGATTGGGGCTGACGGTGCCCATGCCGCCGGTGTTGGGGCCCAGATCGCCGTCTAAGGCCCGCTTGTGATCCATGGAGGAGACCATGGGCTTCACAGAGCTTCCATCGGTAAAGGCCAGCACAGAGACCTCCGGGCCGGTGAGGAATTCCTCCACCACCACCTGGGAACCGGAGTCGCCGAAGACTTTGTCCTCCATCATGGAATGGAGGGCCTCCGCCGCTTCCCGCTCTGTTTGGGCGATGACCACACCCTTGCCCAGGGCCAGGCCGTCCGCCTTGACGACCACCGGGAATTTGTTCCGTTCCCTGATGTACGCAAGGGCGGCGCGGGGATCGGCAAAGACTTCATACTCCGCGGTGGGAATGCCGTATTTCTTCATCAGGCCCTTGGCAAACACCTTGCTGGCCTCGATCTGCGCCGCCGCGGCGTTGGGGCCGAAGCAGGGAATGCCCTGAGCCTCCAGGGCGTCCACCATGCCTGCGGCCAGAGGGTCGTCCGGAGCCACAAACACAAAGTCGATCTGCTTTTCTTTGACCAGGGCAAGGATGCCCTCCTTGTCCATGGCGTTCACGGGACAGCACTGGGCGTCCCGTGAGATGCCGCCATTGCCGGGGGCGCAGTACAGCTGCTCCACCCTGGGGCTTTCCTTCAATTTGCGGACGATGGCGTGTTCTCTGCCGCCACTGCCAATCACTAATATTTTCATTTTTTCAACCTTCTCTAACTACTAACAACTAACTACTGACATCTAACAGCTATTTGCGCGGGATTTTCGATACATGACAAGGAATGCAAGCGCAGGCTATACCACGGTATGCCAAGCGAAGCATGACACAGTCAGGTGCGAAAATCACCGCAAAGAGCTTAGTGGTGGAATAGGCGGATCTCAGTAAATGCCATGGCAATATTGTACTTGTCGCAGACCTCGATCACATTGTCGTCCCGGATGGAGCCGCCGGGCTGAGCGATAAACTCCACACCGGATTTCCGGGCCCGCTCGATGTTGTCCCCAAAGGGGAAGAAGGCGTCGCTGCCCAGGGCCACGCCGGTCATGGTATCCAGCCAGGCACGGCGCTCCTCCCGGGTGAAGACCTCCGGCTTCTCGGTAAAGAACTGCTGCCACATGCCGTCGGCCAGCACGTCCATGTACTCATCGGAGATATACACATCGATGGTGTTGTCCCGGTCGGGACGGCGGATGTCCTTCTTAAAGGGCAGGCTCAGCACCTTGGGGCACTGGCGGAGATACCAGTTGTCCGCCTTGTTTCCCGCCAGACGGGTGCAGTGAACGCGGCTCTGCTGGCCTGCGCCCACACCGATGGCCTGGCCGTTCTTCACATAGCAGACGGAATTGGACTGGGTGTATTTCAGGGTGATCAGAGAGACGATCAGGTCCCGCTTCGCTTCCTCGGTCAGGGTCTTGTTCTTCGTGGGCAGGTTCTCCAGCAGAGCGCCGTCGATTTTCAGCTCGTTTCTGCCCTGCTCAAAGGTGACTCCGAACACATCCTTGTGCTCGATGGGAGCGGGAACGTAATTGGGATCGATCTTCACCACATTGTAGCCGCCCTTGCGCTTGGTCTTGAGGATGGCCAGAGCCTCCTCGGTGTAGCCGGGGGCGATGACGCCGTCGGAGACTTCTCTTGCCAGCAGGGTGGCGGTCTCCTTGTCGCAGACGTCGGAGAGGGCGGCCCAGTCGCCGTAGGAGGACATGCGGTCCGCGCCCCGGGCCGCAGCGTAGGCGGAGGCCAGGGGGGAAAGCTCCAGGTCGTCTACAAAATAGATTTTTTTCAGGGTGTCGGACAGGGGCACATACACCGCCGCGCCGGCGGGAGAAACATGCTTGAAGGAAGCCGCCGCGGGCAGCCCGGTGGCAGCTTTCAGCTCCCGGACCAGCTGCCAGGAATTAAAGGCGTCCAGAAAATTGATGTAGCCGGGCTTGCCGTTTAAGACCTCCACGGGCAGGTCGCCGCCGTCCTTCATGAAGATTTTAGAGGGCTTCTGGTTGGGGTTGCAGCCGTATTTCAGTTCCATTTCGTTCATTTGAGAAATCTCCTTTCTTTAGGAATCTCTGAATATATCGTCCAGGCCACCTCGGCGGCCGATATTCCGCCTGTCTTTGCCCCAAAATGGGCAACACTACCTGGTGTTGCCTATGAAACTACACAAAGTATTCCTGCAATTTTGGGCCTTTGACAATCGAAATATCTTCTCGCCGATCTGGTCCGTCCGATATAATCAGAGCTTCCTTGCGCCTGATTATAAATTCTTCTTTCCGCTAGATGTTCTTGTTGACGATCCTGTCCTCAAAGGCACCGGATTCAATGTCGATATAGCGGACGAACAGGGAAACCTTGTTGTCCTCGTTGAGGCTTTCCCACAGCCGGCTTGTCAGCTCGTCGATGTTCCCGGTGAGCATAACGGGGGTGGGGTCTCCCTCATAGGAGGGGATGGGGTTCCCGTCACACTTGTAGGTGTGGATGAAGTGGCCCAGGCCCTCCATGGGCTCGTACTCGTAAAAGAACCGCTGGACCGCCGAAGGATCGCCGTCGGTGCTTTTGAGAATGGACAGCTTGTAGGTAAAGCCACGGTCCTCAAAATCCACAATGCCGGAAATGCGGGGGGTGAAATTGGGGCCGTCCGGCTCAAAGGTCCTGGTGCGCAGGGCCTCCTCAAAGGTGCCGCCATCCCTCAGAAAATCCCGGATGGTGTCGGTCTGGTCGCCGTTGGTGACGATGTGGTCCCCCTCGTACACGCGGATGGGGAAATAGATTACCAGAGAGGGATCGGACAGCAGGGCCGGGTCGAAAGCCTTGGTGCGCATGTCCGCGCCCTCCATTTCAAACACCCGGTTCCGGGAATTGACGCTGCGTCCCATGATAAAATAGGCGATCACCGCGTGTTTCCCGTCCTCGCTTTTGCCGATGATGATGCCCCGGCCGGGGTAGGAATTTCCTTTCAGCTCCTCAACGATGTTCACAGGCCTCATAACAGATTCTCCTTTTCTTAAGGCAATACCGCGCAAAGGATCGTACGCGTCTTGCTTGCATTTTTTCCGCCATATTTTGCAAAAATCCTCGGAAATACACAAAGTATTCCCTGCGGCTTTTGCTTTATCTGGCGAAAAAACTGACTGCGCAATACGGGCACAATCTTTGTGTGGTCTTGCCTACTCTGAAATTTTGACGATATTGTTTTCCACGGTCAGCTTTCCCTCACAGAACAGGGCCACGGCCTTTGGCAGAAGCTGCCACTCTGCCTGCTCCATCACCCGCCTTTGCAGGGTCTCCGGCGTGTCGTCCTGCCGGACCTCCACCGCCTTTTGCAGGATGATGGGGCCGCCGTCGCAGACCTCGTTGACAAAGTGCACGGTGGCTCCCGTGACCTTCGCCCCCCTGGCCAGCACGGCCTCGTGGACATGCAGGCCGTAATAGCCCTTGCCTCCAAAGGCCGGAAGCAGTGCCGGATGGACGTTGATGATGCGGTTTCGGAAGGCCTCTACAAAATTGTCCCCGGTGATGGTCAAAAAGCCCGCCAGCACCACCAGCTCCACCCCCCGCGCCTTCAGGGCGTCAATGAGGGCCCGGCTGTAAGTATCCACGTCGGGATAGTCCTTCCGGCTGAGGGTGACAGCTTCGATCCCGGCTTTTCGCGCCCGTTCCAATGCGAAGGCGTCCGCCCTGCTGGAGATCACCACCCGCAGGCAGCCGCCTCCCAGCTCTCCCGCCTGCCAGGCGTCGATGAGCTTTTGCAGGTTCGTGCCGCCGCCGGACACCAGTACGCCGATGTTCAGCACAGCACGACCCCCTCTTCTCCTTCGGCCACCTCGCCGATGACCATGGCGTTCTCTCCCGCCTGCCGCAGGGCGGCCAGGGCTTTGTCGGCGGTGTCCGGGGACACGGCCATGCACAGGCCGATCCCCATGTTGAAGGTGTTGTACATATCGTGCTCCGGGATGTTCCCCTCCTTCTGGAGCAGGGAGAAAATGGGCAGCGCGGGAACGGCGGCCTTCTCCACCCTGGCGGTAAGGCCGGGAGCCATCATTCTGGGAATATTCTCGTAGAACCCGCCGCCGGTAATGTGGGAGATGGCTTTCACGTCCGCCGCCTGGATGGCCGCCAGCACGGGCTTTACATAGATCCGGGTGGGGGTCAGCAGGGCTTCGCCCAGGGTGCCGCCCAGCTCGGCGTACCTGCGGTTGACGATCTCCCGGTCGCTTTTCAGGGTTTTCGCCACGGAGACCGCCAGGTTCGTCAGGCCCCCGGCCATGCCCTTTCCGGCTTCCTCTCCCAGGTCCATTCTGCCGATGCCGAACACCTTGCGCACCAGGGAAAATCCATTGGAATGGACGCCGGAGGAGGCCACGCCGATGAGCACGTCCCCCGCCGCCAGCCTGGAGCCGTCAATGACACGCTTCTTGTCCACCATGCCCACGGTAAAGCCGGCAATGTCGTAATCGTCGTCGGCCATCATGCCGGGATGCTCGGCGGTCTCCCCGCCGATCAGCGCGCAGCCCGCCTGGACGCAGCCCTCGGCCACGCCCGCCACGATGGAGGCGATCTTTTCCGGATAATTTTTTCCACAGGCGATGTAATCCAGGAAGAACAGGGGCTTTGCCCCGCAGCAGATCACATCGTTGACGCACATGGCCACGGCGTCGATGCCGATGGTGTCGTGCCGATCCAGCAGCATGGCGATTTTCAGCTTGGTGCCTACCCCGTCGGTGCCGGAGACCAGAATGGGCTCCTCCATGCCGGACAGCTCCGGCTGGAACAGGCCGCCGAAGCCGCCGATGCCGGAGACCACCCCCGGGATCACCGTGCGCTTCACGTGCTCCTTCATCAGCTCCACCGAGCGGTACCCGGCGGTCACATCCACCCCGGCGGCGGCATAGCTGCTGCTGTAGCTGCTCAGGGCGTCCGGCGTGGAAGCCGTCATTTCCTTTTCGTTCATAACGCTTTTCCTCCTGCGCAATGGGCGATTTATTCAGAGGCCCTCAGAGGGCCCAGTTGCCGTTTTTGAAAATGGGGACCTTTCTGCCGTCCCGGGTATATCCGGTGATGTTCAGCTCCCTGGACCCCACCATGAAATCCACGTGGATGATGGAATCGTTGACGCCCTTCTCCTTGAGCTCCTCCTCGGTCATGCTCTCAAAGCCGGGGACCGTCTCGTTGAAGCCCCGGCCCAGGGCCACATGACAGGCGGCGTTCTCGTCAAAGAGCGTGTTGTAGAACAGGATGCCGGAATTGGAGATGGGAGAGTCCACCGGCACCAGGGCCAGCTCGCCCAGCATACAGGCGCCCTCGTCCATTTTGATCATGTTTTCCAGAAGCGCCTGGCCCTGTTCTGCTTTCACGGAAACCGCCTTGCCGTCCTGGAAGGTCACGGAGAATTTGTCAATGAGATTACCCTGATAGCTCAGAGGCAGGGTGGAAACCAGGGTTCCCTCGCACTTGCCCCGCATGGGGGTGGTAAAGACCTCCTCCGTGGGCATGTTGGGGGTGAAGAAGGTGCCGTCCATCAGGGAGGAGCCGCCGCCCTCCCACCGGGAGCCGGGGATCAGCCAGCACTTGAAGTCCGTGCCGCTCTTGCTCTCGTAGTGGAGGTAGTCCAGGTCAAGCTCCGTCAGCTTTCTGCACTTCTCGCTCATGGCCTTCTGATGCTCCGCCCATTCCGCCACGGGGTCGTTGTCCTCGCTGACCCGCACGGAGCTGAGAATGGCGTCCCACAGCTTCTGCACGGCGGCGCTTGTCCGCAGGCCGGGAAACACCTTTTTCGCCCATTTCGCGGAGGGTACGGCCAGAATGCACCACTGATATTTCCCGTCCATGGCGGCCCGGTAGGGCTTCATGACCTTTCCCACGGCCATGGCGGATTTCTGCATTTTAGAGATATTCACGCCCTTAAGGCCGTCGGGGTCGGCGGAAGCGATATGGATCATGGCGGGCAGCTGGTCCACATAGAACTGCTGCCGGGCCTTCTGCCACTCCTCTACCCTAGATAACTGGGTAACGGTCTGATGGCGGTAATCCAGCTTTGTCACGTTCTGGTCGCCCCAGTTGATGGTGACCCACTTGGCCCCGGCGCGGTAGGCCTCCTCGGCCACCAGCTCGGCAAATTCGTGCTGGTCCACCTGGGCGGAGATCACGCAGCCCTGTCCCTTTTTCAGGTTCACGCCGGTCTTGACAGCCAGCCGGGCGTACTTTCTCAGAATGCTCTTTTTCATGTTTTTCTCCCTTTCTAAGGCAGCGCCTTAAATCTCCTTTATTTGTTCTTGGAGAAGGGCGTCCTTTTTGCCGACGCCCTCCGCCATGGTTTTCTTCATGGCAAGAAGCCTTTCCGCCAGGGCCCCGTCGCTAAGGGCCAAAATCTGGGCGGCCAGGACCGCGGCGTTGTCCGCGCCGTCAATGGCCACTGTAGCCACCGGAATTCCGGAGGGCATCTGCACCGTAGCCAGCAGGGCGTCCAGCCCGTCCAGGGTGGAGGACTTCACCGGGATTCCGATCACCGGCAGGGTGGTATGGGCGGCCAGAACCCCGCCCAGATGGGCGGCCTTCCCCGCCGCGGCGATCAGGACCCCAAAGCCGTTTTCCGCGGCATGGGCCGAAAACTCCGCCGCCGCCTCCGGGGTGCGGTGGGCGCTCATCACATGAGCCTCAAAGGGAATGCCCCATTCCTTCAGCCGCCGGATGGCCGGCGTCACAACGGGCAGGTCGCTGTCACTGCCCATGATCACTGCAACTTTTTTCATGGTTTTCCTTCCTTTCCAGGAATTCCCATTCCGGGAAATCCCGCGCCGTTTTCTCTCGTATGAAAGCAATCAATGAACAACCAGTTTAGAGTATACAGGAAAACGCAAAAAAAAA
>CAZRLJ010000051.1:0-12777 GCA_964600905.1 uncultured Acutalibacter sp. | reverse complement strand
AACCCTCGACCTCCAGATTGCGAACCTGGCGCTCTCCCAGTTGAGCTACGGGCCCGGATACTCAAGCACCGCTATTTTATCACATCAAAATCGCCTTGTAAAGCCCTTTTCGGGAAATTTGTCCCCTGGGATTCTCGGGCGGAGAGCCTTGCGCCGTGGGGTCTGTTTTCCTGCCAAAATGGGTTTTACTAAAAATTTGCCAAAAAGGGCTTTTCATCTGCGGCGATTTTAGGTATAATGAAAAAAATACATGCGGCACTTCGGGGCCGCCGGAAAGGTGAAGAAAAATGGCAAAAAAATTCGTATGTTCCGCCACTGAGCCCGTGGTACAGACCAAAGCCGGCAAGCTGCGCGGCTTCCAGCTGGATTCCACCTACATTTTCCAGGGCATTGAGTACGCTACTGCCGAGCGTTTTCAGGCTCCCCAGCCAGTAAAGCCCTGGGAGGGCGTGAAAGACGCCCTCAGCTATGGCTATGTCTGCCCCCTGCTCCATCAGGAGACCCCCAGCAGCGGCGAGCTGATGGTGCCCCACCGCTACTGGCCCATGGATGAGCACTGCCAGAACCTGAACATCTGGACCCAGACCCTGTGTCCTAACGCCAAAAAGCCCGTAATGGTATGGCTCCATGGCGGCGGCTTCTCCGCCGGCTCCTCCATCGAGCAGCAGGCCTATGACGGCGAAAACATGAGCAAGCACGGCGATGTGGTTGTCGTATCCATCAACCATCGTCTGAACATCCTGGGCTATCTGGACATGGAGCCCTACGGCGCAAAATACAAAAACTCCGCCAACGCGGGCAACGCCGACCTGGTCGCCGCCTTGGAGTGGGTCCACGAAAACATCGCCAATTTCGGCGGCGATCCCGAAAATGTCACCCTGTTTGGCCAGTCCGGCGGCGGCATGAAGGTCTATACCCTGATGCAGACGCCCTCCGCTGACGGCCTGTTCCAGAAGGGCATCGTGATGAGCGGCGTGCTGGGCAAGGGCTTTGTCCGGGAAGAAAAGGCTGACAGCAAGCCCCTGATCACCGCCATGCTGCAAGAGCTGGGCCTCACCGAGCAGGATGTGGAAAAGCTGGAGACCATCCCCTACGCCCAGCTGGCAGAGGCCTATAACAAGGTGGCCCCCGCCATGCAGCAGAAGGGCATGTATACCGGCTGCTCTCCCGTTCCCAATGACTTTTATGTGGGCGATCCCCGCACCGTAGGCTTTACCGACCACGCCAAAACGATCCCGGTCATGGTGGGCAGCGTATTCGGCGAGTTTGCCTTTGGCCCCTCTGTTCCCACCCGCAACGACCTGACGGAGGATGAAAAGACAGCCCTGATCGAAAAGAAGTTCAAGCAGCACGCTCCCCAGCTGATCAAGCTCTTCAAAGCCGCCTGGCCTGAAAAGGACCTGACCTGCCTGCTGACCCTGGACGCTCTTTTCCGCGAGCCCAGTCAGGACTTCATCAACTGCAAGGCCCAGTGTCCGGAAAGCCCCACCTTCTCTTACCTGTTCGCCTACGAGTTCCCCTTCCAGGGCGGCAAGACGGCCTGGCACTGCTCCGATATTCCCTTTGCGTTCCGCAATGCGGAGATGGTTCCCATCTGCAACGAGCCCGGCGTCAGCGACAAGCTGCAGGACAACGTGTTCGGCGCTTACATTGCCTTTGCCAAAAACGACGATCCCAGCCATCCCGGCCTGCCCGCCTGGCCTGCCTGCAAGCCCGGTGAAGAAAATGTGATGGTCTTCGATACGGAATGCTCTCTCCGGACCAACTTTGACGCGGAGCTGATCCCTCTGCTGGCGGCCGCCACGCCTCCCTGGCCCTTCGGCGGCGGCGACGAGGAGGAGAAGGTGCAGATCCAGCACTGATCGGTTCCCCGGTAAATCCCAACTCCCTGAAACCACAACACAAAAAGGCGCTCCCATCCGGGAGCGCCTCGTTTTTTCTTCTGCCGGTTCTTAGGCCACCAGGAAGAATTTGATCAGGAACAGAATGGAGATCACGTAGGTCAGGACGGAGACCTCCTTGGCCTTGCCGGTGAATACCTTCAGCACGGTGTAGGCAATGAGGCCCAGGCCGATGCCGTGTCCGATGGAGCTGGAGATGGGCATGGCAATGAGCATCAGGGCCACAGGCAGCGCCTGGCTCATATCGCTGAAATCGATCTTGCTCAGGCCGCCGAGCATCAGCACGCCCACGTAGATCAGAGCGGCGGAGGTGGCAGCGGCAGGAATGATGGCGGCGATGGGAGCGAGGAACATGCAGGCCAGGAACAGGATGCCGGTGGTCAGGGCAGTGAGACCGGTACGGCCGCCTGCTTCCACGCCGGAGGCGGACTCCACAAAGGTGGTGACAGTGGAGGTGCCGGTAACGGAACCGGCCACAGTACCCACAGCGTCAGCTACCAGGGCTTCCTTCATCTTGGGCATATTGCCGTCCTTGTCCAGCATTCCGGCACGGGAGGCAGTGCCCACCAGGGTGCCGATGGTGTCGAACATATCGATCATGCAGAAGGTGATGATCAGGGTGATAATGGTGAACCAGCCAACCTGCAGGAAGCCTTCAAAATTCAGCTTGAACAGAGTGGTCTCCGCCATATCGCCAAAGGGAGGCAGGAAAGAGGCGGTAGCCAGGGAAGCAAAGGGATTGGTGCCCAGGAAGATGGCCTGCCCTGCCCAGTGGATCACAGAAGCGGCCAGCATACCGATGAGCACAGCGCCCTTGACCTTGTGATGGGCCAGAATGGCAATGACGAACAGGCCGATAAAGGTGGTGACCACTGCCAGCACCATGGCAGAATAACCGCTTCCCATGGTATTGCTGGCTACGCCGGCGGTAAGAGCGCCGAAGAAATCACGCATCATGTAGAAGGGGCCGCCAGCCTCGGAATAGATACCGGCATTGGAGCCAAAGCCGATATTCATGAGCATCAGGCCGATGGCAGGAGCAATGCCCAGCCGCACGCCCAGAGGAATGGCCTCTACGATTTTCTGGCGGACATTCAGCAGAGAGAGGACCAGGAAGAAGATACCCTCCACCAGAATGATCACCAGAGCAGCCTGGAAAGAGGCCAGATAGGTCATGCCGGTCGCAGCGGCAATGTTGCCGACCACCACAGCAAAGAAGCTGTTGAGGCCCATGCCGGGAGCCATGGCAAAGGGCTTGTTGGCCGCAAACGCCATGACGAACATGCCGATGGCAGAGGCGATACAGGTTGCCATGAACACGCCATTCCACAGCTGGCTGCCCACGTCGAAGCCAGTCAGCAGGTTGGGGTTCAGGGCAATGATGTAGGCCATCGTCATGAATGTGGTGAGGCCGGCAACGATTTCTGTACGAATATCGGTACCATTCTCCTTGAGCTTAAAGAGCTTTTCCAAGACATTCACACTCCTGTAAAAAATAGTCCCCTACTTGGTCATATCCATATGGTCCAAAATAGGGGCTTCAATGACATAAGTATACCTGTTTCGTCATAGAAAATCAAGACTTATGTCACAGATTATTCATATTTTTCCTTTGTTCCCGCACGAAACTCTGATACCATTCGATCTTGTGCTCGATTTTGCTGAGATTCCTTTTCAGTTCCTCGATCTGCTCCAGCACATGCCTGCGGTGATCGGTGAAAATCTCCAGCCGTTGATCCAGGGTATCGTTCCCCCGGTTCACCAGGTCGAAATAGCGCTTGATGTCCTTCAGCGGCATGCCCGTGCCCTTTAAGCACATGATCATCTCCAGCTGGGACATCTCCTCCTCGCCGTAGATGCGGATCCCGCTTTCCGTACGCTCCGGCGCCACCAGACCCTCTTTTTCATAAAACCGCAGGGTGTGGGGCTCGATCCCAAACCGTTCCGCCACCTGGGAAATGCTGTATGTCATGTTTTTCCTCCATTACAATAAAATACATTCTCAGTTTAGGCCCCGGGAAAAGGAAAGTCAAGGCCGTCCGGAAGATTTCACAAACCAAGCCCTGAATTATTATACAAATCCGCATTCCATTGTTCAGTTATAATCGTCACTTTGCCAGTTGATATTTATGCATAAAACTGTATAATTATAAACGCAACATGCAAATCACTTTTGAAGGAGACCCTCATCATGAAAAGAATGCTTTCTATCGTATTGGCTCTGGTCCTGCTGGTTTCCGTTCTGGCAGGCTGCAGCAGCAGCTCTAACAGCAACTCCAACAGCAGCGCTGACAGCGCCAGCGACGTCAACAGCGCTTCCGAGCTCAACCTGGTTTCCGGCGGCAAGCTGACCGTGGCCCTGTCCCCCGACTTTGCCCCCATGGAATTCGTTGACCCCAGCAAGAACGGTCAGGACAGATATGTGGGCTTTGATCCCACCCTGGCAAAATACCTGGCTGACGAGATGGGCCTGGAGCTGGTGATCACCCCCATGGACTTCGGCGCCTGTCAGACGGCTGTTTCCATGGGCACTGTAGACATGGCCATTTCCGGCTTTTCCTGGACAGCCGAGCGTGCGGAGAACTACAACCTGTCCGACACCTATCACGCCGGGGACAACGAGGACGGCCAAACCACCATCTGCATGAAGGACGCCGGGGACAAGTACGCTGACGCCCCCAATGCAGAAGGCCTGAAGGTAGGCGCCCAGGGCGCTTCCCTCCAGGAGATCCTGGCAAAGGAGCAGCTTCCCAACGCTACGCTGGTCAGCTACAGCGACATTACTACCGGCGTGATGCAGCTGCGCAACGGCGACTTTGACATCATGGCCGTGGCCGACGGCAACGCGGAGGCTCTCATCGCCGCCAATCCCGATGTGGCTTTGACCGGCTTTGATTTTGAGGTAGATCCCAAATACACCGACAATCTGGTCCTGATGAAAAAGGGCAACGATGCCCTCACCCAAAAGGTCAACGAGCTTCTGGCCAAGGCTGTGGAGCAGGATCTGTATCCCGGCTGGTACGAGGAGGCCAAGGAGCTGGCCGGCATCGGCGTGGAGATTTCCTACGACGAAGAGGGCAATGAGATCAGCGGCTAAGCTGCGCCCCTGGAACCTTCCCAAAACCGATGGTCCGGTCAAGGCCATCGGTTTTGTGTGTCAAATCAATCTGTGGAAAGGGATCGGTTATGAATCCTGAATTATTCTTCTCAAACGTCGTCAAAATCTGGACCAATTACTGGCAGCTCCTAATTTTTGAGGGACTGAAATACACCCTGATTTTCGCCGCCGTTTCGGTGGTCCTGGGTACGCTGCTGGGCGTGGTAGTGGCCTTTCTGAAAATGTCCCGCTTTCGGATCGTGCGGTTTTTGATCTCCATCTACATTGAGGTCATCCGGGGCACTCCCATTCTGCTTCAGTTGTATATGTTTGTGTTTGCCCTGCCCCAGCTGGTGCCCTTGAAGCTGCCTATCGCCGTGTGGACGGCCATCGCCCTGTCCCTGAATTCCTCGGCCTATGTGTCCGAGGTGATCCGCTCCGGCATTCAGGCTGTGGACAAGGGCCAGACCGAGGCGGCCCGGAGCCTGGGACTGAGCCAGCAGCAGACCATGAGGAAAATCATCCTGCCGCAGGCGGTCAAAAACATCCTCCCCGCCCTGGGGAACGAGTTTATCATGATGATCAAGGAAACGTCTCTGGCCTCCACCTTCTTTGTGGGCGACCTGATGACCTCCTTCCTGGTCATCCGCGGCGTGGAATTTATCGGCTTCGAGACCCTGCTCATCATCGGTATCATCTACCTGTGCGTCACCTTCCCCCTGTCCAAGCTGGTGGGAGTGTTTGAGAAGCGTATGTCCGGGGACAGAAGCTACAAAAAGCGCAGCCGCAAAAAAGCGCTGACCGCCGATGGAAAGATTTGAGGAGGGAAAAGGCATGGCAGTTGATAACACCATTGAAATGGTCAAAACCGTGGACCTCCACAAGGCCTATGGCGAGCTGAAGGTCCTTACCGGCGTAAGCCAGACCATCCACAAGGGCGAGGTGGTCTCCATCATCGGCCCATCCGGCGGCGGCAAAAGCACCTTCCTGCGCTGTCTGAACCTGCTGGAAACTCCTGAGCAGGGAAAAATATACGTGGAGGGCGTGGAGATCACCGGCAATCTCACCCAGGAAGAGAAGCAGGCCATCAAGAAGGGAACCATGAAAAAACCGGAGAAGGTGGACATTGACCTGTACCGCCAGAAAATGGGCATGGTGTTCCAGCACTTCAATGTGTTCCCCCACCTCTCCGTGGCAGAGAATATCACCCTGGCCCCCACCCTGCTGAAAAAGAAATCCGCCGCCGAAGCAAAGGACCTGGCAAAGGATCTCCTGGACCGGGTGGGCCTGCTGGACAAATTCGACGAGATGCCCGGCAATCTCTCCGGCGGGCAGAAGCAGCGTCTGGCCATTGTCCGGGCCCTGGCCATGGAGCCTGACGTCATGCTCTTTGACGAGCCCACCTCCGCCCTGGACCCTGAGATGATCGGCGAGGTGCTGGACGTGATCAAGGGCCTGGTGAAGACCGGCATGACCTGTGTCATCGTCACCCACGAGATGAATTTTGCCCGGGAGGTTTCCAACCGGGTGCTGTTTATGGCGGAGGGCAATATTCTGGAGGAAAACGTCCCGGACCAGCTGTTCCGGAACCCCACCCACCCCAGGCTCCAGGATTTTCTCTCCAAGGTACTGAATAACGGAGGCAATCTCAATGGATAAGCAGAAGCTCTATGACAGCGTAGAAAACAGCAAGGACGTTCTGATCGCTCTCAGCGACAAGATCTGGGAGTTTGCGGAGCTTTCCATGCAGGAATTCCAGAGCGCCGAATATTACTGCCGGCTCATGGAGGAGCAGGGCTTCACCGTCCAGCGGCAGCTCTGCGGCATTCCCACCGCCTTTTCCGGCAGCTATGGCTCCGGAAAACCGGTAATCGGCATCCTGGGCGAGTTCGACGCCCTGGACGGCCTGTCCCAGCAGGCGGCCTGTACCGAACACGCTCCCCGCACCGACGCCGCCAGCACCTGCGGCCACGGCTGCGGCCATAATCTGCTGGGCGCCGCGTCCCTGGGCGCCGCCATGGCGGTGAAGGAAGCCATTGCCGCCGGAGAGCTTTCCGGCACGGTGATCTTTTACGGCTGCCCCGGCGAAGAGGGCTGCGCCGGGAAAACCTTTATGGCCCGGGACGGCATGTTCCGGGACCTGGACGCCGCTCTCACCTGGCACCCCGACGACACCAACGAGGTGACCACCGGCAGCAACGCGGCCAGCCTGCAGGTGGAATACAGCTTTCAGGGAGTGGCGGCCCACGCTGCCGGAGACCCGGAGCATGGCCGCTCCGCGCTGGACGCCGCCGAGCTGATGAACGTGGGCGTTCAGTTCCTGCGGGAGCACATTGGCCGGAAGGAATGCCTGCACTACTCTTTTCTGGATGTGGGCGGCGTGTCCCCCAATGTGGTGCAGCCCACCGCCAAAGTGCTGTACATGGTACGGGGCGAAACGGTCCGCAAGGCAAAGGCGGTGCTGGAGCGGGTGGACAGCATTGCCCAAGGCGCCGCTCTCATGACCGGCACCACCGTCACCTCCCGGCAGATCGACGGCACTGCCTCCACCCTGTCCAATGAGGTGCTGGAGCGGCTGCTCTATGAGAACCTGCAGCTTGCCCCCCTGCCGGAATATACCGACGAGGAATGGAAGCTGGCAGAGGCCGTGAAGGCCACCTATCCCACAGAGAAGCTCCCCGGAGACGCCACTGAGCTGAACCGTGACGTGAAGGCTTTGGTGGAGGAGCGTTCCGAGGGCGGCAAGCGGGCCATCAACGATTTTCTCATTCCCTATGTGCCCTCTCAAAGATTCGAGCCCGGCTCCACCGATGTGGGCGACGTCAGCTGGCTGACCCCCACCGCCCAGTTCACCGCCGCCGCCTGGGCCAGCGGCTCCCCCGGCCACTCCTGGCAGAACGTGTCCCTGGGCCGCAGCAGTATTGGCTACAAGGGGCTGCTGTTTGCCGCCAAGGTATTGGCCGCCAGCTGCGCCGATCTGATGGAAAAGCCGGAGCTGCTGGAAAGCGCCAGGACGGAATTTCAAAAGTCCGCCGCCGAAGGCTACGACTGCCCCATTGGGAAAGAAGTCGTTCCCGGGGCCTGAGCCAAATGGACTACAACTGAAAAGGCATGACCATCCCTTTCGGGGTGGTCATGCCTTTTTGATCGATACAGAATGGCTTTCTGGCCAGGTCGGTCTCCGCTGGCAGTTTCTCTTTGTACCGGCTATTCCTGCGGCAGGGAAACCTCACCAGTCGCGCCGTTTTCTTCCTTCACAACGGAGAAGTTGCCCTCATCGTCCACCTCCACTGTAACAGCGGCCTCGGTACGCTCCTCCCCATCGTCCGGCAGAGACTGCTCCCCTTCATTGCCAAGCTCCCGCACAGAATCCATGGCGAAGAAAGTGGTTGTGCCATCGTCATTGGTATGGCCGTAAAGCTGGACCTCCATGCCGTCGTCTGTCGAAAAGCTGGCGATCAGCTTGCCGAAGGTGGCTTCATACAGCTCTCCATTTGTGGCGGCATTGGCGCCCATGGCCAGGGCCGCAGCCAGGGCCATCACCGCAGCGGCGATAGCCAGACGGCGCAGGATGAATTTCTTCGGTTTTCTTGTCCCGTTTCTCTGTTCTGTCATGGTCAAAAGCTCCTCTCTCAATGCGGGAGAGGCTTTCAGATGAGAAAACGTGCGTTCATACAGTGTTTTGTCCATTTTCATGGTCACTCTCCCTTTTTCCGTTGGTGATTGCCTGGCGCAGACGCTCCCGGGCCCTCTGGAGCCGGGTCTGCACCGTGGATTCCTTCAGTCCGCACAGGGCGGCTACCTCCTTGACGGGGTAGTCCTCGTAATAGAAGAGGTACACGGGGATCCGGTACTTTTTCGGCAGGGCCATAACGGCCAGGAACAACTCGCTCTCCTCCGGATAGGCGAAGTCCATGGTTCCCGCATATTCCTCCAGGGAGGCGCTTTTTCGGAACCAGGCGGAGCCTACCAGCTTTTTCGCCTCGTTTACGGTCACCCGGATCAGCCAGCGGCGCACATGCTCCTCGCTTTCAAAATCCGTTTTCTCCCGGTACAGCTTCAAAAATACGTTCTGCACAATGTCCTCGGAATCCGCCGGATTTTTGCAGGAGTGAAACGCCACCCGATAAACGGTATCCGTGTATTTCTCCACGGCTTCTGTAAATGCCTGCCCGTCCACAGCGTTTCCTCCTTTTCAAAGTTTCCGGTCTTGAAGAGCTCTTCACCTATAGTACCATTTTGCCCGGCAAAAAATCTCAGTTTTCGGATTTTTTTACGCAAATTTTTTCTCCGCCCTCAGGAAAGCATGAAAAAATCGGCGGCAGGGGGGCTTTCCCTGCCGCCAATTCAGCGTGTTTTCTGATTTTCAATGAATATCCTTTTTCGTGTATTGCAGATAAGCGATCACCACTCCGCCCAGTCCCAAAGCTGCGCCGAGGGTGACCATGGCCCCGTCCAGCCTGCCGTTTGCCACAATGTCGGCGCCTTCGCAATACCCAAAGGGCGTTATGTACTTCAAAAACCCGGCAACCTCCGCAATATTGGAAATCAGGTTCAGAAAGTACATCATTGCGGCAATGCCAAGTCCTACGCCCGCGCTGCCTTTGCGAAGAAACGCCGAAATGCCAAAGCAAATGCCCCCAAGCTCCACCTGGAGCAGATAGTAGGCAAGATGGAGCAGACTGATCTCTTTCCACGGAATGTCCTCTCCTACAGAAGTGATAGAACCGATGGCAAGGGCGTAGATCAAAAGATTCATGGCTGTGATCTGAATCAGTACGGCAATCAGCTTTTCGGTCAAAATCCTTTTGCGGCTCACCGGATGGGTCAGCAGAAATTCCGCAGTTTTGTCCTTTTCCTCCTTGCTGAGAATTCCCACTGCACAAAGAGAAGCGAAAAACGCGCCGCCCAGGCCCAGGATATTTCCGCATTCCACCGCGTAAAAGCCGATGAGCGTGCCAAAATTCAAACGGTCCATGCCGAATGCCTCGGTAAAAGAACCCATAGAGGCGAATACATCGTTCACGCCCTCCATCTGTCCTTTCATTTCCGGGAACAGAAACACACAAATCGCAAGAAGGCCTCCAATAGAAGCTGTCCAGATCAAGAAGGCGGTTTTCCCTTGCTTCAGTTCGTGTTTTACAAGCGTCATACCCTCTCACCATCCTTTTCATAATAGTGCAAAAACACTTCCTCCAGATCAGGCTCTGTAACCGTAAGGTCGTTTACCTGCCCTGAGGACAGGGTATGCAGCAGGCTGCCCATATCTCCGCTGTAAAGGAAGCTGACCGATCCCTCCCCGTCCTTCCGGTCCCGAACACCCCTGAGGTTTTCCAAAGGAACGCTGCCGTGGACCGTAACCCGCTTCGCGCTGGTTTTCGACAGGTCCTCCACAGTCCCCTGGGCAATGATCCGCCCGTCGCGGATGATCGCCGCGCGGGTGCAGTTCCGTTGGATTTCCGAGAGAATATGGCCGGAAAGAAAAATCGTCGTGCCCTTCTGATTTCTCTCCCGAAGAATGTCGAAAAATTCCTTTTGCATCAGCGGGTCCAGTCCACCCGTGGGCTCGTCCAGAACCAGCAGCTTCGGGCGATGCTGCAGGGCGCAGACAATGGCCGCCTTTTTCCGGTTGCCGAAAGACAGATCATCGATCTTTCGGGATGTATCAAGCTGTAAACGCTCGCAAAGCAGTTTTGATTCAGCGGCGCAGTCCTTTTTCCGCAGATCCGCGGATAGCTTCAGGACGTCTTTCACTTTCATTCCCCGGTAAAACAGCGCCTCTGAGGGAAGGTAGCCCACGTCCCGCAAAACGGCTTCCTTGTCCTTTGCAACGTCCTTCCCAAATACCATAGCACTACCGGAGGTGGGAGCGATCAGCCCAAGCAGTATTCGGATCGTCGTGGACTTTCCGGCGCCGTTGGGCCCGATAAAACCAAAAAACTCCCCTTGCCCCACCGTCAGGTCCAGCCCATCGATCCCTCTTGCCCTGCCATAGTATTTCGTAAGCTTTGCGGTTGTTATGATCTCCATATGGCCTCACTCCTTCCGAAGGTAGATGCTTTTCCAAAAACCCATCAGCTTCCTGAAATCTTTTTCCATCTGTTCTACATCTACATTGCCGCGCTGAACCATCTCCCAAAGATAGCCCTCCGAAGCCCAATACATTTCCCGGTACATCATGGGAATATCCAGCCCCGGGAGAAACTGCTCCGGGTCCATATTCACGCGGGTTTTGTCGGCTTTCAGGTTGAAGTATTTGTGGTAGCTTTCCTGAACCGCGGCGGAAATCTCGGCGTCTTTTTCGTAAAATGCCTTGATGGTGAAGTTTGCCATGTGGGGATAAAGGCGGATGATTTCCATCTTTGCCCGCATCCCCCGCTCCATGCTTTCAAACAGGTCCTTCTGCCCGTAGCAGCCGCATTTTGTCAAATACTCGATGGTCGTTTCCGCGCACTTGTCCCACAAAAACAGATACAGCTCCTTTTTGTTGCGGAAATAGTGAAAGAGCAGGGATTTGCTGATCCCGGCGGCATCCGCGATCTCACTCATGGGGCTGTTTTTATAGGAGTTTTGGGAAAACACCCGATAGCCTGCGTTGATGATGGCCTGCTGTTTTTCTGCGGGCAGTAAAAAGAATCTTTCGTTCATGGCACAACCTCCGTTAACCGATTCGGTCAATCCTATCATAAAGCCGTTGACCGATTTTGAGAAGACCCTTCTTGAAAAAACAATCAATTCGCCGCCAGGACGATAACAAGCCGCCCGCAAGAACCGGGTTCAAGCGTGGCGACAGCTGGCTAAAAAAACAAACGGTGCAGTCCCTTTGGAACCACACCGTTTCTTTTTATCGGAAATTTGCGCTTACTTCGCGCAGTTTGCCTTCAGGATCTCCAGCTGATGGCGGAGCTCCTTGGGCAGCTTGTCGCCAAAGCGGGTGTAGAATTCCTCCACGCCCTCTGCCTCTTTGGCCCACTTTGCGTTATCCACTTCCAGAATGCCCTCCAGGTCCTCCACAGAGAAGTCCAGGCCTTCCAGATTGATGTCCTTCGCATAGGGCACATAGCCGATGGCAGTCTCTCTGGCGTCCACCTTGCCCTCGCAGCGAGCAATGATCCACTCCAGCACCCGGAGGTTATCTCCGAAGCCAGGCCAGATAAAGTGACCTTCAGAGTCCACGCGGAACCAGTTCACGTTGAAGATCTTGGGAGCCTTGTCGCCCAGCTTCACGCCCATGTCGATCCAGTGCTGGAAGTAATCGCCCATGTGATAGCCGCAGAAGGGCAGCATGGCCATGGGATCGCGGCGCACAACGCCTACTGCGCCGGCGGCGGCAGCGGTGGTCTCGGAACCGGTGATGGAGCCGATGAACACGCCGTTATTCCAGTCGCGGGACTGATAGACCAGCGGCACGGTGTCGGGACGGCGGCCGCCGAAGATGATGGCGGAAACCGGCACGCCATGGAGATTTTCAAACTCGCTGGAAAGGCAGGGGCAGTTGGCGGTAGGAGCGGTAAAGCGGCTATTGGGATGAGCCAGCTTGTTGCCCTCGGCCACAAACTCGGGGCCGTTCACATGCTTGCCGGTCCACTCCTCGGCATTGACAGGGGGATTCTTATCCAGAGACTCCCACCACACGGTGTTGTCGTCCAAATTCCGGGCCACGTTGGTGAAGATGGTGCCCTTCTGGGTGGAGATCAGCGCATTGGGGTTGGACTTCATGTTGGTGCCGGGAGCCACGCCGAAGAAGCCGTTCTCCGGGTTGATGGCATACAGGCGGCC
>CAZRLJ010000050.1:0-13225 GCA_964600905.1 uncultured Acutalibacter sp. | reverse complement strand
CCGGATAGCGGAAGATAAACCCATACTTATAGCTGTTCTCCTGCAGCCAGAAAAACACATCGTAGGTGGCCCCCTCCACGTCTACCGCAAGGCCCAGCTGGTGCTCGCTGGTGCCGGGGACAGCCACCCATTTCCCTGCCTCGGCCTTTGCGTCCTCCTCTGAGTACCCCTGGGACTTGTACTTGTTCACCTCGGCATCGTATAGCTCCTGCTGAACCTCCTGGGTGCGGTAGCCGGAAATGACCCGGGGTAGCTCGTCCCAGTTGCCCTCCTTTGCCGCCTCGAACATCTCCATCAAGGGATCGTAGATGCGCTCGTCCACCTTCTCCCCGCCGGGGAGCTCCTTGAGGTTCACATTATACCCTTCCGGGATGGGGTTCCAGCGGTTCACAAGGCGCAGGTTCCAGTCCGTGCCGTCCTCATAGATCGCAGTCTCCTGGGGCTGGCTTTCCTGTTTTTCCGGGATGGGTGTCTCCTGCTTGGATTCTCCTAAAGCCAATCCGGGCAGGCCGGAGCTCTCCGGGGATGGGAGTTTTTTCACATAGCCCATGCACCCCATTGCCGCCAGGAATACCAGCATAGCCGCACAAACCGCGCCCACGACCCAAGTGGCGATGGTGTTTCGCCTATGCCGCTGATGGTACCTCCGTCTGCGTTCCATGGTTTTTTCTGTCATGATTTGTTCCTCCTTGTAAAATAATGAGCGTTCCCATTGGTAATATCATACCAGATGGGAACGCTCAGTTCTTTCATATGAGATTGTGTCTTTCCTAAGATAATCCTAAGATTGCCCGGGGAGGGTAACGGTAAAAGTTACGGTTTCATTCATGCTCTCCGCTGTGATGCTTCCCCCATGCAGAGTGACGATCTCTTTTGCAATGGCCAGCCCCAGTCCGGCCCCGCCGGTGCCGGAGGTGCGGGCCTCGTCTAAACGATAGAACTTTTCAAAGAGGGAATCCAGCTTGTTTTGGGGGATGGTCCGTCCCCGGTTCATGAAGCGGACGGTTACGGCCCCCGGCAGCTCCTCCGCTGTTATCACGATTTCCGTGTCTGGGTAGCTGTAAGCGGCGGCGTTTTTCAGCACGTTGCCGAACACCCGCGCCAGCTTGTCCGGGTCGCCGGGGACGGTGAGGGTCTCGCTGGCCCGCAGGCTGACGGTGTTGCCGTTCTTTTCCAGCACCGGCAGCAGCTCGTCTGTCAGCTGCACCAGCAGATAGCAGAGGTCAACGGGTTCTTTTTGTATGGCTATCTGCTGCAAATTGTACCGGGTGATGTCGAAGAACTCATTGATCATCTTCTCCAGCCGGTAGGCCTTGTCTAAGGTGATGCGGGTATACTTGGCCCGCTGCTCAACCGGCATATCCGGGGCCTCGTCCAAAAGACTCAGGTAGCCGATCACGGAGGTCAGGGGCGTTTTCAGGTCGTGGGCCAGGTAGGCGATAAGATCGTTTTTGCGGGTGGTCTCGGCCTTTAGCTCCTGCTCCTTGGAGATAAGCTCCAGCTGGATTTTCTCCACCTGCCTTTGAGCTGCGTGCCTGCTGCGGGAGCCGGCCCAGAACACCGCCGCCAGCCAGAAGAGCGTCCACCCGATGAACAAGCCTAAAAGCGCGGGTTTGAGCCTGCCCCAGTTGATGTTGTGCCAAATCTCCCCGGTGCCCTCCACCGGGTTGAAGTGGCCCTCCGTGGTGATAAAGACCTCCTCAAACCAGTTGATGAAAGCGCCGTCAAACACGTTATCCACCAGAAAATAGATGGCCGAACAGGCAGCGAACCCGGCGGTAAGCAGCATGAGAAGCTGTAATATTTTAGTGACTTTACTTTTCAATTTTATATCCCACTCCCCATATGGTTTTGATGTACCCGGCGCTCTCCCCCAGCTTCTCTCGCAGGTGCCGGATGTGCACGGTGATGGTGTTGTTGGATTTGGTGTAGTATTCGTCCTGCCAGATTTTGTGGAACATCTCCTCGGCGCTCACCGCCTGGCCATGGTTTTCCAGGAGGATCCGGAGAATGGAGAATTCGGTGGGGGTCAGCTCCAGAGGACGCTCATTTAAGAGGCATTCATGCTCTTTTACGTTCAGCAGCAGGCCTCCATGCTCCAGCACCCCTTCGGCTTCCGCATGGGCCGGGTTATAGCGCTTGTACCGCCGCAGCTGGGCCTTGACCCTTGCCACCAGCTCCAGTGGCCGGAAGGGCTTGGTGATGTAGTCGTCCGCTCCCAGGGTCAGGCCGGTGATCTTGTCCGTTTCCTCGATTTTGGCGGTGAGCATAATCACCGGGTAGTTGTGGCTCTCCCGGATTTTTTGGCAGAGGGCAAAGCCGCTGACGCCGGGAAGCATCACGTCCAAAATAGCCAGGTCCAGCTCTGTGGAGCCTATGCAGGAAAGGGCTTCCTCGGCGGTGTAGCATTTGTATACCTCGTAGTCCTCATTTTTCAGGTACAGCTCCACAAGATCGGCGATCTCCCGCTCATCGTCCACCACTAAAATCCTGTCCACGGATAACACCTCCCGGCCCTCTATTGTATTAGATCCTCACCGCCCACGCAATACCTTTTCCTTGAGAAAAGGCTAAGATTATCTTAAGGCGTGATTTGAAACAGCTATTGCAGGACGCGGAGCTCCGAGTGATAATACTGCTCCTGAAACCGGACGCTTTCCCGGATTTCCTGCTCCGAATAGGTCCGGCCGTCCGCGGAAGCCACCCACTTATCCTCCTTGTCGTCCAGCCGGTGGATCACAGCCACCACTTTGGCCACTGCGGAGGACAGGGGCTCTGCGGCGCCCAGCAGATAGACGTCCTGCTCCTCGCCGTCCCCTCCCAGCAGGCCCGGGATAAAGCCGTAATTGATGGGATAGATCAGGCCGGGATGCTTGGGGTGCTCTGTGCCCACGGGACGGTCCATTTTGATATAGACCTCTTTTCCCAGAATGCACTTTGGGTCCACCACGGGCCGGTGGCATTTGAAGCAGCTTTCGTCGTGGTCGTTGATGAGCCCGGCGGCCTGGAGATGGGCGTAGACTGTGACGGAACCGAGAAACCGGAAGCCCCGCCTTTTCAGGTCTGCGCTGATCCGGTCGGAAAGCTCGCTGGTGGGGCCGCCCCGCTGTCCCTCCGGATAGCGAAGGGGGAGGCCCTCCACAAAGTCCCAAAGATATTTGGAAAAGGAGCCCTCCTGCTTCTGAAGCTCCAGAAAGCGTTCCGCGTTGTGGATGGTGGCCTCGATTTTCTTTCGGGATCGGATAATGGCCGGGTTTTCCAGAAGGGACTGGATTTTGTCCTCGCCATATCGGGCGATCTTTTCCGGGTCAAAGCCGTCAAAGGCGGCGTCCATGGCCTCTCGTTTCCGGAGGACCGTCATCCAGCTCAGCCCGCACTGCATGACCTCAAGGGTCAGAAATTCAAAATGCCTTTTGTCATCGAACAGGGGCGTACCCCATTCCTCGTCGTGGTATCGTTCCGAAAGCGGATCCCCATTGGCCCAGGCACACCGGTTGATGGTCATGGCTTTCCCTCCTTTTTTGCCATTTTACCATTGGAGGTGGGAAAAGTCAAAAAAATTTGTTGACTTCTCCTGTGTGAGCTGATAAAATAAATATCTTGTCGCTGCCTCCTTGCTTTGCTCCTGGGAAAGCGGCGTGTCAAATAGGGAGAACGGACCCCGGGGGTATTTTTCCTCCGGGGGTAAGCCGGTTCGCTCCGCAATTCGGCCTGACTGACTGGCGTACTCTTTGTCCGAACATCAACCCGACGGTAAGTCTTGCATGTATGTGAGATACTGCCGTCCAATCGAGATCGGAGGTAAAAATGATTGAAGTCAAAAATCTGCGAAAGACCTTTCGTGTGGCTCGCCGGGATACGGGCTTTTCCCAGGCGGTCAAGGCTCTGTTTCACCGGGAGTACGAGGAGATCCACGCCCTGGACGGCGTGTCCTTTTCCATTGGGGAAGGGGAGATGGTGGGGTATATCGGCCCCAACGGCGCCGGGAAGAGCAGCACCATCAAGGTGCTCAGCGGCATCCTGACCCCGGACAGCGGCGACTGTCTGGTAGACGGCCGGATCCCCTGGAAAAACCGCAGGGAGCATGTGCAGCGCATCGGCGTGGTGTTTGGCCAGAGGTCCCAGCTGTGGTGGGATGTGCCGGTCATTGATTCCTTTGAGCTGCTCAAGGAAATCTATGATGTGCCGGAGGAGTTGTACCGGAAAAACAGGGACGAGCTCACGGAGCTGCTGGACCTGTCCCAGCTTTTGCGCACCCCCACCCGGCAGCTTTCCCTGGGCCAGCGGATGCGCTGCGAGATCGCGGCCTCCCTGCTTCACAGCCCGAAGATTTTGTTCCTGGACGAGCCCACCATCGGACTGGACGCCGTGAGTAAGCTGGCGGTGCGGGAGTTTATCCGGAAGCTCAATCAGGAGCACAAAACCACAGTGATCCTCACCACCCACGACATGCAGGACATCGAGGCCCTGGCCAGCCGGGTGATCCTCATCGGCAAGGGCAGAATTCTGCTGGACGGGACTCTGGAGGACATCCGCCGGGGCGGGGAAAGCATTGACGAGGCCGTGGCCCAGATGTACCGGAATCTGCATATTGAGTGAGGAGGGCAGGCAATGAAAAAATATTTTTCCTTTTTCCGGCTGCGCTTTTCCATGAGCCTGCAATACCGGACGGTGGCCCTGGCGGGGATCGTCACCCAGTTCGTCTGGGGCGGTATGCTGATCCTGGCCTTTCGGGCCTTTTATCGGTCAGACCCTGCCGCCTTTCCCATGAGCTTTCAGGCCACAGCCACCTATGTGTGGCTTCAGCAGGCCTTTCTGATGCTGTTCCAGCCCTGGGGCTTTGAGGGCGATATTCTGGAATCCATTCAGTCCGGTGCGGTGGCCTACGAGCTTTGCCGCCCTGTCAGCGTGTACAATATGTGGTTTGCCCGCACTGTGGCAAATAGAACGGCCTCCGCCTTTCTGCGGTGCTGGCCGGTTTTGATCCTGGGCGTTTTGCTGCCCGCGCCCTATGGGATTTCCGCCCCCGCCAGTGCTTCCGCCCTGCTGTGGACGGCCCTTTCCATGATCCTTGGTACCCTGGTAGCCGCGGCGCTGTGTATGCTGGTGTATCTTTCCACATTTTTTACGGTCAATGCCAACGGCGTGCGAACCATGGCCGCGGCGGTCATCGACTTTCTCCAGGGCTCGGTGATCCCTTTGCCCTTTATGCCCGATGGAATCCGGCAGGTCCTGGAGCTTTTGCCCTTTGCGTCCACGCTGAATGCGCCTCTGCGCATCTATTCCGGGGATATTGCCGGGGCCTATCTCTATCGAACCATTGCATTACAGCTGTTCTGGATCGCCGCTCTCATTGCCCTGGGCAAGGCCATGGAGCGCAGCGCCATGCGCAAGACTGTGGTGCAGGGCGGATAAAAACGGGGGTGATTTTTTTGAAGCTCTATCGCAAATATTTTTCCATTCACATGAAGGCCGCCATGCAGTACAAGCTCTCCTTTTTCCTGACGGTGATCGCCCAGTTTTTCGTGTCCTTTGAGGTGTTTTTAGGGGTCTATTTCATGTTCCAGCGGTTTCATTCGGTGGATGATTTTACCTACAGCCAGGTGCTGCTGTGCTACAGTGTGGTGCTGTTTCAGTTCTATCTGGCGGAGTTCTTCTTCCGGGGCTTCGACCGGTTTTCCGCCATGCTGGGCAACGGGGAATTCGACCGCATTCTGGTGAGGCCCCGGAACACTGTGTTCCAGGTGCTGGTGAGCCGCATGGATTTTGCCCGCATCGGCAGGCTGCTCCAGGGCTTTGTGCTGCTCCCCTACGCCATGGCCACCTGCGGGGTTTCCTGGGATGCTTCCAGGGTGCTCACCCTGCTTTTCATGATCCTGGGCGGCACGCTGCTGTTTGCCGGGATCTTTGTGCTGGGGGCCACTCTGTCCTTTTTCACCACCCAGGGCCTGGAGGTGGTCAATGTGTTTACCGACGGCTTTAAGGAGCACGGCAAGTACCCGCTGAGCATTTACGGCAAGCGGGTGCTGCAATTTACCACCTTCGTGGTTCCCTTTGCCCTGGTGCAGTATTACCCGCTGCTGCATCTGCTGGGCAGGGTGGAGAGCCCGGTATATATCTTTCTGCCCTTGCTGGCGGCGCTGTTTCTGATCCCCTGCTATCTGGTCTGGCGGATCGGTGTGCGCCATTATCGCTCCACAGGGTCATGATCCATGACGCCTTGTAAAAAATGCGCTTTTTTCCCGGCAGCCACTTTATCCCGGCAGAAATTTGTTGTATAATATCCGAAAAGGACGGCGGATATTATTGACTGAAAGTTGCCCGCCCAGTTCTTCGCTGCGCTCAGACGGGCGATGGCACATTATACCAACGCGCTTTCAGCGCTTATGGTATAATAGGGAGCATATTGGCAGGATGGCGAAAACTCTCCTGCGGGAAAGGAATTATACCCACATGGCAGTTTCCAAGGATGAAATCATAGCGCTGAGAAAACAGGTGATGGAGAAAGATTTCTCCCGGATGAACGACCGCCAGAAGGAGGCGGTTTTCGCCACGGAGGGCCCGGTGCTGGTGCTGGCCGGCGCAGGCAGCGGCAAGACCACCGTGCTGGTGAACCGCATCGCCAATCTGGTGCGCTACGGCAAGGCCTATCACAGCGATTTTCTTCCCCCTGAGGTGACCCAGGAGGACGTGGAGGCCTGCCGGGCCGGGAACGTCACCGACGAGACCCGGGCCCATCTCTCCGTGTCCGCCTGCCAGCCCTGGCGGATCATGGTGATCACCTTCACCAATAAGGCCGCCGGGGAACTGAAGGAGCGCCTTTGCTCCATGCTGGGTAGTCAGGGGGAAGAGATCTGGGCGGCCACCTTTCATTCCAGCTGCGCCAGAATTCTCCGGCGGGAGGGGGACCGGCTGGGCTTTTCCTCTCACTTCACCATTTACGACACGGACGACAGCCGCAGGCTTATGAAAAATGTGATGTCCGACCTGGACATTTCCGAAAAGTCCCTGCCGCCCAAGTCCATTTTGAACGCCATTTCCAGGGCCAAGGACGAGCTGATCTCTCCCGAGGAGTACGCGGCCAGCGCGGGCAGCGATTACCGCCTGCAAAATATCGCCAAGGCCTACGCGGCCTATCAGCGGCGGCTGGCGGATTCCGACGCCATGGATTTCGACGATCTGCTGGTGAACACGGTGCGCCTGTTCCAGAAGTGCCCCGACGTGCTGGAATATTATCAGGATCGGTTCCGCTATGTGATGGTGGACGAATATCAGGACACAAACCACGCCCAGTACGAATTTGTAAATTTGCTGGCAAAGAAAAGCAGGAATCTCTGTGTGGTGGGCGACGACGACCAGAGCATCTATAAGTTCCGGGGCGCCACCATCGAAAATATCATGAATTTTGAGGAGGATTTCCCCGGCGCGCGGGTGATCCGCCTGGAGCAGAATTACCGCTCCACCCAGAATATCCTGGACGCCGCTAACGCGGTGATCGCCAACAATAAGGCCCGGAAGGGGAAGACGCTCTGGACCGCCGCCGGTGCCGGGAAGAAAATCCATTTCCACACGGCGGAGAACGAGACCGACGAGGCCGACCGGGTGGCCAGGGCCATTCTGGACGGGGTGGCGGCCGGCAGGCATTTTTCAGACTATGCCGTGCTGTACCGGATGAATTCCCAGTCCGGCAGCTTTGAGAGGATGTTTGCCAAGCAGGGCGTGCCCTACCGGATGATCGGCGGCACCCGGTTCTTTGAGCGCAGAGAGGTCCGGGACATGATCGCCTATCTCAGTGTGATCAACAACCCGGAGGACGAGGTGCGTCTGCGCCGGATCATCAACACCCCGAAGCGGGGGATCGGAGACAAAACGGTGGATACCGCCTCCCAGATCAGCCAGCAGGTCGGCGAGAGCCTGTTTGAGGTGATCTCCCACGCCCAGGATTTTCCCGCCATCTCCCGGGCCGCCGGGAAGCTCACGGAGTTCGTTATGCTCATCCGGGAGCTGTCCGACGCCTACGATGAGGAGAGCCTGCTGCCCAGCGAGCTTTATACCCGGCTGCTGGACGTGGTTGGCTATCTGGATTTTCTCAAAACCGACGACCCGGAGCGTGCCGAGGAAAAAACGGAGAACGTGCAGGAGCTTGCCTCCATGCTGCGCCGGTATGAGCAGGAGGCGGGGGACGAGCCCTCGCTGTCCGGATTCCTGGAGGAGGTATCCCTTTTTACGGACATCGACAATTACGACAGCACCGCAGATTCCGCGGTGCTCATGACCATCCATTCTGCCAAGGGCCTGGAATTCCCGGTGGTGTTCCTCCCCGGCTGGGAGGAAGGGGTGTTCCCCGGCAACGCCGTGCTTTTCGACCCCACCGAGGAAGAGGAGGAGCGCCGCCTGGCCTACGTGGCCATTACCAGGGCCAAGGAGGAGCTGTACGTTTACAATGCAGAAAGCCGCATGGTGTTTGGCTCCACCAGCCGGAACCGGCCTTCCCGGTTTGCGGAGGAGATTCCCGAGGAGCTGCTGGAGCGCACCCGCTCCCGGGAGGTCCCGTCTTGGGGAGAACCAAAGGTTCCCTCTTTCCTGAATTTTGGCGGGCCCAGCGGGGATCCCGAACCCCGGAGGGGCGGCGTCCGCGCCGAGGGGGCGGAGGAATTTGCCGCGCAGATCTACAAGCCCCATCCTGTGAAGCCCGCTCCGGCCGGCACCTACCGGGCCGGGGACTCTGTCCGCCACCGCACCTTCGGCCAGGGAATGATCCTCACTGCCACCCCCATGGGAAACGATACCCTGCTGGAGATCGCCTTTGACAAGGTGGGAACAAGAAAGCTCTTTGCCAATTTCGCTCGCCTGGAAAAGCTGTAAAAGGGGCTATGGCAGAATAGCAAAAGGACCGGGAAATCCCGGTCCTCTTTTTGCGTCTATCCCGCCCTGCGGCGGCGCGGCTTTCGGCGGCCGAAGGGCCCCAGTCGGAAGGGGTGCAGGGGAACCAGGGCCTTGACGATCACATTGTCCACCAGGTGGAGCAGGGCCAGCATCAGCACGATGGAAAGCATAACGATGGGCACCAGGGCCACCAGCATGGGCAGGGTGAAAGCCGTCAGGGAGAAGAAATCCTGGAAAAACAGCAGCGCTCCCAGAAACAGCGCCAGCAGCGTGCCGAACAAAGCGCCCCGCAGGCCGTTGAAGGGGGTGCACACCTTAAAGAGCATGATAAATCCCGTCAGGGAGGTAGCCACCACCGCCAGCGCGGAAAACTCCGGATCCGTCAGCCCCAGGGGGACCGTCAGGGCACAGAGGGCCAGAATGTTGGCCGTCATGGTCAGGGACGCCGGGATGCACATGCGGATCACGTTAAAGATGAATTTTCCCTTGAGCCGGTCGTGGTTGGGCTCCAGAGCCAGAATAAAGGAGGGCACGCCGATGGTCAGGCTGCTGATCAGGGTCAGCTGGATGGGCTCGAAGGGATAAGAATGCTCAATAAAGATAAACAGCACGGCGATCAACGCCGAAAAGATCGTCTTTACCAGGAACAGGGAGCTGGACCTCTGAAGGTTGTTGATGGACCGACGGCCCTCCTGGACCACCAGCGGCATGGAGGCAAAATTGGAATCCAGCAGCACCAGATTGGATACCGTGCGGGCGGCGTCGCTGCCGGAGGCCATGGCAATGGAGCAGTCGGCCTCCTTTAAGGCCAGCACATCGTTGACGCCGTCGCCGGTCATGGCCACAGTGTGACCGTCAGCCTTCAGCGCCTGGACGAAGGCCAGCTTCTGCTGGGGGGTGACGCGGCCGAACACCGAGTATTTCCGCACAGCTTCCCGGATGTCCTCCTCCGTCTCCAGAGTGGTGGCGTCCACATAGCTGCCGGCGTGATCCAGCCCGGCCTTCCGGGCAATATTGGCCACGGTCACGGCGTTGTCGCCGGAAATCACCTTCAGGTCAACGCCCTGATCCGCAAAGTAGCGGAGGGTCCGGGGGGCTTCCCGGCGGATCTTGTCACTGATGAGCACCAGGCCCATGGGCTCCACGTCCTCCGGCAGTTCCCGGCCGGAAAAGCCATTGTCAGACCGGGCCAGCAGCAGCACCCGCTGGCCGTTTTCGGAGTAGCCTTCCACCTGTTCCCGGATGGCGTCAAAGCCCTCCCGCAGCACAAATTCCCCGGCGCCCATTACGTACGCCCCCCGGCCCGGGAAGAAAGCGCCGCTCCATTTCCTGGCGGAGGAAAAGGGAACTGCGTCGGCGGCACGCCACACGCTGCGGCCGGTGAAGTGATCCCGCAGGGCCAGGAAGGTGGGGTTGTCGTCTCCCAGATTGTTCACCAGGGCGGTGAGGGCTTCCGCCATCTCCTCCTGGGAAAAGCCCTCCAAAGGAACGGTTTCGTCTACCTGCATGGTGCCCTCGGTGATGGTGCCAGTCTTGTCCAGGCAGAGCACGTCCACCCGGGCCAGGGTCTCCACACAGTACATATCCTGCGCCAGGGTTTTCCGGGCGGAAAGCTTGATCACGCTCACCGCAAAGGCAAGGCTGATCAGCAGCACCAGCCCCTCGGGGATCATGCCCACCACGGCTGCGGTGGTGCTGACCACGGAATTCTGGAAGGTGTCCCCCAGGACGAAATACTGCTTCCAGAACAGCAGCGCGCCGATGGGGATAATGGCAAAGCCGATGATCTTCACGATAAAGTCGATGGAATCCATGATCTCAGAATTCCGCTTTTTGATGTATTTGGCGTCCCCGGCAATGCGGTTGGCGTAGTTTTCCGCCCCCACATGCTCCACCTGGGCGGAGCAGCTGCCGCTGACCACAAAGCTGCCGGAAAGCAGATGCTCGCCGGTAGTTTTCAGCACCGGATCGGATTCGCCGGTGATCAGGGACTCGTTTACCTCGCACTCTCCGGCGGCCACTACGGCGTCGGCGCAGATCTGGTTCCCGGCGGCAAGCAGAAGGATGTCGTCCAGCACTACGTCGGCCACCGGGATGGACTGCCGCCTGCCGCCCCGAAGCACCGTGGCCTTGGGGGAGGAGATCAGGCTCAGCTTGTCAATGGTATGCTTGGCCCGGATCTCCTGAAAGGAGCCGATGACGATATTGGAAAGAATGACGCCGAGGAACAGGGCGTTTCGCGGGGAACCCACCAGGATCACCGCTGCGCCCAGCACGAAGTTCAGGATATTAAAGAAGGTAAAGATGTTTTCCCGGATGATCTGGCCCTCGCTCTTTGTCTTGATGCCGGATTCTCCGTTGTCCATTCCCTGGCGGACCCGCTCCTCTACCTGCCGCTGATCCAGGCCCTGCTCCGGGTCCGGATGAAAGCGCTCTACGCTGCGGGTGCGTTCTGTCCGAGGGGAGGCGGCGTCAGGACGTGCCCTGCGCCGGCTCTGTGTTTTTGTTCGGGACAATAGGGTTCCCTCCACTGCCAGTATGTTTCTTTTGGGAAGATTCTGAATAAATCAGGCAGGCGGAATATCTTCCACTGAGACTGAGATTTATTCGGAGTTACCCTTAGTATAGCTCAAATCATTTCATTTTCCAAGTGCCGTTTCTTTCAAAAAGCTGAAATCTGAAAAAAATTTGACAGAACGGCAAAAAACGGCTATAATATTGAACATAAAACCATTGAAGATCACTTCATGAGGAAAGGATGTCATCCCTATGCCCAGAAAGAAAACGGCAGAATACATGATCGTCAACCGCAGGAGCAAGAAAGCCCTCCAGGCCACCGGCGTGGAAAACGGCCCCGTAGTGGAGCAGGCCGCTCCCAACGGCAGCGAGGCCCAGCTGTGGTCTGTCCAGACCGCTGGGGACTGCGTAAAGCTGGTCAATAAGATGTCCGGCAAGGTGCTGGACGTTATGGCCGAGGGTACCGTCAACGGCACCTGGATCCAGACTTGGGAGGACGTAGGGGGCGAAAGCCAGCTGTGGCAGATCGTGAAGGTCACCCAGACCTATTCCAAGCTCCTGAATGTCCGCTCCGGCCGTGTGCTGGACGTTGTGAACATGAGCGATGAAGACGGCGCTCCCATGCAGATCTGGGACGATATGGACGGCGAGGGACAGCAGTGGAAGCTGGTGTCCGCCGAGAAGAAGCCCGCCACCAGAACCGTGAAGAAGGCGGCTGCCAAGAAGCCTGCCTCCAAGAAAACTGCGGCGAAGAAGGCTGCCCCGAAGAAGGCCGAGGAGAAGAAGTCTCCTGCCCAGGAGACCAAGACTGAGAGCAAAGCGGATTCCCCTGTGAAGCCCGTTCCCTCTGTGAAGAAAGCGGAGCCCAAGAAGCCCGCCGAGAAAAAGGCTCCCGCCCAAAAGGCCGGGGCCGTAAAGCCTGCCGAGAAGAAGGTTGAGGCCGGCAAGCCCGCAGAGAAGAAGACCGAGGCTGTGAAGCCTGCGGAAAAGAAGGCTCCCGCCAAGAAGTAAGTGTTTCAGAAGAGAAGGAACCTGGAAAACCGGTGCGCATCCGTGCGCCGGTTTTCTTTTTGCCCTTCCGGAAGGGCCTGTCCTGGCCGCAGTTTCTTTCATATCCGAAAGTTCGTCTTTTTCTGGCAGGAAACACTTGACAAAGGGCCGGAAATTCCGTATAGTAACAGTTGCTATGTTTGCATCTGAAAAACGGTCCGCGTCCAGGAGGTGAGCGGGCTTAAAAGCGGTTTGACTCCCATAGCCAAGGCAGCAGCTGCCGTAACTACATATCCTTTGCGGGAGACATGGGAAAACAGTCGGGCCGGGTTATGCTGGGCATAATTTTGCAAACGGATCAAGACGCCAGCGGGCGTCACCGCAAAGGAGTGCATCATTGTGTCAGACGCTATCATTTCCCTGAAAGACATCGCTGTTTCCTATGATGGAGAGCAGGTGCTCAGCGGCTTCAACCTGGATATCCGGGATGGAGAATTCGTCACGCTGCTGGGACCCTCCGGGTGCGGAAAAACCACCGCCCTGCGAACAATCGCAGGCTTCATCACACCGGACGCAGGCGAGGTCTTTTTTAGTGGGAAAAGCATTACCGGTCTGCCTCCCCACAAGCGGGAGGTCAACACCATTTTCCAGAAGTACGCTCTCTTTCCCCACCTGAATGTGTACGACAACATCGCCTTTGGAATGCGGCTGAAAAAGAGGCAGGAGGAGGAAGTGAAGGAAACCGTCCACAGGCTTCTCTCCCTGGTCAACCTGTCGGGCTACGCACACCGGGGCGTGGGCCAGCTTTCCGGCGGCCAGCAGCAGCGGGTGG
>CAZRLJ010000049.1:0-13456 GCA_964600905.1 uncultured Acutalibacter sp. | reverse complement strand
TGGTGCGGATGCAGCCCATCAGCTGCTCGCTGACAAAGTTGCGGATCAGCTCCACATCCTGGGTGCAGCGCTGAATGATGTCGCCGGTCTGGTGGGAATTATGCCAGGCATAGGGCAGCCGCTGAATATGGGCAAACAGGGTGTTCCGCAGCTTGGCAGTGGTCCCTTCCGTAGCCCGGGACAGGCTCATGCGGTAAACATAGGTGGACAGTCCGGAGATCAGGGCAAAGACCAGCGACGCCGCCGCACAGAGGACAATGTGCTGCCGCAGGGTTTCCCGGCCGCCGATGCTCTCGATCCAGGACAGCATAAAGCCCGGCAGGCTGAAGGGATTGTCATTGATGACGGAGTCAACCGTCACCCGAATGACCTGGGGCGTCATATAGCTTGCCACCACAGAGACGATGACCATGACCATCGCCAGCACAAATTGGAGCCGGAACCCCTTAGTAAAGGGATAAAACCGGAGAATGCTGGATGTTTTTTGTTTGTTTTTTTCCTTTTTCATACATACCTCTCACTATTGGGAAGCTCTGATTCATGGAACAGGCGGAATATCTGCCGCCAAGGCACGCCTGGACGGTTGATTCAGAGATTCCATGGAACCCATTGCGTACAAAATGGGGGAACGGGCAGACCATTGACCGGTCTGCCGCTCCCCCAAAGCAAACCGAGGCAGGCCTCCGGCCAAGACGACCGGCGGCAAAGGAAGGGCCCGCAAGACCCTCCCGCGGTACTTTCACGGCGCGTACCAATTCAGTTTTCGACGGTATTTACACTCTATCACGGGAAGCAGAAAATGTCAACACTTTCCTTCTCCAGTAAATGTAAACTCATTTTTTTAGCCAGCTGTCGCCAAGATTGAACCCGGTTTTTGTGGGCGGATTTGCGTCCAGGCTTCGTTATCGTCCTTGGAAATACACAAAGTATTCCCTGCGTCCTCTGCCTTGCCTGAACGCAAATCCGCTCCGCAAAAACTAAACCAAAAGACGGCGGGTTCAACTTGGCGACAGCTGGCTGGAATTTTTAAGACCTTTGCAGGTATATTATACTCACAAGAGAAAAGACTATAGCAAAAGATTTTTTCATTTTCCTCTTGCAAAATCGGAAGCTGTGTTTTATAATATGGGTAATCTAGTTTTGAAAAACAGATTTGTTTGTTTTCAACTTCACTATTCCTGAGAAGTGAGGGAAGGAATATGACCACAGCCATCCAGCAGAACACCCCTATGACCGACTCCCGAAAGCAGGAACAGCTTGCCGCCAAAACCCAACGCAAGGCCAATCGGCTCCGGAAGCGCCGGGAGATGGGTCTGCCCCGGTATACGCTGGGAGAGGAGATCTTTTCCGCAGTATCCCACGGCGTATCGGCTCTCTTCGCGGTGGGCGCTCTGGTCTTTTTGCTGCTGACCTGCCGGAAAACTGCGGTGACCGTCACCTCAACAGCAGTTTTCGGCGCCACCATGATCCTGCTTTACACCATTTCCACCATCTATCACGGCCTTGGGCTGAACCGGGCCAAGGTGGTGTTTCGCTCACTGGACCACTGCACCGTTTTTCTGCTCATCGCCGGCACCTACACTCCCATCACCTTGGTCTGCCTGGGCGGAGTCCAGGGCTGGGTGATGTTCGGCGTGGTGTGGGCTGCCGCCGTGGTGGGCGTGATCCTGAACGCCGTCAGCGTGGAGCGGTTCAAGGTCGTCTCCATGGTGTGCTATCTGGCCATGGGCTGGGTGGTGGTGTTCGCCATGAAATCCGTGGTGGAAAATCTTTCCCCCCAGGGCTTCTGGTGTTTGCTCATCGGCGGCGTCTGCTACACCGTTGGAGCGGCCCTCTACGGGGTGGGGAAAAAGATCCCCTACATGCATTCGGTCTTTCACCTGTTCGTCCTGGCCGGCAGCGTCCTCCACACCATCACCGTGTGGGAGGTCGTCCGGTAAACGCTTTGTCGATTCCTGCGTAAGAAATCCCCCAAGAAGAGCTCCGCGCTCCTCTTACGCAAACCTATATTGTCTTCATGAGTGCAAAAAGCCTCCCACGTGGGAGGCTTTCTGCTGTGCACACAAAAACGGGGCGGTTATCCGCCCCGTTTCGTTTTCTTCATTATTCGGCGTTTGCCGCCTTGGCCTCCTCAATGACCTTCTGGGCCACGTTGCCGGGAGCCTCCTCGTAGCGCTCAAACACAAAGGTGAAGCTGCCCCTGCCCTGGGTCACCTGGCGGAGGAAGGTGGAGAAATCGTGCATCTCCGCTTCCGGCACCTCGCCCTCTACGGTCTGGCGTCCAGCCCCCGCAGGCTCCATGCCCAGCACACGGCCCCGGCGCTTGTTGACCTCGCCCATAACGTCGCCCATGTTGCCGTCCGGCACAGTGGCCTTCAGGTGGCCGATGGGCTCCAGCAAAACCGGATTGGCCTTGGGCAGGCCCTCTTTGTAAGCGATGGTTGCCGCCATCTTAAAGGACATTTCGGAGGAATCCACCGGGTGGTAGGAGCCGTCGTACAGCACGGCGGACAGGCCTACCACGGGATACCCGGCCAGCGGGCCCTTCTGGATGCACTCCCGCAGGCCCTTTTCCACCGCGGGGAAGAAGCCCTTAGGCACTGCGCCGCCGACCACGCGCTCGCCGAACTCCAGGCCCTCGCTGTCGCAGGGGGAGAACTCGATCCAAACGTCGCCGAACTGGCCGTGGCCGCCGGTCTGCTTCTTGTGACGGCCCTGGACCTGAACCATCTTGCGGATGGTCTCACGATAGGCCACCTTGGGGTCCTTCAGGGTGATCTCCACGCCGAACTTAGACTTCAGCTTAGAAACGGCCACATCCAGGTGCTGTTCACCCAGGCCGCTAACGATCATTTCATGGGTCTCCGCATTGGTGGAGAACTTCAGGGTGGGATCTTCTTCGGAAAGCCGCATCATCCCCTGGGCGATCTTGTCCTCCTCGCCCTTTGCCTTGGGAACGATGGCCATGGACAGGGCCGGAGAGGGATACTCCACGCCCTCCAGGATCACCTTCCGGGCAGGAGAGCACAGGGTGTCGCCGGTGTTGACGGCGGCAAACTTCGGCACCGCGCCGATGTCGCCGGCGCCGATATACTTCACATCCTCCTGCTTTTTGCCCGTCATCATCACCGTTTTGCCCACGCGCTCGCTGTTTCCGGTGCGCATGTTCACCAGCTGGGTCTCCGTGGAGATCTTGCCGGAGATGACCTTCAAATAGGAGAGCTTTCCAATAAAGGGATCGGCCACCGTCTTAAAGACCAGGGCGGCAGCTGCGCCGTCCTCATTGACGGACAGCTCCACGGGATTGCCGTCCACGTCCACGGCGATCTCCCCGGCCTTATCCTCCGCAGAGGGGGCCAGCCAGGCCAGACCGTCCAAAAACTGCTCCATACCGCGCATGAGCATGGCGTCACCGCAGAACACTGGCGTAATAGTGCCGGACTTCACGCCCTTGCTGACGCCCACGATCACTTCCTCCGGCGTGAATTCCTCACCGGCAAAATATTTTTCAAACAGCGCGTCGTCGGTTTCCGCAACGGCCTCGTAAATGGCGGTGCGCAGGCCCTCCAGACGGTCGCCCATATCGGGCATGGCAACGGCCACGGGCTTTCCGCCGGAATAATCATAGGCCTTATACTCCAAAAGGTTAATGTAGACGTCGGCGTGATCGCCCTGAATAAAGGGCACCACCACGGGACACACAGAGGGACCGAACTGGGACTTCAGGTCCTCAAACACACGGTAAAACCGGGCGCTTTCGTCACAGAGTCCATTGACAAAGACGATCTTTGCCAGGCCCTGCTTTTCGGCAGCCTCAAAGGCCTTTTCCGTGCCTACGGCAATGCCGTCCTTGCCGGAAATAACGATCAGGGCCGTGTCCGCAGCCCGCATGGATTCGCACATGCCTCCGGCAAAATCAAACAGGCCGGGAGCATCCAGCAGATTGATCTTCTTGTTTTTCCACTCCAGGGGCGCTACGGCGGCGGAGATGGAGGCCTTGCGGCGGATCTCTTCGGGATCGTAGTCGCAGACGGTGTTGCCGTCTCCCACCTTGCCCCGTCGGTCGGAGGCGCCGGACAGGTACAGCATTGCCTCCGTCAAAGAGGTCTTGCCGGAGCCGCTGTGTCCGGCCACAGCCAAATTGATGATATTCTTCGCCTGATATTGGTTCATACTTTTTCCTCCCGCGGCTGACAGCGGTTCGGCCCGCTCAACCGGAAACTTCCCTGTTTTCTAAGGAATCTCTGAATCAATCGTCCAGGCACACCCCGGCGGAATATATTCCGTCTGTCTTTGCCCCAAAATTTTGAAATACACAAAGTATTCCTGCAATTTTGGGCCTTCGACACACGAAATATCTTCTCGCCGGTCTGACCTGTCCGATTGAATCAGAGCTTCCCTAAAACGGACGTGACAAGGTGTACCGTCATTATATCTCATTCCGGGAAAGAATACAATGGCAAAAACCAAAAAATATATGAATTTTCTGTTTTCTCTGTTTTCGTTTTAGATGTTTTGCATAATTTTTCGGGCTGCTTTCCGTCATTAGGCCTGTCCTTCCAGGAGGGCGGCACCGCGCGGACCCAGTCTGACACAAAAAATGCCCGGGCGCGGCATCTGCCGGCCCGGGCAATTATTTGAATTTCTATCAATTTATAGGGAAAGCGAAAGTGGAAGCTCAAGCAAATGGACAGGCCAGATCGGCGAGAAGATATTTCGTATGGCAAAGGCCCAAAATTGCAGGAATACTTTGTGTATTGTAAAATTTTGGGCCAAAGACAGACGGAATATATTCCGCCGAGGTGTGCCTGGACAGTTTGCTCAGAGCTTCCACAAAAATCATCTTCTCAGCTTGGGAATGACAAGGATCACCAGGAACCAGAAAAGCTCAAAGGCAAAGAGGATAAAGGAGGTCAGCTGGCGCATTCCGCCAAAGCTGGCCATAAAGGCCACCAGCACAAATCCCAGGATCACGGCGGCGTTCTGAATGGCCACCACCACGCTGACTGTGCGCTTCTCGTTCACGCACTCGGATACCACGTTCATCATGGACTCCACCCGGCCCTTGGTAGCCACTACAGCATCGGCCCGGGGGATGTTCATCCCGGTGAGCTTTCCAGCCATATTGCCCAGCTCTCCCTCCAGTACAGTGACGGAATTGCTGTCGATCCCAAACATCCGGGAGATCATCTGGACCGTAACATTGGGGTCCGTGGTGTGTACCAGCACGCTGATCCCGCTGTTCTCCAGGCGCTGAAGCTCGTTGCGGCGGCGGCGGTCTGCGGAATAGGAAAGCACCAGCATGGCAGCCACGGTGTTCTCCACCGCCAAATAAATGACGTTCTGGCTCCCGGAGGCGTACTGGGATTCCTCCTCCTTGGCAGGGACCTCGATCCCCCGGTCCATCAGCAGATTCCGGGTGCCAATGTGAATCGCCTTGCCGTCCACTCTGGCCACAATGCCCCCGGTCTCGCAGGAGAATTCCTCCACCTCAGGCAGAGCGTCCTCGTTCTCGCTGATCACCTGATCAAACACGCCGGACAGGGGGCCGCCCACCTCCTTCATCACCGCGGAAGCGTCCATAATGGCCTCCTCCGCCCCGGCACGGTTGCCGAAGGTCTTGATGCCGTTCAGGATCACGGTGCCTCGGGGGAAGATCTCCTCCGCGTCCACCAGCAGAGCGTTGACGTTGCCCAGCTGCTCTACGGCGTCATAGCCCACTACCATGGCCCCGGCGCGGCGGGCGGTCTTGCACAGGCGGCTGATAGGCAGATTGACGGCCAGCATATTGGATACCGCCACACAGGCGCAGCTGGCGGCCGCCAGGGCACTGAGGGCAGTAGGCACGCTGCGGGTGACCAGCAGGCACACGATGCACAGCACCAGGGAAGAGATCAGCCCGATGGGGGCCAGCAGCTGAGAGGCGGTCTCCGCGGGGTCAGGATCGTAAGACAGCTCCAGGAAGCGCTTGAGGAAGCCAGCCCTGCACTGATAGGCCACCACCGGCTTCTCTGCCACCACGTCCTTCGTCATCTTCAAGGCGGTGTTGTAGTCCTCATAGGTGCGCACCGCGTATTTCTGCTCCTTGGAGGAAACAAACCGGAAATTGCTGTGGATCCGGCGGATCATGGTGAGCTTTCCGGCCGCGTTCAGGAACAGGAAGGCGGTCAGCACCACCGCGTAAAGATGCAGCCTGCCCTCCGCCAGCTCATCCCGGAAGAAGATGGACGCCAGCGTCTGAGCCGCTACCGTGACTGCAGCCAGGGCCACGCCGCTGTCGGAATTGGCATTAAAGGAAAACAGCGCCTTCAGGCCGTTGATCACCGTGCGGAAGCACACGCCGACGGCCACGCCAAGAAAGACCACGGTCAGGATGATGTAGACCAGGGGCAGGGAGCCCGTATCTCCCGCACCGCTGAGCCGGGGCCCGAAAATCAGGTTCAAAAAGGTCAGCAGAGCCGTACAGATGCCGGTAATGGTGGCCCGCATGGTAAGCTCCCGCATATCGCTGCGCAGCTCATGGGAAATGGACTGCACATCCTCCGGCCCGGTAAAGTCGTCAATGGATTCCATAGACTGGTCGGGGTCGAATACCGGTTCCTCCTGGGGCTCCTCCTGGGCACGGGCACGCACCCGGCGATGGGCGGAATGCCTCTCGCTGTCCTGGGCCGCCTGCATAAGCTCCTCCGATTCGGAAAGCAGCGCGCTCTGAAGCAGATCCGCGTTGACCACATGGGTGGGAACGCTCCGGAAACGGTATTCGTAAATGCTGGACACCCTGGGGATCTCCGCCACAGGCCTGCCGGTTTCGTCAGAAAGGGACTGCCCGTCCTCGTCATCCTCGGAAGCAGGCTCCTCCTGGGCTGCAGCGGGCTGCTCCGGTTCGCTTTCCTCCCGGGGCTGAGAAGCTGTCTCCCCCGCGGGCTCCGGCTGGGCCAGCTCCGCATGGGTGGGGTCGGCAACCGCTTCCGGCGGCTGATCCTCCAGGTTTTCTGCCCGGTCGGCAGTCTCCAGGATCTTATTGATGGATTCATCGCTAACCGCGGGAATATCCCGGATCCGCTGAATCTCCATGGTGTCGTTGAGCACGTTGAGCTTGATCTCCATGGTCTGGTCGCTGGAGGTCTCCAGCATGGCCTTCTGGATGTCCGGCAGATTCTCCTGCTGATTAGGGGTGCCCTCCACCTCAATGCCATGCTGTCTTGCATAGGGGTCGGCGGCAAAGGCCGTGACGGGCATGGGAGCCACCACGCCGAACTCGTCGGCGATCTCCTCTTCGTCCACACCGGCAGTCTGCACCGCCTCTGCCACACGGCGGCGGCGCTCCCGCTGGAGCCGCTGGAAGTTCTCCTCCACTTCATCGTCGATGGCCTTTTTCGAGTCATCGAACAGGTCGTCATAGCTGCCCATGGAGAACTCGCCGGTAGCCGGATCGTAGCCCTTTCGATACTCATCGATGGGCTTCAGCTGGATCCCGTAATAGGTATCCTCCGCCTCGTCAAAATCCGGAACCTTTTTCCTTCTGCCGAAGAGGCCCCGCTTTTCCTTTTTCTTCTTTTTCTCCGGCGCTCTTTCCGCAGGCTCGGGAGCGCTCATCCTCCGGGGCTCCTCCGGGGGCGCCGGGGATTCCTCCCGGGGCGGGGCTTGTCTGCCTTCCCGTTTCGCCCGCTGCTCCTCCAGGATGTCTTCTACTTCATAACCCTTCTTTTCTGCCATATGTCAGGAATTCCTCCTTCTGGTCTCTGCCGCCCGAAGGCCGCTGCGCTGCCGGCAGACCTCATAGCAGAGGATTCCCGCAGCCACGGAGGCGTTCAGAGAATTGATATGTCCCTTCATGGGCATGGATACGACAAAATCCGATTTTTCTTTGATCAGCCTGCCTACGCCCCGGCCCTCAGAGCCGATGACCAGCGCCGCCGGACCGGAAAAATCCACCTCGCACCAGGGCTCGCCGTCCATATCGGCGGCATAGATCCAAACGCCCCGGCTTTTCAGCTCCTCCAGGAGATTGGCCAGGTTCTGCACCCGGACCACCGGGAGATACTCCACCGCCCCGGCAGAAGCCTTCCCCACCGCGTAGGTCAGCCCCACGCTGCGCCGCTGGGGCACGATCACCCCGTGAGCGCCTGCGCACTCCGCCGTGCGGATGATGGCCCCCAGGTTGTGGGGATCCTCCAGCTCGTCGCAAATCACCAGAAAAGGCGGCTCTCCCCGCTCCTGGGCCAGGGAGAACACCTGGTCCAAAGAAGCGTATTCCTTCACGGCCGCCACAGCCGCCACGCCCTGATGCGCGCTGCCGCCGCACATGTGGTCCAGCTTGCGGACGTCCACTTCCTTCACGGTAACGCCCTTTTCCCTGGCCATGGCGATCAGAGGCAGCAAGGCGCCGCTTCTTTCCCCGCGCTGCACATAAAGACTGTCGATAGCCCGTCCCGCCTTCAGCGCCTCATGGACGGCATTGCGGCCGACGATCACATCCCGCTGGGGCTGGTCCCGGAGGTCCTGACTTCTCCCGGCGCCCCGCTGCTTTTCCTTCTCCAAAGTCCGGCTCCTTCCCGTTTCCATGCAAAACAAAGCGCAAACTGACCAGGAAAATTGCAATTCTGCTTCATGATACAACTACTTATTACGGATATTATATCATACTTCTTTCAAAATCTCAATGAAAAATACAGGAAAGCCGCCACTGACTTGGCCTCCTCCTGCCTCTCCCTGTCAAAAAATGAGTAAAAATTCATTATTTTACCAAATTTGTATGAAAATTCTTTTTCTTTCCTCTGGAGAAAATTCTGTTTTCGCCGTTTACATAATAACTAGTTATCCGGAAATTTTGACTGTGGAAAACCCGGTGGAAAATGTTAAGAACGGCCTGTCCCACGCCATTTGTCAGAATTTGAAATCTTTATTTTGCCTTCGCGTTATGTAAACGGCAAGATTTTCTATAGAAAAATCCGGTTTTTTGTGGGAAAATTTCCGGCCTTTTGTTCCCACAATATCCGGCTGCATTTCCCTATACTGCCCATATATTTTGTGTCAAGTCCTTTTTTCGGACAGTCCTTCCGAATCTTCCCGGAAAGAGCATTTCCCATGCACTGAAAAAGGCGGCTGATTTTTTGTTTCATAATCCGCCGGAGACTATCTTTTTTTCCTTTTTTGTGCTATACTAGCCTAAAGAACCGGGAAAAACCGGGGAACCCCTCTGCACTACTGTGAAACGGGTTGGATTTTCCCAGAAAATATGTGATGTATATTTATGCATACCGGTTTTCCGGTTCATTTTTCAAAACGCCACACCGAAAGGGAGATACACAGATGCGCGAAGATATTTGCTCGATCCCCATAAACGACGTTTTTTTGCCGAAGGACGGCTGCCCCATCTGCCGGATGCGGGATATGTTGGAGGAACGGATGGCCACCTACATCACCGGTGCGGCCATGATGGAGCCGGACGTCCGGGTAGAGACCAACCGCCTGGGCTTTTGCCAGGAGCATTTTAACCAGATCCTGGCCAGAGGCAGCAGGCTGTCTGTGGCGCTGATTCTGGAAAGCCTGCTGCACGACATTGGCGAGGAGGCCTTTCCGGAGGGCAAAGCCCAGCCAAAAAGAATCACTGCCGCCGTACATACCCGGGAGCACAGCTGCTTTATCTGCGAAAGCATTGACAAAAACATGAGGCACCTGCTTTCCAGTATGCTGAAGCTCTGGCAGACCGACCCCGACTTCCGTATGCTCTACAGCCAGCAGACCCACCTTTGCCTGCCCCACTACGGCATGATCATGGAGGCGGCCCAAAAGATGCCGAGGAAAGAATTTTCCATTTTTGAGCAGGAGACCCGCCGCCTGGCCAAGTCTTATCTGGACGAGGTTGCCGCCGATGTGACCCATTTTACCAAAATGTATGATTACCGCAGCGCCGGCGGCGACTGGGGGAACTCCCGGGACTCCATTGAGCGGGCCATCCGCTGGATCACCTCCCGGGAGCCGGAGGACCGGAAGAACGCAGAGGGGAAGAATATTTGAGGCTCCTTGTGATCCCCGCCGCCTTTGATCTGGCCCAGACACTGGATTGCGGCCAGGCTTTTCGCTGGGCCCCTGTGGAGGAGCAGGGCCGTCTCTGGTGGGAGGGCGCTGCGGGAAACCGCTTTCTCCGGCTCCGGCAGGAGGGCAAGAAGATTTTTCTGTCCTGCACTCCAGTGGAATACGAAAAATTCTGGCGGAACTACTTCGACCTGGAGGAGGACTATGAGCAGAAGCGGGAGGCCCTGTCCGCCATGAGCCCTGTCCTGAAGGAAGCCGCCTCCTTTGCGCCGGGGATCCGCATTTTGCGCCAGGAGCCCTGGGAAACGCTGGGTTCCTTTCTCATTTCCCAAAACAACAATATCCCCCGGATCAAGGGGATCATCCGGCGGCTCTGCCAGCTGTTCGGAGAACCCATTCCCGGCAGCTCCCTTTTTGCCTTTCCCTCGCCGGAGGCTCTGGCGCCCCTTGCCGTCTCCGATCTGGCAACCCTGGGAGCCGGATACCGGGCAAAATATCTCATTGACGCCGCCCAGAAGGTCGTTTCCGGCGAGGTCTCGCTGAAAAAAATCAAAACCGCCCCCGTGGAAAAGGGGCGGGAGGAGCTGCAAAAAATCATGGGAGTTGGCCCAAAGGTGGCAGAATGCGTGCTGCTTTACGGCTTTCACAAAACCCAGTGCTTTCCCATGGACGTGTGGATGAAACGGGCCATGAGCACCCTGCTGCCGGGGCACGCCCCGGAGAGATTCGGCGAAAACGCGGGCCTTGCCCAGCAGTACATTTTTTACTACAGCCGGAATCATCCGGAGCTTTTTCCCTAGCCAGATGGTACGTCATTCCTCCAGCAGCTTCAGGATCAGCCCGTTGGACACCAGAAAGCCTTCCGGGGAAAACCAGATGTGCGTATTGTCCGTCCGGACCAGTCCGGGCGGGCATTTTTTTACCCTTTGCGCCATCCGGTCAAAGGCCGCCTCTCCCGCCGGACCGTACCTCTCCCTGCAGCGGTCCCGGCGCAGGCCCTCGGTCAGCCGCAGGTTCAGCATGGCATATTCGGCAAAACCGCCGCCCTCGCCATCGGCAGCAGGCTTAGCCCCCGCCAGAAATCCCGCCAAATCCCGGTCGTAATAAAACCGCTTTCCCCCATAGAAAGAATGGGCGCCGGGGCCAAAACCCAGATACTCCTCCCCGTGCCAATACACCAGGTTGTGGCGGCTCTCCCGTCCGGGACGGGCAAAATTGCTGATCTCATACTGGGCATATCCGCGCCTTTCCAACTCCTCCACACAGAAGAGGTACTGGTCGGCGGTGTCGTCGTCCTCGGGAACCTGCACGCCCCGGGCAGCAAAAGGCGTTCCCTCCTCCACCTTCAGGATGTAGGCGGAAATATGCTCCACGCCCAGCCCAGCAGCGAAATCGATGGAATGCTCCAGGCGGGCCTTTGTCCCGCCCGGCAGACCCAGCATCAGATCCAGGGAAATATTGTCAAAGCCCGCTCCTCTGGCAGCCTCTACGGAGCATTTGACGTCCCCGGACGTGTGCCTGCGGCCCAGAAAGGCCAGCTCCTCCTCATTGGCAGACTGCAAGCCCATGGAAAGCCTGTTGAATCCGACTTCCCAGACGGCCTGAAAAAACGCCCGGTCCACCCCTGTGGGATTGGCCTCCAGGGTGATCTCCGCTCCATCCCGTACGGCAAAGCAGTCCCTTACACGTTCCAGCAGAGCGGGAAGCCGTTCCGCCCCCAGCAGACTGGGCGTGCCGCCGCCAAAGTAGACGGTACCCGCAGCCTGCCTGCCATGGCTGTCCGCCCAAGCCCCTATTTCCCGGGAAAGGGCGGAAACATAGCGGTCCATCAGTTCCCCGTCTCCCCGCAGGGAATAAAAATCGCAATAGGGGCATTTCCCATCGCAAAAGGGAACGTGAATATAGATACCGGGCATGGAAAGCGCCGCCTTTCAGGTGCTAGATGTTAGATGTTAGATATTAGCTGTTAGATACTGGATACTGGATAAATTGTAGCAAAGAGTTTGGGAAAAAGCAAATCTCCCGGAGAAAAGGGGCCGTTTGTTGACGAACTTTTGTTCCTCTGCTACAATGAAAATAGTAGGGATAAAGCAGTTGTCCCTCCCTATGCCTAAACATAGGGAGGGTTTTTTATACTTTGCGCTAGTGGCTCATTACGTTGGGAGTTTTCCTTGGCTCCCTCTGACGAGGGAGCTGTCAGCGCAGCTGACTGAGGGAGAGAAAAATATGCGCTAAAGCATATTCACCGCTGAAAATGTAGTTCTTTACTTTCTCTCCCTCCGTCACGGCTTACGCCGTGCCACCGTCTCGCCTGTCGGCTCGGTCAGTTCGCGTCAACGTGCCACCAGCACGTGCTCACCCTCGTCAGAGGGAGGCAAGGGGCGCGGCAGGAGCGGTATTTTCTTTTGCGGGAAAAGGAGAAACCATGGGTAAAAATTTCGGCTATGTACGGGTTTCCAGCACAGACCAGAACGAGGACCGGCAGCTGCTTGCGCTGCAGCAGGAAGCCGTGCCGGAAGCGAACATCTATATGGATAAGCAGTCCGGCAAGGACTTCCACCGGCCCCAGTACCGGCTTTTGATGAAGCGCCTGGGGCCCGGCGACCTGCTGTATATCAAAAGCATTGACCGCCTGGGGCGCAATTACGAGGAAATCCAAAACCAGTGGCGCATTTTGACAAAGGAAAAGCAGGTGGACATCTGTGTGCTGGACATGCCCCTTTTGGACACCCGGCGGGGAAAGGACCTGCTGGGGACGTTCCTTTCGGACATCGTGCTGCAGGTGCTTTCCTTTGTGGCGGAAAACGAGCGGGTAAACATCCGCCAGCGCCAGGCGGAGGGGATCGCGGCGGCAAAGAAACGGGGCGTAAGGTTCGGACGGCCGGAAAAGGCCACGCCCTCCGATTTTGCCCAGGTGGTTTCCCGGTGGGAGCAAAAGCAGATTTCCATAGAGGAGGCAGCCCTCGCCTGCGGCATGAGCGAATCCACCTTCTACCGCCGCCTGCGGGAATACCGCCTCACAAAAAAATAAACACTGTCAAAAGGTGTACTTTTTGACAGTGTTTGTTCTGGAAAAATTGTAAAGGAAACTAAAGGGAAAGTCAACAAAATTTTCCCAATTCTCTTTCCTTATTGCGCAAATTCACTCTACTCTTTTGCCTTTTTTATCCGAATAGGCAATTATCAAAAGGTACACTTTTTGACAAACCTTGAAAGGAGTTTGAAAAAATGAAAAGAACTTTCAGTTTCCTTTTGGCCCTGTGTCTGCTTCTGGGCTGTCTGCCCATAGCGGCCAGCGCGGCCAACACGGTGACGCCCAGCCAGGTGCTAACGGAAGCAAGAAGGTATGTAGGTGTGAAGTATGTTTGGGGCGGGAAAACGCCCAGCGGGTTCGACTGCACGGGCTTTGTGGCCTATG
>CAZRLJ010000048.1:0-13764 GCA_964600905.1 uncultured Acutalibacter sp. | reverse complement strand
AAGGATCCAGAAAATTGCCGTCAGGGCGGACCCGGGCCAGCTTCACCAGGGCCGCTGCCAGGGTCTCCTTGATGGGCGCCTCTGTGGATTCCCGCCGGTAGCCCCGTTTGTGGAGCCCGTCGCCGCTGGTATCCACCAGAATACTGACCCGATCCTTCAAAATGCGGAAGCGCACCCGGTGAAGGGGGCCGGTCTCCGGAAACCAGGAGATATGGTATCGCTCCTTGAGCCGCTCCACAATGGCCTTTTTCACAATGGACTGGCAGTCCGGCACGCTGTGAAGCTGGCTGGAAAGGCAGCTGCCCGTCACGGGAAATTCGTCCTCCTCCCCCAGCAGCTCCTCCCAGGGCAGGGCTTTTACCCCCTGAAAAAGCTCCTCAAAGCTGTAGGCGGGGAATTCCCCCACCAGCAGCATGATCCGCTCCGCATACCGACTGCCGATATTTGCCCTGGCAAGGATGGCCTCGTCCCCCTCAAAGAGCACCCGGCCGTTTTCCGCCCGGACGTTTTCGCAGCCCAGCGCCCGAAGCTCCTCCGCCGCCAGGCCCTCAATGCCCAGCAGGCAGGGGGCGCAGAATGTGTTTTTTGACCTCATAAAACTTCCTCTCTACCCAAGCCAGATGGCGCAGACTTGAACCGCACCGCAAACGGCGGGAAATGGCCGCTTTTCGGCTTATCGTCGTTGACTTGCGTCAGCAAGCCCGCCTCCTCTGCGCCGAAAACAGTCGCATTTCCCATCCGTTTTCGGCTCGAAGAGGTTTGGCAGGAGCAGATTTGTGATTTAGGCCAGGCATTTTCCGCAGCGAATACTTTGTGTATTTGCAAGGGAAATGCCGCCGCATAAAGCCAAAGCTGCCCTGCCAAACTGTGGTTCAAATATGCGCCGTCTGGCAAAGGGACAGGGCCCCATGTGGGGCCCTGTGCGTGTTTTAGAATGAATGATGAAAGGGCAATGAATAGTGAAGAGTGAAAAGCTGCGCCCTCCATCGCTAATGGCTAATAGCTAATTGCTCATTGCCAATTCCTCATTTATCCTCTGGAATGAGCAGGCCGTAGCCGCCGTCCCGCCGCTTATAGACCGCGTGGATCTCCCCGGACTCATCGTCCCGGAACAGGAAAAACTCGTGATCCAGCATATTCATTTGCAGAATGGCCTCCTCCGGGGTCATGACCTCCACGGGGAAGCGCTTGGTGCGGACAACCAGAAGCTCCTCGTCCGGCTCATCGTAGTAGGCATCGGCAAAATCCGCGTCGGGGCTTACCTTCTTGGCCCGCTCCAGCCGGGTCTTGTTCCGGCGGATCTGCCGCCCCAGCGCGCTGATCACGTGATCCAGGGCCTCGTTCATCTCTCCGGCGGTCTCCTCCGCCCGGTAGATCATCCCCCGCTGGCGCACCGTGATTTCCACGGTCTGGCGATTTTTTTCCACCGTCACGGTGACGGTGGCTTCAGCGTCCTCATCGAAGATCTTGTCGAACTTCCGGAGCTTCTTTTCCACCAGCTCTCTGAAATTGTTGCGCAGGTTCACTTTTCTTCCGACAATGGTGATCTTCATGGCGTGTACCCCTTTGTCCTCCCGGGACAAAGCATCCTTTCTGCGGAATTTTGCATGGAAGAAACAGGTTCCTTTGGGAAGCTTATTTCTCCTCTGCAAATATATTTTAGCATGTTCCATAAAAGAATGCAAGCATTATCTGAAAATAATAGGCAACTTACAAGCTGACCGTCATGTGCCGGGTGACGTGGCAGCCTACGTTTACTGCCACGGGCAGACCGGCGATATGGGTGGGATAGGCTTCGATATTCACCTTCAGCGCCGTAACGTCGCCGCCGAAGCCCTGGGGGCCTACGCCGGTGGCGTTGACGGCTTTCAGCATTTTCTCCTCCAGCTCCCGGTAATAGGGATCGGGATTGGGATCGTCCACGCTGCGGCAGAGGGCCTTTTTGGCAAGCATGGCGCAGAGCTCAAAATCCCCGCCGATGCCTACGCCCAGCACCACAGGGGGACAGGGGTTGCTCCCGGCCTCCCGGACGGTCTCCGCCACAAAATGGATAATGTCCCCCGTCTTTGCCGCCGGGGTAAACATGTGCAGGCGGCTCATATTCTCGCTGCCAAAGCCCTTGGGCGCCACCGTAAGGGTCAGGCCGTCTCCGGGGACCAGCCGGGTGTGGAGCACCGCCGGAGTATTGTCCCCGGTGTTCTCCCGGCGGAGGGGGTCCCCCACCACAGAGCAGCGCAGCAGCCCCTCTGTGTAGCCCAGGCTGACGCCCCGGTTCACCGCCTCCTCAAAGCTGCCGTTGATGTGGACCTCCTGGCCCACCTCCGCAAAGACCACCGCCATGCCGGTGTCCTGGCAGATGGGCACTGCCATCTCCCTGGCGGCGTCCAGGTTGCTGCACAGGTCACAGAGGATGGACCGGGCCGTCTCTCCCGTTTCCTTGTCCGGGCTTTCCCGCACCAGGCGCTCCAGCCCCGGAGGCAGCTCCCGGTTGGCCCGGATACAGGCGTCCCGCACCGCCCGGGTGATGTCTTCCGCTTTTATTTCCCGCATGTTTGTTCATTCCTTTCCTGCGGCCCGCCGCAACAAAAAGCCCCCTGAAAAAGGGGGCCTGTGTTCAGTCGTTTCTGCCGCCCCGGCGGGAATAGCCCTTCCGGGCGTCCACGCCGCTGCGCTTTAGGTCGGACATTTTTTCATCGCTGGTCTGCTTAAACCGGGACATCATGTCCTCAAAGCTGCCGCTGTCGTTGGGGTGGCTCTGCCACTCGAAGTCGCCGGGCCTGCCAGGGCCTGGCTGGGGAGCGGGCCTGGGCTGCCGGGGCTGCCGGGGGCCGCCATTGCGGTTGTCCCTGCCCCGCGGCCCACCATCCCTCCGGGAACCGGAACGGCGCTGCTGCTCCTCGGGAAGGGCTTTCTTCATGGAGAGGCTGATCTTCCCTTCCGGGCTGATGGCCAGTACCTTTACCTTGACCTCCTGGCCCTCGGTCACAAAATCCTTGATCTCATTGACAAAGGTGTTGGACACCTCGGAAATATGTACCATACCGGTCTGCCCGCCCTCAAAGCTGACAAACGCGCCAAATTTGGTGATCCCCGTCACCTTTCCCTCGCAGATCTGTCCTACCTCAAGCTGCATAGATCAAAAATACCTCCCGGCTGCCGCCGAATTTATTATGACCGCGCTCCCGCGGATGGGTACTTTTTTTGCCAGCTGTCGCCAATCTTGAACCCGGTTTTTGCGGGCGAAATCGTTGAGAAACTCAGTCTCCGCCGCCCACGTCCACAAAAATGCGCTCTCCGGGCTTGCCGTAGTCCAGCTCCTCCCGGGCCTTCTGCTCCGCATATTGCTTCAGGCCCTCCGGTTCCTCCAGCGCATCCACGGTTTTCCTGATCTCCCGGTTGCGGGTATCCTGGGTGACGATCTGCTCCTGCAGGGCGGCAAGCTCCGCACGCTTGTCGGTGATCTTCATCTGCCAGGAGATCAGGATCACAAGTGCCGCCACCGCCAAAAGGGCCAGGGCCAGGCGCAGGGGCAGGAATCCTTTGTATCGCTCTGTTTTGATCTCGTGCAAAGGACCCACCTCCTTGTTTCGCCGTTTTCCGGATCATTTTTGGCCGACTTTCCGCATACCGTTTTGTGACTTCTATTATATACTGGTATACATAACTTTTTCAAGCACTTTTTTGTACTTTTTTCGGCTTTTTCCCTGTTTTTTGCTGTTTTTTTCTCAGAGGGCGCCCTTTTCTCGCCAAAGACTTCCCTTTCCGGAGATTTTTTCGCTTTGGCCGGGGCATTTTCGCCCCCAGGAACCGAATAAACTTTCGGATTCCCCCGGCAATTTTTGTGACCAGGGGATCCAGGGCGGCCACCGCCGCCCAGAAGCCTGTAAGCTGCAATGCCGCCTGATAAAACCGGAGCCGTCCCTGATCCACCGCCAGGGCGCAGAGAAACACTGCCGCCCCGCAGATAAGACAGAACAGCACGTCCACCAGGGCGGTCCCCACTTTTTTCAGGCCCAGCAGCAGCCGAAGCACCTTGCAGGCCAAAAACAGGCAGCCCATGGCCGCCCCAGTGGCCAGGCAGAAAAAGAAGACCTCCCCCGCCCCGGCCCTCATTTGAACAGCCTGCCGAAGAAGGACAGGGCTGGGCTGCTCTCCGTATAGGAGAGGGCGGCCACCTTCCCCACCACCAGCATGTCTCCCGTTTCGGAATTCAGGGTCTCGATGTGGAGCGCTTCCCCTTTGATGTTCAGCTGCCCCAGGTCTGTCTGGGCGGTGATCAGTTCATCGCTGAAAAAATCCACCCGGCGAATGCCTGTGGCCGTCAGCCGTTCCCGCTTCTCAATGGTCAGGCTGTGCCTTCCCGTGGTTTTCTGCGGCTCTGCCATTCCCGCTTCTCTCCCTCCCGTGGTTCTAAGGTAATATATATGCAGAAGCGGGCCGGAATATGATGGTGGAGCTTGGAAATTTTGGCAAAAAGAAAACAGGCGGCATTCTGCCGCCCGGTCAGTCTGTCAAAAAGGCCCTTTTAGCTGTCCTTGGCTCCCTCTGACGAGGGAGCTGTCAGCGCAGCTGACTGAGGGAGAGAGCCCTTAACAAAGCTGCATACACCGCCAAAAGCATAGGCCATCTCTTTTTCTCTTTCTCTCCCTCCGTCACGGCTTACGCCGTGCCACCTCCCTCGTCAGAGGGAGGCTTTATCGGGTGCAAAATTAACCTTCATTATCCTTCGATGACGCGGTAAAGGTCCGCCGCCTGGTCCTTTCTGACCACCTCGGCCACGGAAAGGACCTCCGCCTTCAGCACCCGCTCGCCTAAGGCGATCTCCAGCACGTCTCCCACCTTTACGTCGTAGGATGCCCGGGCGGGCTTGCCGTTTGCCAGCACCCTGCCGGCGTCACAGGCCTCATTGGCCACGGTGCGCCGCTTGATGAGGCGGGACACCTTCAGATACTTGTCGAGTCGCATATTCAGAGCCTCCTGAAATGACAAGACGGGCCCGGTGACCCGGACCCGCTGATGTCGTTTTGCCAGATTACTTGTTGACGATCTCCTTCAGGGCCTTGCCAGCCTTGAAAGCGGGGGCCTTGGAAGCGGGGATCTTGATCTCCTTGCCGGTGCGGGGATCGCGACCGGTGCGGGCACCGCGGGCGCGGACCTCGAAGGTGCCGAAGCCAACCAGCTGCACCTTGTCGCCCTTCTTCAGAGCGCCGGTAATAGCCTCAATAACGGCGCTGACAGCAGCGTCGGCGTCCTTCTTGGTAAGCTCTGCCTTGGAAGCAACCTCGGCAATCAGTTCGGTTTTGTTCATGGGAATGACCTCCTAAATTAATTTGCGGCTCCTTGCTTTTTCACTGCCGCGGAGTCAGGGTGCTTTCACGATCAATGACATACAGAAAACACACGTTGCCGTCATTCTATCATACCCATCCCCATTTTTCAAGTGTTTTTGCAATTTTTTGTCCGTATGGCAGTAATTTAAGCTCTTTTTTCCCCAGGGGATTCAAAAGAAGCAGCCCAATCAGGTAAAACATCCCGCCGCAGAAGATGGAAAGAGCCACTGCGGCGCTCTCTCCCAGCTCCCAGCCCACGACCTCCAGCCAACGGTAACAGCCCCGGGCCGCCAAGCCGCAGAGGGCGGCGCAGGCCAGAGGCGGCAGGAACAGCCGTGCAGCCGGCAGCTTCACCCCTGTCACCCGGCGGAGGGCCAAAAACTGCGCCCCAGACAAAAACAGGTAGCACGCCAGGGTCCCCACGGCGGCGCCATAGATATTCCACTCCACCCGGCCGCAGAGGAAAAAATTCACCCCCAGCTTGATCCCCATGGCGCAGACCAGCAGCTTTACCGGCAGGTCCGCCCTGCCTACAGCCTGGAGCATACTGGAAAGGGGCGTGCTCATAGCCGCCGCCAGGGAAGCCGCGCCCAGGAGGGTCAGCACCCCGGCAGCCACGGGCCAGGAGCTGTCCTCCCCGTACAGCAGCCGGACAATGGGCCCTGCCAGGGCGCTGATGCCCAGCCCCGCCGGAAAGGAAACCAACGCCGTCACCCGGCACACCGCTTCGATCCGCTCCCGGATGGCCTCCTTTCCTCCGCCGGTCCAGGCGGCAGTCACCGCCGGGAGGGCGCTGACCCCGATGGCCTGGGTCAGGGCAGGCACCAGCAGATAAACGGTCATGGCCAGGGTGTAGCAGCCATAGAGAAAGGTGGGAACGGATTCCGGGTTTTCCAGGTAGATTTCCGGGATCATGCCGGGGAAACGGGCCAGCAGTCCCGCCATATCCCGCTCCATCAGGGAAGTCAGGCGGTTTTGCAGAAAGACGGAGTCGATCAGTCCCGCCGCATTGGAGGCAATGGACCCGGCGGCAATGGGCAGCGTGATGGTCAGCAGGCGGCGGGTCAGCTTTCTGCGGGAAGCCGGGGCGGGCGAGCTTTCCAGCAGCCGGGCTGAAATGCCGTCCCCCTTCAGCCCATGGCGGAAGATTAAGTACAGCAGGGCCCCGGCAGAGCCTGCCGTCACCCCGAACACTGCCCCGGCGGCGGCGAAGGAAAGGGTCATAAAACGGGCCTCGTCGGGGTCGGCGGGGATCAGGGAAAACACGGTGCCCAGGGCCCCGTACTCGCCGGTGCACGCAGAGATGATCCAGCGGCTCAGTCCCAGGCCCAGCACCAGCTTGATCAGGGCCTCCACCACCTCGGAGACCGCCGTGGGAGCCATGTTTTGAAGCCCCTCGTAATAGCCCCTGTATACGGAGCCCACACAGGCGCAGAGGATGGCGGGGGCCAGGGCCAGCACTGGGGCCAGCCCGTATGGATTGCCGGTGATCTTCTCACAGTACACCGGAGCGAAAAGGGTCATCAGCACCATGCCTACCCCTCCGAACAACAGGAACAGGGGCATGGCGGCCCGCTTCACCTCCCGGACGTCCCGCCAGCGGCCCAGGGAGCGGCTTTCGGACACCATCCGGGACACGGCGATGGGAAAGCCCGCCGTGGCCAGGCTGAACACCGGCCCGTAGAAATTGTAGGCCACGTTGAACAGTCCCATGCCATACTCGCCGATGGCGTACTTCAGGGGAATCTTAAACAGCGCTCCGATGACCTTCACCAGGGCCATGCCCAGGGTCAGGACCAGCGCCCCGTGAAGGAATCGATCTCTTGTCTGTCTTCCCATCCGCGCACCCGCTTCCGTTTTACACGATTTGAAAACCGACCTCCGGCGGAAAGGCCGGTCCAGGTCCTCTCCCATTTTTATGCGGGGAAAGGGCGGCTCAGCACGAGCGGAGGAAAAAGGATTCTGAATTGGCCTGATTTGGAAAAAACTATTCCCTCTCTCCCCTTGAAAAAGCGCGAAAAAGGGAGTATACTGGATAAATCAAGAAAGGAGTGTCCGTAATGAGAAAGAGACCGTTCCGTTTCCTGGCGTCCGCACTGCTGGCAGTGATCCTGGCGTCCGCCCTTTCCATCAGCGCCTTTGCCGCTGTGGCTTTCGTGGACGATGTACCGGAGGACGCATGGTACTACAAGGCCGTGTACGCCCTATATAACGGTAAGATCGTGTACCCCATCGAAGAAAACCGCTTTGAGCCTGAAACCACCACCACCCGGGAGCAGTTTGTCTCCTATCTGGGCCGTATCGCCAGAGAGGCCGGCAAGGACCTGACGGTGGACCGGGAAGGCAATGCCCTCTCCAATGATCTTCTGGACGACAGCGTATCCCCCTGGGCTGAAAGCTGTGTCCGCTGGGCAGTGGGCAACAAAATCCTCTTCGGAAAGGAAAACGGCCTGGCTGCCGGAGATACCCTGACCAGAGAGGAAATGGCCGCTTTCCTGGTACGCTTTGCCGATTATATGGGCATTGAGCTCACCGAGGAGAACGAAGCCCGGAGCTACTCCAAGTTCCAGGACAGAAGCCAGGTGTCCGACTGGGCCCAGGCCTCCATGCAAGAGGCTTATTATTCCAAGCTGATCGCCGGTGAGATTGAGGGGCAGAACGGCGAAGCCGTCTACCTCCTCCACCCCGCCCGGAACGTCACCCGGGCAGAGGCCGCCCAGGTGGTATACAATTATGTGCGGCAGGCCGGCATTGAGCTGGAGTCCGCCGAGGACCCGGCTGTTTCTGAGTAAAAATCGCGTTCTGCCGGGACGCCTGTTTGACAAAAAGAAACCGGGAAGCACAGAAATGTGCTTCCCGGTTTTTGTATGCTATCCAACATCCAGTATCCAGCATCTAACATCTAGCATCTAGCATCCAGGTATCCTTCCCGGCCCTTCACGTTGAAGCGGTCCTCCAGCAGATGAAGCTGCTCGTCGGTAATGGTGTTTTTCAGGGGGAGATGGGCGATTTTCAGGTAGATTTCCGCGGCCTTCTCGGCAGTCTCGATGAGGCCGAAGGTCTCGTCCAGGTCGGCGCCGGCGCCGTAAATGCCGTGCTGGCTCCAGACCACCAGGCGGGCGGTTTTCATTTTCTCCGCTGTGGCCTCGCCGATCTCATTGGTGCCGCAGAGCATCCAGGGCAGCACGTTGACACCGTCCGGGAACACCACAATGCACTCGGTGCACATCTGCCACAGGGTGCGGGTGAAGGCCCGCTCGTCCAGGTCGTGAACGTAGGTCATGGCCAGCAGATTGGCGGGATGGCAGTGCATGACCACCCGGTTATTGGGATTGACAGACAGCCGGGCCACATGGCTCATGAGGTGCGCGGGCAGCTCGGAGGTAAACTGTCCCCCGTCGGAATAGCCCCACAGCAGCTCCGCGTTCTCCCCTGCGGCGTCAATGCGGAACAGGCCAAGGTTCCGGGCCGGATCCACCTGGATGTTCTTAAAATACTTGCCCGTGCCGGTGACCAGGAAATACTTCCCGGCCAGGGCGGGGGCGGAAAAGCCGGTGGGGATGGTGCGCAGGACGCGGTTCACGTCCACATAGTCCCGTACCTCCCCCTCCTCCAGAAGCAGGCTGACGTTGCCGCCGTTGCGCTCGTCCCAGCCGTGAGCATACATATTGGTGGTGGTGCGGATCATCTCAATCAGAAAGGGCGCGGTCATGATGTCTTTCATGGTTCATTTCCTCCACTGCGCGTTGATTTTTGAAAGCAGGACTTATAGCTCTATCTGGTGATAACATCCACAGGCACATTGAAAATTTTGGCCACCTTCAGGATGGTGTCGATATGCCTGCCCACGGCGGCGGCCATGTGATGAGTGGGGCCTGCCTCGCTCCAGCGGTTGCAGAACTCCCTGGCCCCGCAGGCAAAGCGGGTGCGCATATTGGTGTCGCCGAAGGTGAAGATGGGGCCTTCCTCGTTGACGCCCTCGGCCGCCACAAATTTGAAATGGCCGTCCCTGTCCTGGGTGATGCCCAGATAGGTCACGTCCCCTGCCGGAGGATAGAACTGGGTCAGATACCCGCCGCCGGTCTTGCCGTGAAACACGGGAACGATCTTCATGGTGGGCTTTCTGGCCTGGGAAATATCCGCGTCGCCGGAGCCGGAATGGCCGATGATGCAGACGTCCTTGTCAAAATCGATGGAATACATTTCGGAGAGCTGGCCTGTGCCGGAAATGGTCTTGAGAATGCTCATGGCCATGGCCACCTTGATGTCCCCCTCCACGGCGCAGGCGGTGCCCTGCTTGATGAGCATGGAGAAGGCGGGGATCAGCATGCTGTCCAGCTTTCCTGCCACGCCCTGGGCAAAGCCGTCGTAGTGGGAGGCCACAAAGGCGATCTGCTCGTCCTTCACCCACCGCTCAAAGGCCACCACATAGCGGGCCATTTCCCAGACCTTTTCCACGGTGCCGCCGCCCTCAATGTCGAAGGTGTCCAGAATATCCTGGGCTTTGGCGCGGATGGCCGCCTCATCTGTGACGTTGTCGGCAATGGCCCACATCTTCTCCCAGTCAAACTGCTTGGTGTAGAGCCACATCCGGTGATAGAGGTTGGTCTCGTCGATGTACAGGTCCATCATGCCCGGGTAGGGCCTGCCGATCTGGGCCAGGTTGGTATCCCGGAAACGGCGGCGGACCTGAGCGGCCCGGCACCAGTCCTCGATCTCCGCCTGGGCCTGGGGGTCGCCTCCCTCCACCACGCCGGTGATGACGGCATGGCGCTTTCCGGCGCGCTCCAGGTCGGCCACCATCTCGCCCACAGCGCCGCAGGCGTAGAGCTCTCCCAGCCAGATGGCGGTGTCTGTATTGGCGTAATCGGGGGCCTTTTTCTTCTGGAGATTCACCAGCACCACCGGCACGTCCAGATCCCGGACCGCCGGAAGCATGTTGTAGCTGGTGGCGTAGGTCAGCAGCTGGCAGATCACCAAATCCACGTCTGCCGCCCGGAACTTATCCCCCGCCGCGGCGGACAGCTCCTTGGTGGTCACCAGTCCGCCGTCGATGATCTCCACCGTGTCGGGGAGGGTCTTCTTGAAGGCCTCGTACTGGCCCTGGAATTCCGGCGTCAGCGACGGGAACTGGGGCAGGTAAGCCCCCAGGGCAATGGAGAATACACCGATCCTCGCTTTTGTTTCGACCAGCATTGGTCATCCGTCCTCTCTCATTTGGATTTCCAGATTTCCCAGAGCCGTAGCTTCGATGGGCAGGGCAATGACCTGCTTGCCCGTAAAGGCCGCCGTCTCTTCATTGAGCATTTTGTTCCTGGCGCCGCCGCCTGCGATGGTGAGGGCCTTCCAGGCGCGGCCCGTCACGGTCTCGATCTCCTCAATGGCCTGCCCGTAGCATTTGGCCAGGGAGCGGTAGGCACAGCGGAAATAGTCCCCCACCGAGTGGAGGGCGCCGCCGGAGGCCTGATCAAAGGCGGCTTTCATGCTCTCCGGCGCCAGGAACATCTCCCCGTTGGCGTCAACCAGCACATCGCAGCTGCTGGCGGCCGCCGCGGCGTCGATCTCCGGAAAGGCCATGTCCGGGCAGACCTCCCGCTTCAGCTCGTTGACCAGCCACATGCCCATGATGTTTTTCAGATAGCGGATATAGCCCACGCCGCCCTCGTTGGAAAAATTCGCTTCCATGCTCTCCCGGGTGGTGATGGGGGCGGGAAGCTTCGCGCCCAAAAGGCTCCAGGTGCCGGAGGAAAGAAACAGGGAATCCCCTTCCATGGGGATCCCTTCCACAGCGCTGGCGGTATCGTGGGTGGCGCAGAGCACCACCTTGACGCCCTTATAGCTTCCGATCACCGTGCCAGGCTGCTGCAGGGGCTTGAAAAACCGCTGGGGCAGGCCCAGGGCGCGGATGATCTCCCCGTCATATTGGCCGGTTTTGGCGTTGACCAGCCCGGTGGTGCTGGCGTTGGTATATTCATGGCTTTTCACGCCGCAAAGCCGGTAAAGCAGGTATTCCGGGATCATAAGAAACCCGCAGGCCTGCTCCAGCCGCCCGCAGAGCTTATCGGCATACAGCTGATAGATCGTATTAAAGGGCTGGAACTGAATGCCCGTGCGGGCGTAAAGCTCCTCAAAGGGAATGATCTCATGCACCCGGGAAATGGCCTCCTCCGTCCGGTTGTCCCGGTAGGCGTAGCAGGGCAGAACAGGGTCCTTCCCCTGAAGCAGCACATAGTCCACGGCCCAGGTGTCAATAGAGAGGCTGACGATGTCCGGGAACTGCTCTAAGGCCCGGTCGATCCCGGTGCGGACCTCCTGCTCCAGGCGCTCCATGTTCCAGGTCAAATGGCCGTCAAGCCTGTCCACCCCATTCCAGAAGCGGTAGACCTCCCGTGTGACGATCTGTCCCTGTTCCAGCCAGCCCACAATATGGCGGCCGGAGGAAGCGCCAATGTCAATGGCCAGGTACTTTTTCATATACGGACGCCCCTCTCGTCAGGAACGGAGTTTCCGTTCTTCATTGCTTCGTGCTCCAGGGCCAGCTCCTGATGGAGGCGGCAGGAATCCCACTGGCTGTTTACGGCAGTCAGGACGGCCTTCAGCTCCACAGGCGGAAGCCTTTTCCGGCGAAAGCCCTGAAGAAGCCGATCCATCTGGAAGCCGGAAAGCCCGGCCATCACCAGCATTTCCTCGGAAAATCCGGTGGGAGGATCGCCTTCCGGGGGCTCCTTTCCCTCCAGAAGCTCCTGGAGGGTCAGGCCGTATTCCGCCGGGGCGACCGTCCTCGCCCGCAGCTTCAGCGACAGGCAGAGCATTTTGATGGCTCTCCCCCGGTCATTCTCCAAATTGTACAGCAGCACAGTGGGCGCGGCCATGGCGTATCCCTCCCCTTTCATCGAATCATTTTCGCAGTCCGGAGAAAAACTCCCGCAGAAGCTCCCTGCACTCCGCTTCATAAAAGCCCCGGTAGACCTCCGGACGATGGCTATAAGGCAGGGCAAAGAGATCGGCGGCGGTGCCGCAGCACCCGGCCCGGTCGTCGTCGGCGCCGTACACCACCGTATCCAGATGGCTGTTGATGATAGCCCCGGTGCACATGGGACAGGGCTCCAGGGTCACGTAAAGCTGACAGCCGCTTAAACGCCAGTCCCCCAGGGCCTCGCAAGCCCGGTGGATGGCCTCCAGCTCCGCGTGGGCCAGAGCGTTCTTTCCCGCCTCCCGGCGGTTCCGGCCCTCGCCGATGATCCGGCCCTCCCGGACCACCACAGCGCCCACAGGCACTTCCCCCGCGTCCCGGGCTTCCCGGGCAAGCTCCAGCGCCCGGAGCATAAATTCCTTTTTCGGCAGAAACACAAGCTCCATTTTCTCAGAAAAACAGGGTGACGGTGTAATAGACCATCATGGCCGCCACCGCCCACAGGGCGGGAGAACGCACCATGCAGGAGACGGCCTCTCTGCAGCGCAAGGGCGGCGGGGACATGGGACTGACCGGGAACTGCTTCAAAGAGAACAGCTCCCGGCGGCGGGCAAAGAGCAGCCCAATAGCCAAAAGACCCAAAAGGATCGGCCCCAGCATCAGGATGACGCTGACCACCTCCTGAACCTCCGGGTCCCCCACGAAAAGGGACAGATTCTGCCCCACCACGGAAATCCCGTTGTTCAGGGCGTGGATGGCGATGGTGATCCACAGATTGCCGGTGCGCACGTAGAGATAGCCAAAGGTCAGCCCGGCAATGAACGCAAAGACCACGTTGGCAAAATCCAGATGGACCAGGGAAAAGATCAGGGATGAGCAGACGATGGCAAAGCCTGTTCCGTGCCTGCGGAGAGCGGAAAGCAGCACGCCCCGGAAGGCGAATTCCTCCATCACCGGCACCAGAATGGCAACGGTGAAAAGCTGCAATACAAACAGGGGAACGGACCGGGCGTTTTCAAAGGGATCCGCGGAGGGCTCGTAGCCGAAGGCGCCGAAAAACTCCTGGATAAAGAAGGAGGGGTAATTGGCCAGCATACAGACGCACAGCCCAGCCAGCACACAGAGCAGCCCCGTCCCAAAGCCCACCTTTTCAAAGCGCAGGAATTCCTCCGCCTCCCGGCGGCGGATCAGCAGATAGATGAAAAAGGGCAGGGCTGTGGACAAAGGCACCGTGGCCGCAGAAAGCCACTGGTAGCCCATGGAATCCGACATGATGTTCACGCCTGCCAGCATCGCCGCCGCCATGAACAGCAGGTCCACAACAAAAGCGGCCACGGTCATGCCCAGGGTCAGCAAGGAGACGATATTCACCGTCTGAGTGGCCATTTTCAGCCGGGGATCCCGCTGGGGACGGACCGGAGGATAATAATACATGCCCGGAGCATTCCCCACAGGCCCAGGCTGGCCGTAAGATGGCTGACCGTAAGGCTGCTGCACCGGGGGCTGGCCATAAGATGGCTG
>CAZRLJ010000047.1:0-14159 GCA_964600905.1 uncultured Acutalibacter sp. | reverse complement strand
GTATCGGTGAGCAGCACCTCGCCGCTGTCCTGGTCCTTGATCACGGTGGTCACCTGGTCCCCTGCCTGGGGCAGGGTTCCGGAGTTATACACATCGGATAGATCAAACCGGGGCGTGAGGGAAAGCAGATGCCCGCTGTCGTCCTGACCTGTGCCCTACTGGGAGTTCAGCCGCTCCTCGCCCAGGGGCGTGGTCACTACGGAAACGGTTTCTCCCAGCAGGTCGCCGTCGGCGTTATACAGTTCCACCGTGATCCGGCAAGGGTCCTCTACGGTCCACTGGCCGGGAGTCAGGTCGATTTGGGCGTAACCGTCTCCCATGTACAGTTCCACTGCGGATACGGCAAAACCGTTTTGCTCCTGGCCCAGGCCCAGGCCGTTGACTCTATCCGACGCATAGGTCACCACCTCTTTTGCGGGGGTGCTGCCGGAGGTGACGGTCTCCGCCGCTAGGTCAATGACGAATTCGGCGTAGATTTCCTTCCGGTCATTTGCGCTTTTCGTGAATTGCAGGGTGAATGACCTGGTTCCGGCGGGAAGGCCGTCAAAGTACAGGTCCGCCGCCTGGGTTTCCTTGCTCTTGTAATCATAGCCGCCAAGCTCCATAGAGGTGGAATAATCCTGTTCTATCACGCTGCCGTCCTCCAGGGTGAGAATGGGATTGCCGATAGAGCCGTCCTCCGGAGCCGGGGACACATCCCCCCAATAGGGCTTTTCCACTGTGATCCTGGTCATGGCGGGCGTAGCCAGAACCTCCAGCACCTTGGCCCCGTTGTCCACGGCGTCGCTTGCAAAGCCATGCTCGTGGGCCTTGTCCACGGGGACCGTCACCACCAACTCATAGCTTCCGGCCTCCGCGACCCCATCCGCCCCGGTCTTTCCACAGCCCTCTACAGAGGGCATGGTCAGGGAAATTTCCAGGGTATCCTTGTCCCGCTCCTCCTCCGGAACCAGGATATTGGCGGCGCCGATCCACCTGCCGTCCACATAGGTAAAGAGGCTTACATTCTTCACCCTGGCGTCGGTTCCGTTGACGGTGGCGGTGTTTTCGCCCGTGGCCTGGAAATATTCCGGCTTTGCCGTCATGTCCTCCGGGGTGGTGAACTCCATGGCGATCTGGGCGGTATAGCCGTCGCTGTATACTTTCGTAGCGTGGAAGGCAAAATCTCCCGCCGCGGCGGCGTCCACGGTCTGCACCACGCCGTATTCCTCAAGGTGGGTGGGGATGCTTCCTGTTTTCTGGCTCACATTCTTAAACAGGCTGCCGATCAGGGGGAACTCTGCCGCCAGGGCCGGATTGGCAAAGCCAAAGATGAGGAGGGCTCCCACCACGGCCAAAAGGCTGCCGCAGGTGGCGCCGGCCCGTTTGACCAGCTTCCGGCGGTAGATTTTTCCCACCTGCCGCAGGCTGTCCTCTACAACATCATCCAGTCGGGCGGGGATGGCGATCATTTCATTTACATCTGTCCGCATTTCGATTCCTCCCTTTCTGTTAGATCGCTGCGCAGAAGCCGGATGGCTCTGGTCAGCTGCGAAGATACGGTTCCCTCGGCCTGTTCGGTGATCTCCGCGATCTCCCGGATGGTCAGGCCGTCGAAATATTTCAGCTTTACCACGTCACGGTATTTTTCCGGCAGCCGCTCCAGCGCGTCATACAGGTCCATGCGCGCCTCCACGGAAAGGGTTTCCGCGGCGGGCAGCTCGCCGATGCTTTCCAGGTCCTCCGCGGGCCGCCGCTTCCGGCAAATATCCGTAGCTGTGTTGATGACGATGCGGGTGAGCCAGGTTTTGAAATAGGATGGCTCCCGCAGGGTTTTGAGGCTTTGATAGGCCTTCAGAACGCTTTCCTGCACGGCGTCCAGGGCGTCCTCCTCCTGATGGGTGTAGAGAAAAGCCATGCGGTAGAGATATTCCTGCTCCTGGCGCACCAGCTCTCCAAAGGCTTTGGGATTTCCCCGCATGGCCTTTTTCACCAGCGTCAGGTCCCTTTTGTTCTTTTCCATCGTCTCAGTCCCTTCCGGCGGATTTCCCCGGGTTTTGTTCCGCTCATCCCTTAGACGGAGCTCCTGGCCCTTTTCCTGCATCACGCAAAAAAGGCGGTCCGAGACCGCCCTTCTGCGCGCTTTTTATTTACTGATTTTCGTCTTTTCGTCTGCGGCGCTGGGCGCCGCCCCCTGTCAGGAGCCTATCCCGCTCCTTCTGGAGCTGCTGTACCTGGTCCACCGCCACATTGGCCGCGATCCGCAGCTTGCGGATGCGCCGCTGGAGCCAGATCAGGATCACCGCCAGCACAACGATCACCAGCACAGCCCCGACTGAGATCCAACCGGATACCGATATTTGGGACAACATCTGCCCCAGGGACAGCTTCAGCCTGCTCTCCCGGAAATCCTGGGCCCTGGGGGACAGGCTCACTCCCCGCAAGATCCGCTCCGGCTCGGTGACCGCAGTCCTTTCCTGATTGACCGCCTCCACAGGATAGCCCAGCTGGCCGTAATCGTTATTTCCAACGCCCCACAGGGAGCCGTCCTTTCTCTGGTAAATGGAATTGGCGCTGCCCGCACAGATCTCTACCACACTGCTGTCCAGCTCCCGGTGCTCCCCGGAGGATTGCAGCGTTCCACCCAGCTGCCCCAGCTCGCCCATTCCCCAGGCCCAGAGAGTGCCGTCGGTTTTCAGGGCCATGGTGTGGTATTCTCCCAGGGAGACGGCATACACGCCGCTCATCACCTGTACGGGACTGAAAATGGACGCCTGATCTCCGGTGTAGGTGATCGTGTTTTCTTTATCCAGGGTGAGGTCCGTCGCTGCTGCCGGCCGGCTTTCTTCCTCAGATTCATTCCCCTCGGCACGGCCCACCTGGTGCTGGCTGTCATCTCCCCACAGCCACAGGGTTTCATCCTTCAAGATCGCCGCAGAGTTGCTGCCCCTGGCGGCAATATCCGCCACATCCCCCTTAAGCTCCAGGGGAATAAAGGTGCTGCCGTTTCCGCCAAAGCCCAGCTGGCCCTGGCTGCCGTTACCCCACATCCACAAGCTGCCGTCCGTGCGCAGAACCATGGAATGATACCGGCCTACTGCCGCTTTCCGGACGTGGTCCATGATCATAACCGGCTCTGTCCGGGTAACGGAATCTCCCACGCCCAGCTGGCCGTAGTTGTTATTTCCCCAGCCCCAGAGGGTGCCGTCTGTCTTGATGGCCAGGGAGTGGTACTCCCCGGGAGCCACAAAGGCCACGTCCTCCATGATTTTTTCCGGCGTCAAAACCTGGGTCTGCAGCCCGGCGCCCAGCTGGTTATTGGAGTTATCGCCCCAGCCCCAGAGCACATGGTCCCTGTCTATTGCGTAGGAGGTCACCTCTCCGGCCGCCACGGAGATCACGTCCATATCCGCCAGGATCTCTCCGGGCTCCACGGTCCCTCCGGCAACGCCCAGGCCCGCCTGGCCCTGGGCGTTGTAGCCCCACACCATGACCTTGCCGTCCTGGGTCTTCGCCAGACCGTGAGACATCCCCACGGAGAAGGTGTTTTCCTGCTCCGCAAGGTCGATTTCCCCGGTCAGCTTCTTCGGCTCCTCCTCCTTCCCTCCCTTGAAGGGCTGGGGAGAAAAAGCGGCCATGCCTGTACCGTTGCCGAACTGGCCGTAATAATTGGAGCCCCACACGTAAATACCGTCGGACCCAAAGGCAATGGTGTGATCGCTGTGGCAGGAAATGGCGGACACATTTTGCAGCACATGGGTGAGCTCCGTGGAGTCGATCCCGGTGGCGTCCCCCACCTGCCCATACTGGTTGAGGCCGCAGGTCATCACGTCTCCATCCGTCGTAAGGGCCACAATATGGTTGTGCCCGGCCTGGACCTCCGCAATGTTTTCCGCCACCTTCCGGGGCTCGGCCACAAACTCCGTATCTCCGGTGGCCAGCTGCCCATAGATGTTCACGCCCCAGGTGTACAGGTCGCCGTTCTCCGTCACCGCGCAGCTGAAGTCCTCGCTGAGCGCTGCCGTCTTGACGCCGGACATGATTTTCGTCGGGGTGGGAACCACATCCCCTTCCTCCGGCAGGCCCAGACAGCCGCCGTGGTTGTGGCCCCAGATCCACAGGCTGCCGTCCTTTGTAATGGCGGCGCTGTGAAAGCACCCGGCGGCGGCGAACTTCACGTCCTCCATGACCATCACCGGGGCCTTGACGGCGTTTGTGTCTCCCGTGCCCAGCTGGCCTTCGGTATTGTCCCCCCAGGCCCAGAGGGTGCCGTTGGTTTTCAGGGCGAAGGAGTGGGTGTAATTGGTAAATATTTTCGACACACTGTCCATCAGCAGCTGGGGTGCGGTCTCCTTATCCGTACCCTCCAGGCCCAGCTGTCCCATCTCGTTAGCGCCCCAAATCCACAGGGTACCGTCCTTTTTCAGGGCCAGGGACTGGCTTTCACCGGCCTCCGCCCAGGCCACATCGTCCATGATCTTCCGGGGCAGGAAATACGAATTACCATCGCCGGTACCCAGCTGGGAAAACTGATTGGTCCCCCAGGTCCACAAAGAACCATCGGACTTCACACCGAGAGAATGATACCATCCGGCGGAGATCTGCGTCCAGTCCGCCTCCGTATCCCCGGCTGCCAGAGCGGTCCCGGCAGAAAAAGCCGGTATCGCCAGGGCGGCCAGCAAAAAAGCAAGCAACCGCTTGATCCGTTTCATAGGTCGGTCCTCCCATCCATCAGGGGCATTTTTACTGGTTCCTTCCTCAAAATAGAGAAAATCCGCTTTAAGTTTAGCCTATCCTTCGGCCAATTTCAATGGATTTCAGGAAATTGTCACAAAGTTTTCACCTGGGACGCTTGCAACTACCTCCGGTATAACTTATAATAGTATTATAAAGAGTATATCTGATCAAAAACAGGAGGGATCTTTCATGCGTTCCATCTTGAAAAAAATATCGGCGCTGTGCCTAGCCGCTCTGCTTCTGGCCGCTCCCTGCACCGCCTTCGCGTCCGGCGGCGTCAGGATCGATCCGGAATTCTCGCCTCTGGCCGCCGGATTTCTCCATTCCGGCGTGGTCAAGGAGGACGGAACCCTGTGGATGGCCGGTTCCAACGCTTACGGCCAGCTGGGTACGGGCCATCTCATTTCCGACGAGGAGGAAAGCTCCAGCGCCCCTGACGAACACAGCGCAGAGTATGTACAGGTGCTGAGCAATGTGCGGGCCGTGTACGCCGGATACCTGGACACCTTTGCCGTCGCCAAAGACGGCACCCTCTACGGCTGGGGCTGGAACGAAAGCAGCCAGATCGGCCTGGGCGACACCGAAACGAAAATGGAACCCTCGGCGGTTCTGACCGACGTGGTCTCCGCCGCCCCTGGAAGATACCACACCGCCGCCGTTACAGGCGACGGGACCCTGTGGACCTGGGGCTACAACAACGACGGACAGCTGGGCGTCGGCTCCGCCACCAACATGGTCGCCCCCAAGGAAGTGCTCAGCGATGTGCGCAGCGCCGCCGTAGGGACTTTGCACACCATGGCGGTGAAAACGGACGACACTCTCTGGGCCGCAGGGGACAACTCCTACGGGCAGCTGGCCGACGGCACCATGGATTCTACCAAAAGCTTTATTCAGGTGATGGACGGCGTACAAAGCGTGGCCTGCACCAGCTTCGGCACACTGATTTTGAAAAAGGACGGCACTGTCTGGGCCTGCGGCTACAACGCCAACGGAGAGCTGGGCAACGGCACCTATGACAACATTCCCGAGCCGGTACAGATTCTGGACTCCGTTTCCACGATCGCCTGCGGCGAGGATTTTTCCGCCGCTATCGGCAAGGACCGCACGCTGTACGCCTGGGGCAAAAACGATTACGGCCAGTACGGCTCCCAGATGAGTCCCTTCCCGGCAGTGATCGAGCGCAATGTATACGGCGTCGCCCTGGGCGGCGGACATATGCTATACCTGCTGGAGGATGGCTCCGTGCAGGCCATGGGAAATAACGAAAAGGGCCAGCTGGGCAATTCCTCCCAGACCAATGTGAGTTATCCCGTCTCCGCCATTGACGGCGTGGCCCCCGCGCCCCAGCCCGCCTCCAATGCTCCCGTGATCGTCCTGGTGGTGGTGATCGTTCTGGCGGTGCTGGCTCTGTTCGCTTTTCTCATTGTGCGCACCCTCAAGGGAAAGAAGCCGGAGAAGAAAACGCCGGAGAAAAAGGAGGAGCCCCGCCGCTCCGACAAAGAGCTGCTCCGCCTGACAAAGGAAATGGCGGAAACCCAGGCGCAGCCGGAAGAGCCGGAGCCTTCTGAGCCTTCTGTGGAGCCGGAAGAGTCTGCCGCCGAACCCGCTTCCGAGCCGGAGGAACCTGTTCCTGCGCCGGAACCGGAACCCCAGCCCCAGCCGGACACAGAAAATCCAGCGCCTCAGGCTGACGCCGGGCTGGAGGCCATGCTGGACATCATCGCCAAGGAACAGGAAAAGAAATAAATCTTAGAAACAAAGGGACCGCCCAGCTTGGGCGGTCCCTTTTCTGTTCAGAGCAGCTCCAGCAGCCGGGCCAGCAGCCTTTGAAAGCTGCCCGCCACCCGGTCGGCTGTTTCCTGAACCTCCTGGTGGCTCAGGGGCTTCCCGCCCAGACCGGCCGCCAGATTGGTAATACAGCTGATCCCGCAGACCTCCATGTCCATATGCCGGGCAGCTATGGCCTCGCAGGCAGTGCTCATGCCCACGGCGTCGGCGCCCAGGGTCCGGTACATGCGGATCTCGGCCGGGGTCTCGTAATTGGGCCCGGTGGCCTGGAGATAGATTCCCTCCTTCAGGGAGACGCCCAGCTCCGCCCCGGCCTGTCTGGCTTTTTCCCGGAGGGCCGGGCTGTAAACCCCGGTCATATCCGGAAAACGCTCCCCCAGCCTTTCCTCATTGGGGCCCATCAGCGGAGAGGGGACAAAGGAAGAAATATGGTCCGTCAAAAGCATCAGATCCCCAGCCTCCAGATGGGCGCCCAAGCCTCCGGCGGCATTGGTGAGGATCACCCGTTCCGCGCCCAGGGCATGGAGCACCCGAAGGGGCAAAACCACGTCCTCCATGGGGTAGCCCTCATAATAATGGACCCGGCCCTGCATAACGGCCACCGGCTCCCGGCCCACAAGGCCGAACACGAACCGGCCCCTGTGTCCCGGCACTGTGGACACGGGAAAGCCTGCGATTTCTCCATACTCCACGGTGACGGCGTGTTCTATCCGGTCTGCAAAGGCTCCCAGGCCGGAACCCAGCACCACCGCGGTTTTCGGCACAAAATCCGTCCTTGCCCGGACGTCCCGCACACAGCGCTCCACCCGTTCCCAAACAGCTCCCATATCGATTTTCCTCCCGTGTAAAGCCTTTGGCAACACCGCACAATTCGCGGCTAACGCTTTAAGCGCCATCTTGCTTGCAAATTTCCCGTCATATTTTGCAAAAATCCTCGGCCATACACAAAGTATGGCCATGCGGTTTTTGCTTCATCTGGCGAAAAATTTGCCGACGCAATCCGGCACTTAGAATTGTGCGGTGTTGCCTTTCTTCATTTTACACGTTTCGGCCCGCCAGGTCAACCTGCGGGATTGCCTGCAAGGTTCCCTTCCGCAATGCGCAGCAGACGGTTATACTTGGCCACCCGCTCTGTGCGGCAGGGAGCGCCGGTCTTGATCTGCCCGGCATTGACCGCCACCGCCAGGTCTGCGATAAAGGTGTCCTCCGTCTCGCCGGACCGGTGGGAAATGATGGTCTTGTAGCCGCTGCGCTTTGCCAGGTCAATCGTCTCCAGGGTCTCTGTCAGGGTGCCGATCTGGTTGGGTTTGATCAGGATCGCGTTGGCCGCGCCCTCATCCACCCCCTGCCGAAGCCGTTCCATGTTGGTGACAAACAGATCGTCTCCCACCAGCTGGACCCTGTGCCCCAGCCGGGCAGTCATCTCCGCCCAATTTTCAAAATCCTCTTCTCCCAGAGGGTCCTCAATGGAAAAGATGGGGTACTTTTCCACCAGCTCCTCCCAATACTCGATGAGCTGCGGGCCCTCAAATTCGATGCCGCGCTTGGGCATCCGGTAGTGGCTGTCCTTGACCCACTCGCTTCCGGCGGCGTCCAGGGCCAGCTTCACCCGGCCGGAATATCCGGCCTTCTCCACGGCGTTCAGGATTTCCTCAATGGCGGCCTCGTCGGTGGGAAGATCCGGCGCGAAGCCTCCCTCGTCTCCCACGGCGGTGGAAAGCCCCTTCCGTTTCAGCTCAGCCCCCAGGGTGTGATAGATTTCCGCACACCAGCGCAGCCCCTCCCGAAAGCTCTCCGCCTCCAGAGGCATGATCATAAACTCCTGAATATCAATGTTATTCCCCGCATGGGCGCCGCCGTTTAAGATATTCATCATGGGCACCGGCAGCTGATAGGCCCCGGCGCCGCCCAGATACCGGTACAGGGGCATCCGGTAATGGGCGGCCAGCGCCCGGGCACAGGCCAGGGAGACCGCCAAGGTGGCGTTGGCCCCCAGCCGGGCCTTATTGAGGGTGCCGTCCAGCTTTCGCAGAACGCCGTCTATCTCCCGCACCGTCAGGGAATGGACCTTTTCCAGGGCCGGGGAAATGATCTCGTTCACGTTTTTCACGGCTTTCAGTACGCCTTTTCCACCATACCGCCGCTCGTCTCCGTCCCGGAGCTCCACCGCCTCAAATTTTCCGGTGGAGGCGCCGGATGGCACTGCCGCCACGCCCACGGCTCCATCGGAGAGCTGCACCGTGGCGCTGACCGTGGGATTCCCCCGGGAATCCAATATCTCCATGCCTGTGACCTTTTGAATTTTTACCATGCTTTTCATCCTTCCTGTTTCAGATAGGTTTCCTTATAGTATTGGGCATTGCGCGTTTCTTTAATCCGTGATAGACTAAAAGAAAGCACAGAAATTTGAGAGGAGCTGCAACCATATGGAATTTGAAAGAGTGTCCCCGGAAAGCGTGGGCGTCCGCTCACAAGCCATTACCGACATGCTGGACGAGCTGTACCGCTACGGCATTGAAATGCACAGCTTTATGCTGCTGCGCCATGGAAAGGTCTGCGCCGAGGGCTACTGGAAACCCTACAACCGATCCACCCAGCACATCATGTTCTCCTTCAGCAAAAGCCTTACCTCCACCGCTATCGGCTTTGCCGTACAGGAGGGTATCCTCTCCCTGGACGACCGGCTGATCGACATCTTTCCGGAAAAGTCGCCGGAACACCCCAGTGAAAATCTGCAAAAGGCAACCATTCGCCATCTGCTGATGATGGGCTGCGGCCACGAAACCGAAATTTCCTGGGGCGCTGCCGGCAATCCGGACTGGATCACGGAATTTCTCCATCACCCCTTTGTCTACGAGCCCGGCACCCACTTCATGTACAATACCGCCGGAACGAACCTGCTTTCCGCCATTCTGACGAAAAAGACCGGCCTGACCCTGACGGAATTTCTGCGGCCACGGCTCATTTTGCCCCTGGGTCTCAGCGACATCCACTGCCAGCCCCTGCCGGATGGCACCGAAATGGGGGGCGCCGGCTATTCTCTGACCCTGGAGGACATGGCCCGGTTTGTCCAGTTCGTGGCGAACCAGGGCAGCTGGGAGGGCAGGCAGCTGTTAAACAGGGAATGGTTCGGAATGGCCACCTCCAAGCAGATCGACAATTCCGGTCCCGGCTGGGATGGGGATCCCGACTGGCACCAGGGCTACTGCTTCCAGTTCTGGCGCTGTGAGCCCGAGGGTGTGTTCCGGGGGGACGGCGCTTTCGGTCAGTACGGTATCGTCATGACAAAGCAGGACGCAGTGCTGGTGATTCAGTCCTGCTCCCTGCGGCTGCAGGCCGTACTCACCGCCGTATGGGACAATCTGCTGCCCGGCATTGCAGAGAACAGCCTGCCGGAAAACCATGGAGCGGCCCATATTCTGCGGAACCGCCTGGCCCATCTGGAACTCAACCCCATGCTGGGCGTGCGGAACCCCGGCGGGGAGGCCTCCCTCAACGGCGCCCTTTACCTGCCGGATGCTCCTCTGCCCGCCATGACCGACATCATCGGCGGGATCGGTCGTTTTCTGCCGGAGGGCGGTCAGCTCCTCTCCCTGGGCTTCCGCTTTGAGGGCGACGACGCGGCCCTGCTCTGCACCCAGGACAACGGGAAATACGCTATCCCTGTAAACATGAACGGCCATTTTTCCACGACCGAAATCAGCGGCGTGCTCTACGGCGCAAACGGCCGCTGGCGGGCCGCAAATCAGCTGGAGATCGAGCTGCGGAATACCCGCCTGGCCAGCGGAAAACGGTTTATTTTCCGGTTTGCCGGAGACAAAATGACCGTAACGGCAGACTCCACCTGTCCCGAAATCGGCGGCCTGGCGGACCCCCTAACGCCGGAAATGACCTTTACGCTCCAAAAGGGCGAGGTCAGCACCCGGACGAAAATGTATTGGGAGGTCTCCTGAGCCTGGCCTCCCTCTTGGCTCGTTTCAGACAAAAAAAGGTCCCTTCGGCAGCTTGCCGAAGGGACCTTTTTTCCTGCTTATTCCGCTGTCTTTCCCTCAAAGGAAATACCGTTCTTCCCGTTGCGTTTGACGTGGTAAACGGCGGCGTCGGCGCTGGCATACAGCTCCTGAAAGGAAACTTCTCCATTCTCCGGCTCGTACACACTGACGCCAAAGGACACCTGGATCCGTAAATCCGAACCTGGCAAAACCTCCCCGTCTGCCAGATGCTTCTGAATACGGCCGATAACCTCCCGGACCCGCTCCTTTTCCGTGGTGCCATACAGGGCGATCCAAAACTCATCGCCGCCCATGCGGCCTACCAGATCGGAGCTTCGTACCGTGGAACGAATGGCGTCTGCCAGGAATTGCAGGGCCTGGTCGCCAACACCGTGCCCATAGGTATCGTTGACAGACTTTAAGTCATCCATATCCACCATTACAAAGGAAAACGCCTGCCGCTGAGAGATAAAGAACTCCGCCTTCCGGACGAAAGCCTCCCGGCGCATTACGCCGGTAAGATCGTCCCTTTGCAGAGCCTCCGCCTCGTAAAATTCCTTGCGCTGCAAAATGAAATCCCAAATTTTATCCACGCTGTCCCCGGGCCCAAAGGAAAGGACTTCGGTGGTATAGCTCAGCCCGGAGCGAAGAAGCTCCTCCTCGGAAGCAGGCGCCGGAGGCTCTCCCAGCTTTGCCTGATTGGTCGAGGGCAGCACCAGCATCACATTTTCTGTGGCCATCCCGCAGATCAACCCGGTTTCTCTCTCGGGAAGCTGCGCCTCAACTGCCTTTGCGGCATTGGCGGCGTCCCCCTCATTGCCCAGAAAAACATACATTCCCACCTGGAAGGGCTTGCCGCTGAGCAGTCGCTCCCTAATGATCTCCTGACAGCCCAATTCGTTAAACAGGCCGGTTTTGTAAGCCACATAGAGATGGACGTCCTCTGTGTTCATCATGAAGCCCAGCACGATTAGGGTCAGGCCCAGGCTGGTCAACAGGATGTAGGGGAAGGCGATCTGGATCGCTGCGATAATCAGATAAACGATAACGGAAGCCAGGAACACGTGGTTCTGCTCCCTGCCCAAAATCTTCCGATACCGAAAGAGTTCATAAAGCAGGGTGGCCATGACATAAATCACCAGCACATAAAGGGCATAGGCCTTCGGCCCGTAAGAATAGGAGCCGTGGCCGGTATCAATGTATTCAATGGGAAGAAGAATCTGCGCCAGAAGTGTCAGCACGCCAACGACGAACATTGCCACCTTCGTCGAATACTGCCGTCTTCCGCCGCCGCGCTCGATATACTGCAAAAGGTAGTAGAGCACCAAACAGCAGCAAAGGCTGATACTGATAAAATAGACAATGTGGAAAAAATAGTTCAGGAGAGGAGGGGTCACATCCCGGTTGTTTACCGTGTACTCTGTGACCGTAGCCGCGGCCAGGTGAATGATCGCTGTAACTGTCATCGTCTCAAACACCTTTGCCGTTTTGGTGTGAAGCCGCCGTTTCCTCCGGTAATACCAGAAGCAGTACGCCGTGATCAGAAGGCACGCCAATGGCAGCCGAATCTGCATATACACCCTGTTTTCCCCTCCTTCCCTCGCTCTTGTTCGCTTGAAGCGTTATAAATCATTATACTGTATCTACGCAAAAAAGCAATAGTTTTTTCTTTCCCTCTGCCCACTCCTTCCGCTGACCGCGCCCAAAAGCGAAACGGACCGGTTTTCCGCAAAAAAATCTCCCGGTCTATAGACCGGGAGGCTTTTTTGCATATCTTTTCAGATGATCTCCGAGCCGCTCGATCAGAGCAGCTCCAGGATCGCCATCTCAGCGGCGTCGCCGCGGCGCGGCCCCAGCTTGGTGATGCGGGTATAGCCGCCGTTGCGGTCCGCATACTTGGGAGCGATCTCGGTGAACAGCTTATGGGTCACGCTCTCCTTGGTGATGAAGCTCATGACCAGACGCTTGTTCTGCAGGTTATCCTGCTTGGCAATGGTAATCATCTTTTCGGCCAGGGCGCGCACCTCTTTAGCGCGGGTCGCGGTCGTTTCGATCTTGCCGTTCTCGAAGAAGAAGGTCACAAGGCCACGGAGCATGGCTGTCCGATGGGCGGTGTCTCTTCCCAGCTTTCTGGTTCCCGGCATAGTATTCCCTCCTATCTGGGTAAAGTTAAGTTATTCGTCGTCCTTGCGCAGGCTGAAGCCCAGAGAGGCCAGCTTCCAGACGACCTCCTCCAGGGACTTGCGGCCCAGGTTGCGGACCTTCATCATGTCCTCTTCGGACTTGCTGATCAGGTCCTCCACCGTGTTGATCCCTGCCCGCTTCAGGCAGTTGAAGGAACGGACCGACAGATCCAGCTCTTCAATGGTCATTTCCAGGGCCTTCTCTTTGCCGCCCTCGTCCTTCTCCACCATGATCTCCGTGCTCTTGCCCTTATCGGACAGGTCCACGAACAGGTTCAGGTGATCGGTAAGGACCTTGGCGGCCAGGGAAACAGCCTCCTGCGCATTGATGACCCCGTTGGTCCAGACCTCCAGCGTCAGCTTGTCATAGTCGATGCTTTGGCCCACACGGGTGCTTTCGACGTTGAAATTTACCTTGAGCACAGGTGTGTAAATCGAATCCACCGCAATTTCGCCGATCACGCCCTCAGGCATGTTCTGCTTGTTGCGCTCGTTGGAGACATAACCCCTTCCCTTATCCAAGGTCAGCTCCATGTAGAGCTTGGCCCCTTCACCCAAGGTGGCGATGTGCAGCTCCGGATTGAGGATCTCCACCTCGCTGTCCACCTTAATGGACGCCGCGGTCACCTCACAGGGGCCTTCGGCGGAGATCTCAACGTTCTTGGGGCCGTCGGCATTCAGCTTTGCCACGATCCCCTTGATGTTGAGAATGATCTCAGCCACATCCTCTTTTACACCCGGGATGGTGGAAAATTCGTGCAGCACGCCGTCGATCTTCACAGATTTGACGGCCACGCCCGGCAGACTGGAAAGCAGAACCCTGCGCAGGCTGTTGCCCAGAGTGGTGCCGAAGCCTCTCTCCAGAGGCTCCACCACGAACTTGCCATAGGTGCCGTTGTCGGAAATTTCCTCTATTGTAATCTTGGGTCTTTCGATCTCAATCATCCGCGATCCTCCTTACACAATGCGAAGTTTATTGCGAACAGAACTGCCGCTAGGCATTATTTGGAGTACAACTCGACGATGAGCGTCTCGTCCACCTCAAGGTCGATCTCCTCACGGGTGGGCATTGCCACCACCTTCGCCTGTGCATTGGGGGCGTCCACGTCCAGCCACTGGGGCACGGGACGGGCAGAGTTGGCCTCGAGAACAGCCTTGAACTTCTCACTGGAGCGGCTGCCCTCCTTGATCGCAATGACCTCTCCGGGCTTCACCAGGTAAGAGGGGATGTCCACCTTCTTGCCATTGACGGTGAAATGGCCGTGAACCACCAGCTGACGGGCTTCCGCACGGGAGCTGGCCCAGCCGCAGCGATACACCACGTTGTCCAGGCGGGACTCCAGCAGAATCAGCAGATTGTCGCCGGTCTTGCCGGGCATATTGACGGCCATCTCATAGTAATGATGGAACTGGTTCTCCAGCACTCCGTAAAAACGGCGGGTCATCTGCTTAGCGCGCAGCTGCATACCGTATTCGGAAG